>NZ_CAXTNP010000439.1:0-4425 GCF_964245575.1 uncultured Nostoc sp. | reverse complement strand
TCTTTGGGTTCATACCGCTCACGCAGCAAAAATCTGTTGACACTATCGTGAGACAAATCTTCCATGATTTCTGCCAAACGTGTGCAGCCTGGGTACTTTGATTCTGCCAGTAAAAACAGAGTATAAATATTAAGGTCACAGTTGGCGGTCGATGGCTTGGTAGTCGCTCTGATAGTCGTCACCCTTAATGCAGACAACCTCAGTATTATCCGTCTTTCAATGCCTTTGGTGATTAGCGATCGCTTATTTTTTCCTGATTTATTCCATGCATTCTCTGCCTATTTTGTCAATGCGTAAGTTCTGCTATGTACGGGCAGGATAAAGTAAATCCTGGCTCAGGGTAGTTTGATCAGCTTGCATTACACTCATCAGATCACTTAATCCCTCTAAAGCTCTGCCTTGAATGGCACTAAAAAACGTGAAACTTTTATCAGGGAAGAGTGTAGGGTGTAAGGAAAAAGCGTTGATTTCTAAGAGGATGTTTGAAAAGTCCTCAAGGGTGTGTTTCACTACCCTGGTTACCGAGAAACTGCCACGAGATAATCGGAGTTTTGAGATTTGAGATTGCGCCCCTGAGTTGCACTTGAGGCTCAAGCCGACCCTTTTCAAACAACCTCTAAATATTTTTATTTAGTTCTTAGTTTTTTCTTACATCCCTAGACCCTTGCATCCAAAAACCTTATATCTTATGGATTTGGCGAAAACAAGCGTGCCATTCCATCCTTGCTCTACGTTCTGTGACAATCGCTTTTGGGATAATTCTCTGATCAAAAGTCACCTTGACAGGACTACCTTACACTCCTACACAAGCATTAAGCACTAAGGTGTCATCTTTACAAGCGTACTATTAGCTCATAAGACGATTGCAGTGAATGGTGTACACTTGCTCAAATCAACGGTTGATAAAGCTTATGGAAAATTTTTCGGTCTACTGAGTCTAGCTTACTTAACAGTTGTCCATGCTGATGTCTTTTATTTTGTTTTTTTGTTTCTTTTGAATTTTGCTGTCAAAGATTATCAAGAACATGATTGAAACCTCTTGCTACCAACGTTTTACAAGCTACTTTGTTTTAAAGTAACCTTGTATAAATTAGTTTGATATATTCCCCAAAACTTGTCTATCCTGATAAACTCATATAAACTCACATTAATTTCGGAGTGAAAAATATACAAATAAATTTAAAACTCTCGATTGAGTTGAGAAAGTTTATAAAAACTCACAAAAACTAATTTTCTCAGATATAAAAGCCTATATTCTTCCCTAAATCAAGTATAACAAGTTGTAAATTTAGATAAAATTAATTTTTATACATTATTAAGTCATGGAATTTCAAGAAGCGTTAAACATTGTCAACCGAGCAACTTTTACCTCTAAAAAACAGTACCTAACTGACCTTCAAATTAATGTATTTCAAGGTTCTTGGGAAGGTAAGAGTTATGAAGATATTGCTACAGAATTGAAGTACACGTATAAATATATTAGTCAACAGGCTGGACCTCAATTGTGGAATTTACTTTCACAAGCATTAGGAGAATCAGTTAGCAAAACTAATTTTCGGGCAGCAATAGAGCGACGATCGCAATTAATATATCAGGAAATCTCATCGGCAAACAGTGAGTCTATAAAAGATCAAGAAAGATTCGATGAACTACCCCTGCCTCTATCAGAGCCAGAATTGCCTATAGGTCAAGTTCCTCTTAATTCTGCCTTTTATGTTGAACGCTCTCCCATAGAAGAGCGCTGTTATCAAGAAATTTTACAGCCAGGTGCTTTGATTAGGATAAAAGCACCCAAGCTAATGGGCAAAACCTCACTAATGGCAAGGATTATGCATTATGCCAGAGAGCATGGTTATCAAATAGTACCATTGAGCTTTGATTTAGCAGACAATACAGTATTCACTAATTTAGATATATTTTTACGTTGGTTTTGTGAAAATGTTGGTCGAAAACTAAAACGACTTGAGCAGTTAAATGATTATTGGACTATATATGGCAGCAAAGATAAAACTACTGCTTATTTTGAAGAGTGCCTATTAGAAGAAATCACCAGTCCAATAGTAATTGCTTTGGATGAAGTGCATCGAATTTTTCCATCCCGCAACATTGCTGATGACTTTTTTAGTCTTTTACGGGCTTGGTATGAGTATGCTAGGTACGGAGATCACAATAGTGAAGTTTGGCAAAAGCTGCGGATAATACTAGTTCATAGTAAAGAAGTTTACATTCCCTTGGATATAAATCAATCCCCATTCAATATAGGACTGAGCATCGAATTACAAGAATTTAATAGACAACAGGTAGAAAATTTGGTAATATATCATAAAAGGCTGAATTGGACAACTACCCAAGTAGAAAAACTAATGAAGATGGTGGGAGGGCATCCCTATTTAATACGGCAAGCTTTGTATTACATTCAGCATCAAGATATTACACTAAAGGAGTTGTTACAAACAGCCCCAGAAGAAGCTGGAATTTATCGCGACCATCTGCGACGACAGTTAAGGAATCTGAAACAGGATCTAGATTTGGCAGCAGCATTCAAACAAGTTGTAACAACACCAGAAGCAGTAGAATTAAACTCGGATTTAATATTTAAACTAGACAGTATGGGATTAGTGGTGCATCGTCCCGAAAATAAGGTGACTTGGCGTTGCGAATTATATCGTCAATATTTTTCTAGTCGTCTTAATTAAGATTAAATATTAATTTTTGAGATTTTAGTATCAAACTAAAATTCCCAATTATCAATTGCCTTATAGCACAACTAATTGCTGATAACGAAATAATAAGATGTCTGCAACAAAGAATGCACAAAACTCGGCTTACAATTATCAAGTTGGAGGTAGTTTACAAATTAATGCTCCTACTTATGTAGAGCGGCAAGCAGACAAAGATTTCTATGAAGGACTAAAATCAGGGGAATTTTGTTACGTACTTAATTCGCGGCAAATGGGCAAGTCCAGCCTGCGTGTGCAAACAATGCACAAACTGCAAAAAGATGGTGTTGCTTGTGGAGTGATTGACATTACAGGAATTGGTAGCCAAGACATTAGCCAATCTGAGTGGTATCTGGGTGTGATACGTAGGCTGTCACGCAGCTTTCTGCCCAAAGTCAAGGTACTAACTTGGTGGGGGGATTATGAGGGGCTGTCACCACTGGAGCGTTTGAGTGAGTTTATCGAGTCAGTGTTACTAGAGCAAGTAACTCAAAAAATTGTCATTTTTATAGATGAAATTGATAGTATCCTGAAATTAAATTTCAAAGATGATTTTTTAGCACTGTTAAGAGCTTGCTATAACAAAAGGTCTGACAACCCTGCATACCAACGTCTTACCTTTGCATTGCTAGGAGTAGCCACACCTTACGATTTGATTCGAGACAAAAATCGTACCCCATTTAACATTGGTCGAGCAATTCAACTTAGTGGCTTTCAAAAACATGAAGCCCAGCCATTAGCTCAAGGATTAGTCGGAAAAGTTATTAATCCTGAAACAGTTTTAACAGAGATATTAGCTTGGACAGGTGGTCAACCCTTTCTTACCCAAAAGCTTTGCAAGCTGGTTGTTTCGTCTGACTTACCAATTGCAATAGGTGATGAGTCCAAGTGTGTTGAAAATATAGTCTGCTCAAGAGTAATCGAGAATTGGGAATCTCAGGATGAACCGGAGCATATAAAAACAATTCGCGATCGCATACTTAGAAGTGAACAGCGCCCTGGGCAGCTACTGGAACTGTATCAGCAAATTTTATTGAAGGGTGAAATAACAGCAGATGCTAGTCCTGAACAAATGGAATTGCGGCTATCAGGGGTGGTAGTGAAACAACAAGGTTTGTTAAAGGTCTACAATCGCATTTACGCATCTGTTTTTAATCAAACTTGGATTGAGAAAGCGTTATTGAACTTGCGACCATATGGGTTAGAGCTAAAAGCATGGGTGGCAACGAATTATCAAGATGAATCCCATCTTTTGTGGGGGCAAACTTTGCTGTCTGCCCAGGCGTGGGCAGAAGGTAAGAGTTTGAGCAACCAGGACTATAAATTTTTAACTGCAAGTCTTGAGTTGGAAAAACGAAAGCTTCAAATTGCTTTGTCTGAAAATAGAAACTCTCATCAAATCTTGCCGAGCAAACGCCATCTTCAAATAATGACTATTTTGAGTGTAGTTGTAACAGCTTTGGTAATTGGAGTCCGACAGTTGGGAATGTTACAAACATGGGAGTTGCAAGCTTTCGACCATTTAATGCAGTTGCGTCCGCATGAAGGCACAGATCCGCGGATTTTGCTGGTGACTATCACTGAAGATGATTTTAAGCTTCCAGAACAGGAACATAGAAAAGGTTCACTATCGGATCGAGCACTGGCTTTAGCTTTGCAAAAACTTAGACAATTCAAAGCACGAACTATTGGTTTAGATATCTAT
>NZ_CAXTNP010000438.1:0-4426 GCF_964245575.1 uncultured Nostoc sp. | reverse complement strand
AGATTTTTGTACTGGAGTCACTAGATAAATTTTGTAAGCTCATAAAATAAAGATACTTTGGACAGACAAGTTTGTCTAGTGGGAATCTGAATATTTTTAAATTTTTAGTTCGCAGTGGGTAAGGCACAAGACTCGAAAAAAATTTCCCGCATGGTTTAGGAGGAAATATATCTTCAAATAATCTCCATTCCAAGTCACTCAATCCTTCAAAACGTGCTGCCATAAAGTGATACACCCCCTCTTATTCAAAAAAAAAGTAGCGGACCACATTTTGGTATTAGTGGGATAGATTCACCTAAAAATTTTTTGGACAACCCTGCACCGTTACCGGCTCCATTTCACAGCACTACAAAAAATAGCGATGCCTATGGCGGGCTACGCCTACGCATATCTCCGTCCACTGCTTCATTCTATTAATGCTTGTAATGGTTATGGTGTATAGCTTAGAGCTTTTCTTAGTGCCATTCGGGTATAAATATCATTGGAACAGAAAATCGGGTTAAGCTTAAAAGCCTTATTAGATAAGGATTTTCCTAATAACAAAGGTCATTGACTAATGCTAATCATCAAGTCACTACTCAACGATAAAATAAGGGCTTCAGCTTTTCAAAATGTTTGTATTACTCATGTAACACCTCTTAACCCGGTTTTCTGCGCGAATGCTACTCATACCCCAAGTAGTATTGCTTATTGACAAATAGTACCTGACCTTAACCTCTCACGAATGGGTACTGGGTGATCATAGTGCAGAAACATTTAAACCTTTCTGGAAGGAAAGTTTGCTGTTGGCGGTGCTATTTTTATGTGACGGATGGATAGAAGGTTTACCCCAGTTTTATTAACCCGGAAGATCATATTGTGAGTAAAACATATATGACCCGAGTAGAAGGCGAAAACACTCGTTTACGTCATTATCTAGCACGACTACATCGAAAAACGTTGTGCTATTCTAAGCCCGTAGATATGCTGAAGTATTCAATTCGATTACTACCTCATTACTTGAAGTATTGGGAAATAGCCGTATTAAACTGAATCATCCCGCATTTATGCAACACCCCCTAGTTTTTGACCCCTCTTTTCTGAATCTTTGTGAGAAATCGGGGGTTACCCCTTGCACGAACGCTCGAAATTAACGTATCATCAATTTGACTTGAGGATCGATTATTATAACTACCGACTCTAAATAATTACCAAACGAGCACAAGTTGAAAGCCAAACATGACGAACAATTAATCCAGGCTGCATGTAAAGGCAAAACGGAAGCGATCAATGCCTTGTTAATTCAGCATCATACTAATGTCAGGCGTTTTGCCCATACCTTGTGTGCCACACCAGAAGATGCAGAAGACGCGCTCCAGGAAACCTTGTGGATTATGTCGCGTAAGATTGGTTCTTTACGAGTAACTAGTGCTTTTATTTCGTGGCTATTTACGATTGTCAAGCACGAGTGCTATCGCTTACTGAGAATTAGGCAGAAAGAATTGCCACTTGATACTGTCGCAGAACCACCAGACGAACGCGAACAAAGTAGGGATCGAGTGCAAATCGCACAGGACATTTCGATCGCTATTAAAAACTTACCCCTTATCTACCGACAAGTGATTGTCATGCGCCATCTAGAAGAAATGACAACGGCAGAGGTAGCCACAACTTTGGGTATTACTGTGGAAGCAGTTAAGAGTCGCCTCCACAGAGCAAGAAATATCTTGAAAACAACGCTAAACCCAACAGAATAAGCAGGCATCTGCTTTCAATGCTTCTTCTTTCAAGATAGAGGCACTTTCATTCCAGCGATCACATTCTACTTTGAGCATCCCTGTTTCATTCTCTACACCCACTTATTCACAGTCAGTAGACCGAAAAGTTCTGCGATCACTCTGTGATGGATACCTGTGAAATTAATTATTGTCTAAAAAACCGTATTAATACATTTTATAGACAACTCGTTGAGAAATTTCTGATAAGTAAAACTAATAAACTAATCAAAAAGGTAAGCGCAACTCTTGCATTAAGTACTGGTGGTATGTTATGTAATTTATGTAAAGTTTTGAGGTAAAGAAGCAAAATTTTTGAGTTTGACTTGTGAAAAATCCTGGGTAAATTTCTCCTTTTTGAATTTGTTAACAAATGTAAAGAATTGAATCCTTTTGTGGTGTCTGCATCTCTTATCAGGGGAAGGCAAACAAGGCTCTTCCTCATTACATCACAGCAAAAGGAACACCAACATGATTTACCGTAAAAATCTATATACTTGGGAACAAGGGCTTCGGATAACAATAGGCATTGCACTGGTGGTTGGTGGACTTTTTTCTAATCTTGCTCCAATTCCAAAAAGTGCGATCGCAATTGGTGGTTGCTTTACAGGAATTACAGGTTTGTTCGGCTTTTGTCCGGCATGTGCTTTAGTAGGGAAAAAGTTGAAAGACGACGAAAATTTAAAAGGCTAATCTACTGATCGTTGAAATAGAAAAATTATAAGTTGGGTTTCATTCTTCAACCCAACTTACCTGACATCTGACTTTTCACGGGATGTGGAAAAAGAGATATGGTTCGCAACTTTTCGTCGCGAACCAATAAAATTTGCCTGAAGATGATTTGCGCTCTTTGGTATAATATCATGTTCGCCAAATTACCCATAATAAAATAACCCCTCCCGAAGAGCGCGAGGGGAGCTAAAGCGTAGCTTTGGCGGGGTGGGCTTGGGGGTATTATGCTTAATTGCCCGGACATCATATAATACTAATTCACGAAAAGCCTAATACAAATAAAGCATCAAGAATAAAATCCTAACCTGTGATAGAAGCAACGATTGAAGTTTTAATTTTTCCAAATGCTTTCAGATAAATTCTCTTAAAGGCTATCCATTATCCGCATCTTTCTTAACATTGCTGAAAGGCAGACATTATATTATAACCCACATTCTGCACCCCCAGCAGTGTCACACACTATAAGCTGTGGGCAACTGAAGTTAAAGATAGTGCAAAAGTACTAAAAAGAGGGAACAATGAAGCGGTGCGATCGCCCCTTGCAGAGATCGCCCTCGTGGCAATAGCCAAAAACTGATCGGATCGGGTAAATAAATCCGAGCAAAATCATGTTCTTCGATGAGATATCAATAAGAGAAAAGACATCCCAAGTAAACGAGTATCGGGACTTAAACATTTTTGGGGCATAAACAAGCCTCAAACCCATACAGGGCAAGGAAAATACACCAAAGGCTCAAAAATGCTTGAAACCCAGATATATCAAGAAACTAGGCAAATCAATGTCAAAGTCTCTCTGTATATACATTTGAGGCTTTTTTATGGCTATTTTTTGCCTAAGTCCCATTAATTTAATTAATGAAGCCTTTAGCAATTATGCTTGATGGTCTGAGATTTTTTACTCAACCAATTACAACGATTGGGTCAATCAATTTAAATTGAAGTTGCACTCTTGACTTGCTCAGTGGATTGACCTCACCGGAGCTACAGTAGCTAACCTTTTACGTTCTTTACGGGATAAAGCAAGTCAATGGTGGTACTTCCTTGAAAACCCTGAAGTCCCCCCTGATAACAACTTAGCTGAACGAGCACCTCTTTACTGCCTGAAGTCAATACTTACCAGAAATAAGTAATAAATGTTGCTTAATCGCCATTGCTCATATCCGCTGATTTACCTTGATTGAATCTGGTGCAGTTTCTCTGCTTTTTCCTCACAACTCCTTCACTTGCTGAAATGCATTGTGTTTTAATCCGCGATCGCCCCCTGGTCGATTACATTACATTTATTCTCTGTGACACTACTAGGTACAGAATGGGGGTTATAAAGTTTGTAAAAATGGGGATAGTTGTGTGGATTGACAACAGATAATAAATAGGGCTTGCTGAAAAAGTGATAAAAACTTATAGAAGGGTTAATTAGTTATTCAAGCAAGGAGCAAACTAAGTTTTTATTGTGTGCAATTAGCAAAACTATATTGCTTATTACTTAAATTTAATAGAGTTACTCCTAACAAGATTAACTGATCAATATGAGATAAATTGGCAGCGATACCGTGTAAGCGCCATAGCCCACGCCAAATAGTTTTAACACCAGGTTCTCCATCACCTTTTCGAGCTAAAAAACCATCCAGAGTTGCAATCATTCGTACAGCATCTTGCAAAGAAGGTGGATTTTCTGGTGAAATTGGATTATTGTTTATAGTCGCACATAAAGATTACCATTCACTCTTTTTTTAAACAGCATCATAAGGTAAATTAGGATTAACTCGTCAAAAGTAGGTCAGCCATAATAAACGCCAAGCCACAATTGTATAAGTGGCTAATGCCATATTTATTCGGTCAGCAGTTTCTAATTGTAAGTTATCAATTCCACACCCACTTTTTAATGTGTAAGTAAGTCGGCGGGGAAATTTATAAGTATGTAACAAAAGCTTAACCAGAGT
>NZ_CAXTNP010000437.1:0-4452 GCF_964245575.1 uncultured Nostoc sp. | reverse complement strand
CGATTGAACTTGGTAAGTACAATTTTCTACAGATTTGGCATGAGCGTTGCGATCACGATCCGCTACACATTTGGCTACGTGAGCTAATAGCGTCCCAAACTCAGCACCTCTGAAACAAAGAGAAACTCAACCGTATTGGAGTATAGTATCAATTTATAGTTCTCAACTGGGCATTGTACTCAGGATGCAACCAATGTCCAACAAAAAAATTAGTGAAGTGGCGATCGTAAAACAATTAATCTCCGAGTTTTGCGTTAATTTTTACAGGTCGATGTATTGGCATTGCAAAGCAAGATGTGGGGCAGCTTTAGAAGACTTGTGTACAACACTGTAGCCTTGAGAGCAATGCAAGCGAGGTCTGCGTGTGGTCTATTCATTTGAAAACTGCATTAAGACAATTGGCAAAATCCACACCTGAAAGTATCCGGTTTTGCTCACTAGCCCTCAAGCTAGCTTGTTAACTTAAAGAAGTGTTCAATTGCAAGCTCAATATTTACTCATAACAATCATCAACAACTATAGTCTTTAGGGTTTGCAGAAAAGTTTAATGCAAAGAAAAAAGTGGCTTTTAAGAACAGGACTTGCTCTCTTAATTTTTATCATGGTTGTAGCGGCAAAATTTATGGATAAAACTTATCCGATCGCAGAACTCTACGTATTTGGGGACAGTCTTTCGGATACAGGGATGGTATTCCGGGCGACAGGAGGAATGTACCCACCTAACCCAACTTACTTTCAGGGCCGTTACTCGAATGGTCGAGTTTGGATTGAGTATCTTGCCGAAAGCCTCCATCTCTCCTCTAAGCAAACTAACAATTTTGCTTACGGAGGATCGACTACTGGCAATGTTGGCAACAGCTATGTACCTAGCTTGCTAAATCAAGTGCAGTCGTTTACGCAGACACATCAACAGACGAATTCAGATGCTTTGTATGTGCTGTGGGCAGGGGCAAATGATTATTTGCAAGGGGTAAGCAGTGCAACTGTTCCTGTTAAAAATGTGACAACGGCAATCAACTCTTTAATTGATGTAGGTGCTAAAAAGATTCTGGTAGGAAATTTACCAGATTTAGGACAGTTACCTGCCACTAGAACCAGTGCGAATTCTGTGAACCTCAGTGCATTAACACAAGCACATAATCAAGGCTTGAGGCGATCGCTTAAAGTACTAAGTCAACAGCATTCCGATCTGGAGATTGTGGTATTAGATGCCAACGCGCTGTATCGAGATGCGATGTCTGCGACGGGCTACGCCAACGCAAATCCGGCAGCCTTTAACTTTACCAATGTCACCAGTCCATGTTTGTCTGGCGATCGCACCTGTAGTAACCCAGACCAGTTTTTATTCTGGGATGGCATTCATCCGACAGCTGCGGCTCATCGCATCATCGGGGAAACTGCTTTTTCAACAATTCAAAAAGCAGGGATGATTAATCCTGGTTTAATGTTGGTTCCCTAAGTTACTTGATCATAAGACTTATGCACTGTACCTATGTATCGTAATGTGAATTAACAATGCATAGGTTGTTTCAGGCTTTTCTTAATTATCCTGCAATCGGAAATAGACCATGCTGTAGGGGCACAGCAATGCTGTACCCTTACGAAAGATGTGGTTTTTAAACTCACTCATATTTGGCATTTTTTGTCAATGCGTAAATCCTAGATCAGTTTTTGCAGGGATAAAACTCTTTGTATCACAAATGTTTTAGATTACAGCGTTTTTCATCTATTTGAACCACAATCCTTGGTAGGGGCGCATAGCTAGCTGTGCGCCTTTACAGTATGTTTAATCAACTAAAAATAGCTGTAAAATACGGTAAGTCTGACGAATTACCGTTGATTAATCTAACATAAGGCGGAAATAGTATATTATTTACTTATAAAATAACTGGAAGCTAAAAGAACTGCTTATGTCTGAACAATATCGTTTTGAAACCCTGCAAGTTCATGCTGGACAAGAGCCGGCTCCCGGAACTAATGCTCGCGCTGTACCAATTTACCAAACGACTTCCTATGTTTTTGACGACGCCGACCACGGAGCGCGGTTGTTTGCTCTCCAGGAATTTGGTAACATTTACACGCGGATAATGAACCCGACGACGGATGTATTTGAAAAGCGGATTGCTGCTTTAGAAGGGGGTGTAGCAGCATTAGCAACGGCTAGTGGGCAGGCGGCGCAATTTTTGGCAATCAGTACTATTGCTCAAGCTGGGGATAATATTGTTTCCACTAGTTTTTTGTATGGGGGAACATATAACCAGTTTAAAGTATCTTTACCACGCTTAGGTATTAATGTCAAGTTTGTTGAGGGAGATGAGCCAGAAAGTTTCCGTCAGGCGATCGACGATCGCACCAAAGCGTTATACGTTGAAACTATTGGTAATCCTCAATTCAACATTCCCGACTTTGCCGCTTTAGCTCACATTGCCCACGAAAACGGTATACCTTTAATTGTGGATAATACCTTCGGTGCTGGTGGGTATTTAGCTCGACCGATTGAACATGGTGCAGATATTGTAGTGGAATCTGCAACTAAATGGATTGGTGGGCATGGTACTTCCATTGGTGGCGTAATAGTCGATTCGGGTAAATTTGATTGGGGTAACGGCAAATTTCCCCTGTTTACTGAGCCATCACCCGGTTATCATGGGCTGAATTTTCAAGAAGTCTTTGGGCCTACTGCTTCCTTTGGCAACATTGCCTTTATTATCCGCGCCAGAGTCGAGGGGTTACGGGATTTTGGCCCGTCCTTGAGTCCATTTAATGCCTTTCTTTTACTGCAAGGATTAGAGACTCTTTCCTTACGTGTAGATCGTCATGTGAGCAATGCCCTAGAATTGGCTCGGTGGTTAGAGCAACAAGAGCAAGTATTATGGGTTAATTATCCGGGACTTCCTAATCAGCCTTATTATGAACGAGCGAAGAAATATCTCCGGCATGGGTTTGGAGGAGTTTTAAACTTTGGCATCAAAGGTGGATTGGAGGCAGGTAGAGCTTTTATTAATCATGTAAAATTGGCGAGTCATTTAGCAAATGTTGGTGATGCTAAAACCCTCGTTATTCATCCCGCTTCCACAACCCATCAACAGCTAAGTGATGACGAACAGCTTTCGGCAGGTGTGACACCCGATTTAGTGCGAGTATCGGTGGGAATTGAACATATCGACGATATCAAAGAAGATTTCCAGCAGGCATTTCGGCAAGTTAGGAGTTAATTGGGCATTGGGTATTGGGGATTGGGCATTGGTTATTAATTCTTCTCCTCCACTCCTAACTCCTAACTCTTAACTCTTAACTCCTAACTCGCCACTCCCTATGATCTACTCAGACTTCATCTCACCGGAAACCCAGTTTTACCAGCTGAGGGTGCCATTTAAACTAGAAGGGGGCGAAACATTAACTGGGGTTCAGGTTGCTTATCGCACCTGGGGACAGTTAAATGCTCAAGGCGATAATGGGGTACTGATTTGTCATGCCTTAACTGGTTCGGCTGACGCTGATGATTGGTGGGAACCTTTGTTTGGTTTAGGCAAAGCTTTCAATCCAGAACGCGATTTTATTGTATGCAGCAACATCTTGGGAAGTTATTACGGCACAACCGGGCCAACTACTATCAACCCCATAACGGGAAAGCCTTATGGTGTATCCTTCCCTAAGATTACAATCCGAGATATGGTTCACCTGCAAGCTGTACTACTAGAATACCTGGGTGTTCAATCTCTGCGGTTAGTAATTGGCGGTTCACTCGGTGGGATGCAAGCACTGGAGTGGGCGTTATTATATGCAGAAAAAGTGAAAGCGATCGCACCCATTGCTGTTTCTGGAAGACATTCCGCTTGGTGTATTGGATTAAGTGAAGCCCAAAGACAGGCAATTTATGCTGATCCAAACTGGAAAGGAGGGAACTACACCCTGAATGCGCCCCCAAATCAAGGATTAGCTGTTGCGCGGATGATGGCGATGAGTACTTACCGTTCTTGGGATAGTTTTACAATTCGCTTTGGGCGGCAGTATGATGCATCTGAGCAGTTTGCTATAGCCAGTTACCTACAGCATCAAGGTCAAAAGCTGACAGAACGATTTGATGCCAACACTTATATCACCCTCACCCACGCAATGGATCGCCACGATGTTGCACGCGATCGCACAGTTGCTAATTTATCAGATTATGAATCTGTTCTGCGAAGCATCCAGCAACCGACTTTAGTTGTCGCCATTGATTCTGACATCCTCTATCCTCCAGTAGAACAACAAGAATTGGCAAATTTAATTCCTAATGCTCAACTGGCGTGGCTAAAGTCAACCCACGGACATGATGCATTTTTAATTGACATGGATGCATTGAATGAATTGCTGATCGCTTTTGAGCAAAGTTTAGATTTCCCAGCCTCCTAACTCGACGTATTGAGAAAAAAGCTCGGCCTTTCGAGTTCTGAACAGGAACTTCCGAGA
>NZ_CAXTNP010000436.1:0-4505 GCF_964245575.1 uncultured Nostoc sp. | reverse complement strand
TTTAAATGTAAGCTTATGATTTTTGTTGAGTAATTTATTCCTTGGAAGTCCCTAACCTCTCCACCATCCAATCAAACCTTTTACCTGCGATCGCCACACCATCTAAAACGCTATAATTCAATTCATGCTCATATTCCATATTTTCAGTTAACGGTAAATCTTTGCTATAAACCCGCCTACCATAACCAAGGCGGCTGTGTAGTCCTTGCAATCTACTGGAAAGCAAAGTAGCGATCGCACTATAAAAACGAGATGCAAATCCTATATCCTGCTGTAATTTTACTGCCAATCCCTGTCGGTAAATCAACAGAACAATTGAGTCCTCAATCGTCTTAACAGTTGCAGAAGGTAGGCGACCATCAATGAAGGGCGTTTCTCCGATGATTTCGCCTTTCGATAATCTTGCTATTTCTCTACCGGAAATTTCACTACCTTCTATTGCAGCAAAAGCACGAGTCAATGGATTACGTTCATCCTCAGCAATAGACATTGACATTGTTCCATTTAAAAGAATATACAACGCATCCACAGGGCCTCTTTCATGGATGAGTACAGTATTAGCAGGAATTTTTTGCGGTTTCCCACAAGCTATCATCCAATCGATATCACTATCATGCAATTCTCCTAACACAAACAGCACATCTCTTAGCAGCTGACCTTGTGCTAAGTTACGACGGCCAAGCTGATTGATAATACTTTCTAGTTTATCTGCCAGCATAATTGCGATCGCTCGATAAAGGCGTGAAGCAAAACCCACATCCTGTTGCAATTTTGCTGTCAATTCTGACTGAGGAATCGACATTACTAGTGATTTTTCTACAGCCTTAACAGTGGTGTTTGTTAGGTATGTACTTACAAAGGGAACTTCTCCCACAACCTCACCACTAGATAATCTCGCAATCTCTTGACTTGTGCTTTCAACACCTTCGATGGCTGCAAAAGCACGAGTCAGAGGATTGTTATCAGGTTGAGAGATAATAACTGTTAACATCCCTTCCAGAAGAATATGTAAGCAATCAGCAGTTTTCCCTGCTTCGATGAGTACAGTGCCAGGGGCTATTTCCCTTTGATAACCTTTAGCAACCATCCAATTAATGTCACTGTTAGCTAATTCTTTCAATAAAACTTCTCTCATAAATTAATTACCTGATGTTTTGTTAAGGATAAGGAAGAAAAACGCACAGGTGCAGCGCTGTATCACTACTGGAAAAGGCTCCTCCACAGACCTATATGGGGAGGGTTGTTGGTAAATTGTTTAAAGTTTTTTGGATGTGCAAGGTGGCTTCTGGGGTAGCTAATTCCTCTAATGTTAGATAAGATAGTGCAACTAATATCTGGGCTTGGTTATTGATAATCGCTTCACTTGCATATTCACTATGAAAGCGCTGCAAATTTTCAGCGGCTGCCTTCACTAACACCTGTAAAATCTCAAATGCCCCATCAGAAAGTGGAGGTTGACCCCGGTAGTTTTGCAGTCTGCCTCCTTCCCGGTAATTAGGAAAAGACTCCAACCCCAGAAAGTACAAGAACCAATCGGCTCGATAATATCCTATAGTGGCTACAATACCCCTGTAATCGGCAATTAGCTCGTCGAGTATATTGTTTCGCATCGAGCCAAACAAGCGACGTGTGAAGTAGTGAGTACATTCATGTTCCAGCCGAATTGTTAAAGATAAGCGCTGCCATTGGGATTCTTCAAACCCCAGGTTGCTTGGACAAACGTTGCTATAGAAGCCGTCACTCAAAATAATAAATGTATCTTGATAAAGCTGTTTTTGCGGTATTAACCGTTGAAACTCTTCTGTCCAGCTAGTTTCAGAGCAATTACCAGGATTTAGAGTTTCCCATTGTCGGCGATACTGACGAATTCTATCCCAGTTGTTAAACCCACTTACTATACAGGCTCCCATAGACGCAGGGATTGGCTGGGGTTCGTTTCGTTTTGTCAAGGCTTGTACTAGAGAGACAAAATCCTCTCTGTTTCTAACTAACAATACTGGGATAGTTCCAGCTAAACTTTGATGTAGTATTAATTGGAGTTGCTGAGGTTGTTGCAAGATTAAACCAGTCGCCTCTGCCATGCCATCTACTACGACACCCTTACGAGTGGCAGTTCGATACGCTTGGGTCTGGCTTATCCCCTCTTGAATGGGAAATCTCAACTGCACCAAGCGCTCCTTGAGTGCCTCAAATGCTCCTATAACTTTTGCCGCAACCGCGTATTCCTCCCAAGCAGCTACATGGGGTTCAGGATTTAAGGGAAACTGGACGGAATCAATTAGGTTGTTGTGCTTAAAAACGTTTTGGTTATATATCAATAGTTCTTCTACTTGAGCAGCAGTTGCTCCAAAGTAAGTTAGAACATCAGTACGAAATGATTGTTGGTCAATCATAGGTAAGCCTCATTTTGAAAGAGGGGAATAGGGGGAGCAGGGGAAGCAGGGGGAGATAAACTCTTAACTCCTAACTTCTCACTCCTAACTCCTAATTCCTAATCAACGACTAACAACTAAACCTGTAATCTTATCCGCAATCCCTTTAATTGCCTGACTGATGGGATGCCCAGAGTAGTGCAGACTGAAAATACCTTTGCTAGCTAACTGCACCATGTCTTCTGAAAGGGGCAAAATTCCAGCCACCGGAACGTTATAAATTTTCTCTACTTGTTCTTGCAAGTCTGCAAAATCTAATGCTGGTAACGCCTTATTGATTACCATCAGCATTTTTGGCACTTTCAGTTTACGAGCTACATCCACTGTCACAGCAGTACCTTGGAAGTCTTGATTATCTGGACGCAGGATAACTATTAGAATATTAGAGATGCCGATGGAAAGTAAGGTTTCTTCATTCAATCCGGGGTGAGTATCAATTAACAGATAGTCCAGCTTCAGAGTCCGAATGAGTTCTTGAAAACCATCGTTGAGCCGGACTACATCATACCCCTCACGTAGAACCCTGGCAATTTCACCCGCCTTAATACTAGAAGGAACCAAGTAAAGACTTCCCTTGACTGTAGTTGTATGCTCTGCAATTAGAGCATGAGTAACATCAGAGGCCGCGTCTTGAATATTACAGCGTCCCCATAAGTAGTCGTTGAGGGTATATACCATTTTGTTCTCATCAAGACCAAAAATTACATGAATTCCTGGTGATTGAATGTCAGTATCAATAATCCCTACACGTTGCCCTTGAAGTGCCATAGTAGAAGCTATGTTGGCAATCAAGTTTGATTTACCAGTGCCGCCACGGAATGAGTGAACTGAAATAATTTGTGCCATAAATTACCTTTTTGTCATTGGTCATTTGTCATTTGTCATTAGTCAATAGTTAGAAATTCTTCCCCTGCTTCTCCTATTCCCCACTCCCCATTCCCTCCTCCCTTTTTCAAGACAACGATCGCTCTGGAAAGGTAAACTTTAACCAGCAGCGATCGCTCACTAGAGGTAGCAAAATTTTTCCATTAGATAGCTTCAAGTCAAACTGCATATTCTTGTTTCCATTCTGCACTTCTACAAGTGCTGGCAGAATTTTGGAACCAACTTGGGAGTTACTTTTGTGTGCCCAAACTCTCAATTCTTTTTCCCCCATATTTGGTAACTGGAACGTGGCATAGCGTAGGGATGAGAGTGATAGCATCTCGACAGCTGCTGTTTGATGATGTTGCTCACCCTCGGCATATCCCAGCAGTACTTCTGCTATTTTTGGTTGTCCGCCAGCAGTAATAGTGAACAAGGATCGTCCTCCTTGCTGCTGGTCTTCTCGTAGTTCTACCACCACACGGGAAGCGAATGCACCATGGCGTTTCATCACTAGAGTTGCTCCCAAGGACAACGCAGCAATGCCCAATGCACAGATTCGCGCCAGAGAATTTTCCCAGATGAAAAGACCGTGGACAAGTAGGATGGCTAAAAATAGGCTGTACATACCCACGCTGAACAATGGATGATTGAGAATCTTGAAGACCACTCCGGGTATTAACTCCCCTTTGCGCCGACTAGAAACCAACAGTAAAACTGGGAAAATACCACCAACAAGGGAGTTACCAAGTACACCAGCAAAGGCAAGTACACTTGTAAAGGATTGTGTACCAGCTAGAAAAAGCCACTCTGTTAGCAAAAAGACTAGCAGTAATGGGCTGATCGATAGAAAGAAATGACGTTGGTTTGGTATGTTTCTCCAGAATCCTGTTTGGTTGTGACGCTCATTAATAGGATTGCTAACATCAGCCTTTAAATCTCCTTCGTAGACTAACAGCATAGGTGAAGTAACTTGCAGACAGACGTTATCTTGGTTAAAAGAGCGTACCTCTAGAGTCAGACGAGTATCCCATTTGCCTAAATCTGGTAACTGATCTAGTAGCTCTTTAAGCTGCCAACGTTCAGTGAATGCAATCTCTATATGGTGGAGGTTGCCATTTAACTGAATATCTAGACGAAACTTTGGTTTAGTTTCGAATGGCACTAAGAAAAGCTCTAAGCTATACGAAATAAGGGCTACAGCTTTGA
>NZ_CAXTNP010000435.1:0-4517 GCF_964245575.1 uncultured Nostoc sp. | reverse complement strand
CATCGATCACAATTTGCTTTCTGCCGCCTAATCTTAACCCGAACTCACGTTAAATAGGTAATTGGTTATAGCCAGCAAGTAGTATGCTATTTTTGCGGAATTGAGCATTACTAATGAGTAGAACTTTAATTAAAGAGCTTAGACTTTACCAAAAGATAACCCATGTTAAATAGTCAACAGTTGATTAGTCTAATAACGATCGGGTTGTTTCTGATGGGGACGCAACCAACAATTGCCCAATCAAATGCAAATATTCCAAGGCCGACTAATCGCTCAAAACTCCAGCGGATAATATTCAAACCACCACTAAATCAGGGGAAGCCAAAATTTACATTATCAGCAGGGTCTCGTAGTAATTGGCAATGTCCTCAAGATGCAACATCAACAACCACTTCATCTAACCAGATCCCTGTAATGTCCGTTGTTCCGACTGACAGCAACTATGGGTTGACTATAGCAGAGCATCCGACATTTTTAGTGTATCTGCCCCAAACATCTGCCAAGCAAGTAGTCTTAAGCTTGATAACAGAAGACAATCAGCTTTATTCCCAAAGCTTCATTCTTATTAAAGGTGAACCTGGTATTATTGGCATCAAGTCAGCAGATAGCTCACCCCCTCTGCAAGTAGGTAAAAATTATCAGTGGGCTTTAGCGTTGATATGTGGGGAAAAACCTAGCCCTAACGATCCAGTAATTACCTCGTGGGTACACCGTGTGGCTTTACCTCAACTCCAGAGTCAGCAGAGGACAACTTTGGAGCAGGTAGATGCTTACAGTGAAGAAGGAATTTGGTACGATGCCGTCATTGCCCTAGCTCAAATCAAAAACACTCAGCCTGATAATCAAGTCATAGCAGATACCTGGACTGACTTTCTTAAGTCTGTAGGGCTAGAAGCGATCGCTACTCAATCGCTTCGGTTGTAAAAGTGGCTAACTGTTTTTCTCGTAACTGCTGCTCGATAAAAGCCTGATTCTTCTGGCTTTCTGACTGCTTGAGGTATTCAATGGCAATTGCTCCAGCAAGGGGATGGTCTTGGCACATTTCAAAAAGCAGTGCCAAAGTATGATGGAATTGGAGTCTTTCGAGTTGTTTGTGAGTAACCAACTCTAAGGCGACTGCTGATCCCAAAAATACTAACAGCGAGGGAATGATGGGTAACCACCAGCCTAAGCAAAAGGCTAAAAAGCCAATCCCCAAAAGCCCAGCACCAACAAGGATTATACTGGCAGAGATCGCAATTGAACACCTCAACTGTCGGCTAACTACTGCTCCTAATCCCGCCCAAACTAAAATCCACAGCCATTCTATGGGTTCTTGCCAAACATGAAGCAAAGGTCTATCATCAAGAACAGCACTAATTATTTGACTGATAATGTTTGCATGAATAATCACCCCATTCATCGGCTGCGAAAAACTAAATAGACCAATATTATAGGGCGTATAAAATATATCTTTAATACTTGCAGCAGTAGTGCCAATCAAAACTAGGCGATCGCGTAAACTATCAGGGGGAATGCGCTTTTCCAAGATATCCCTTAAAGGGAAAGTAGCAAAATTTTCCTGATTCCCTCTAAAGTTCAGCAAAATCTGATAACCTCCAGAATCTGCATGAACGTAGCCTCCATCATTACCCACAAACCTTTCAAACACTGCTTTACCCCAACGCCACCTTTGACGTTGGGGGTCGTTGTCAACCAATTCTATGGTTATCTTTTCATTCTCTAAATAGTGCAGCGCCAGTTTCATTGCCAAACTGTAGCGTGTTTCATTTTGCGAGACGTTTACTGATAATAATGCACGACGCACCTTATTATCTGCATCCACAACCTGATCGGCAAAGCCCACCCTTTCTGGGTCAAGAGTGGGAGGAGGGGCAATGATATCAATCTTACTTCCCCCAACTTTCTCAATTCCATATAAGTTAGAAGTTGATTTGAAGATGTTAACCAAATCCTGATGCCCAGGTTCTACAGGCAAATCTCGAAAAATATCTAAACCAATTGCTCTAGGTTTTTGGGCTTTAATATTGGCAATTGCCTTAGCTAAAACTTGATCGGGGATAGGCCACTTTCCTACCTTTTGTATATCTTCTTCATCAATAGTGACAATCGCTATCCGTTTCTCTGGTGATTCTAGCAACAGCCGCCAGCAAAAAAACTGGTCAAGCATATTCCACTCACCACCCTGCAACAATCCACCAAAGCGCAGCAGCAGAATAGGTGCAGTCACAAATATAGCAATCCGTGGTATCCAACCCCAACCAATTCGCCGTTGCAAAACTTTTAGCTTGACTTTTTGTCTAGCTTGTGCCAAAAGTTTATTAGCTTGTGCTAGTGCTTGCAGTGACATTTGGGCTTGGCGTTTAGCTAATTCCTGACTAGCGGCTAAAAATTGATAATCTAAATCGCCAAGGCTTTTACCTAATGCCCAAACTAAGGTATCTTGTAAAGCTTGTCCTCGCAATAGATAGGATTGATCTTGGTAAGCTGATGCTGACCAGGCTGCGATCGCTTCTGCATAAGGTCGCAACTCTGTTAATTTACGCTCAACCCAACTGTGGTTAAATACAGCTTCGTAAATGCGATTATATACCTTGAGCTTGCCTTGTTGCTCAACTACTAACCCTGATAATCGTAATTCGATTTGTTCAGGAGTACCATCAGCAGAAATTTCTCCTTGACGTAAAATTTGCTGGTATAATTCTAATAATCTACCTGTACGTTTTTCATTTCTGTACAAGATGCGATCGCGAATAGTCCTCAAATGCTCAGGTTCATCTTGAGATTCCCAATTCTCAACAATGTGCGACCTTACTACTTGCTCAACCGATGAAAATCTTTGAGCAGTTGACTCCAAAACTATAAATTGACACAGCTTTTGCGTCAGAAACGGTTGCCCACCTGTCCATTCTAGTATCTCCATGATAACCTTTTCGGGGTTGCTCACTCTCTGTTTCAAACCATCTATTAACGGTTGTACTTCATCAGGCTGAAATCCTTGCAGTTCAATCGCCTTGCCAATATTGAATGGTGTCTGGGTTTTATCTTGAATCAGTTCGTTAGGATTTGCAACCCCCAAGAGTGCAAAAGTCAAACGCCTATATTCATAATTAACCTCTCTTTGCTGAAAAAAGAATCTAATTAAAGCAAAAAAATCATCCAAAGAGAAATTCTGACTCAAAACGCGATCAATTTCATCAATAAAAATAACTATATTTTGCTTTACCTCCACTAACAGTACTTCTTCAATAAATTTGTTCAAACACTGTACCGGTGAAAGCAAATCTCGCCGCTCACGCCACCAACTCCGCCATTGAATTTTTGAGTGCAGTTGGCAACTACTCACCAAAGATTGGACAATCCCTGCATACCACTTTTCTGGAGTTACATCCTGTGTTCCCATTCCTGTCAAGTCAATAAACGCACAGATGATTCCTTCTGCTTGTAGCCTTTGCATCATCTGCACTCGCAAGCTAGACTTGCCCATCTGCCGCGAGTTCAGCACATAACAAAACTGACCCCACTTTAAGCGCTCATAAAATTCTCTATCAGCATATCGTTTCACATAGCTAGGAGCATTACTCTCAAGACTCCCTCCGATTTGATATTCAAAGTTTGATTTTGCTGCTGTCATCAAGGCTATCCTTTACATTTTCCAATATATTTAGTTTTAATTTCATATACAGTGATATAAATAATTTATTATCTAACATTCCTAGAGAAGAATTATACTATTTTCATTGATCAACTGACTTTAGCTGACTTTTACCTATTTTCGATTTTTGAGTATTCCTAATTAATTAATAAATATCTGACTTTTTCCTCTTGTATGATTCATAACATAGCATAAAGATACTGGTATGGGTTAAAGAAACTTACGGATGCCATTAACCACTACTAAAGGAGTCTCAAATGTCTTTTCCAAGCTTGAAAAAATTTCTTTTATTTGCTTTTAGTATCAATAATAACATCGTATCATATGAGTCTATGTCTCCTGAAAACCGTTCTTCAGAGAAGAATAAGTACGCATCTATTGGTGCATCTATTTTACTAATTGCTGTTGTAGCTTTTTTATCTGGAAGCTATGCATTATATACTGAATTTAACTCGGTTTTAGTCTCTAGTTCGATAGGTTTTATTTGGGGAATAAAGATTTTTAATTTAGATAGGTTTGTTATTTTAAGTAGCAAAAAGAAAAAAATAATTTGCAGGCAGATATCATAGTAATCATTCCTCATTTAATCCTGGATTTTTCATTAGGTTTTGTTATTGCTAAACCTGTGGAGATAAAAACTTTTACAAATAAAATAAACTAAAAAATTGATGAAATGAATACTCAAACAAGCACAAAACTGGAGGAAACAGAGGAAGATATTAAAGGAAATTTATAAAAATCAAGTGAATAAAATAGCTTTCTTAAAACGAAACTCATATTCAATTGATCTTGTGAAAAAAAGCAATGATAAATAAGATCAGGAAAAAGAAAAAGTCCAATAACAAACTAAATTGAGGATAGA
>NZ_CAXTNP010000434.1:0-4517 GCF_964245575.1 uncultured Nostoc sp. | reverse complement strand
TCGCTTTGTGGAAATTCCGATCAGCGATCGCGATTACATAGCTGAAATTGGCTATATCGCTGATGGCGATGCCGAAGGCGGTAAACTACGCTGGTTGTTCATCGCCCGTTCAGCGATCGTTCGTGTCTTCAGTCTAATGCCTACAGATTCCACCGTTGAAGATGTAGCGTTAACAAGCGAAACACCTATTGTTCATACAGATTCCACCGTTGAAGATGTAGCGTTAACAAGCGAAACACCTATTGGTTTAGTAGATGTAGAAGAAGAGAGCAGTATTTTGCTCACACCCCGCACTCCCAAGTGGGCTTATGTCTCTTGGCACATTTCCAAGGCTCAGAACGAAGCACTGCGACAACAGGGCGGCTCCCAATTGGTAGTGCGGCTCTACGATGTGACTGGGATTGACTTGAGTTATCAAAGTCCTCAGCTTGTACAGCAGTATGAATGTGAAGATGTAGCACGTGATCGCTTTGTGGCAATTCCCGTCAGCGATCGCGACTACATGGTTGAAATTGGCTATATCGCTGATGGCGATGCCGAAGGCGGTAAACTACGTTGGTTACTCATAGCCCGTTCACCTAATGTTCGGGTTTTCAATCGTTCCCACGAAGATTTTTGGTTTGTGGCAGATGCTGAGTTGATTATTCACGGAGCAACCCAACCAAATACAAGCGTAAACATTGGTGGCCATTCCATCAAAATCAAACCCGATGGTACTTTCCATTTACGTCTTCCCTTTTCAGATGGTTTAATGGACTATCTCATAACGGTAGCTGCTGATGGGGAATCCACTAAAACTATCCATAAGAAGTTCTCCCAGGAAACTTCAGAAAGCTAGTAATTACGCTAAGTTATCCCTTTTAACCCTATTCTCCCCTTTTATACCAATTCGCAATTCGCTTTTTCGCCCATTCGCAATTAAAAAACTTAGAGATACTTGCCTTTGGGGGTTTACATCTGTTTCATAATTTTAGTGAATTGGTATTAAGGGGGAAATGGGGAGAGGGTTAATTAAACCGCAACGCCAGAGTCATTAGTTATTAGTCATTAGTGCAAGAGAAACCACGCCCACTCTTTAACATGGTTTGAATTAGTCTTAATCATTAGTTTTTTTCGCCCAAAAGGGGCGAGGGATGTACCAAAAACTCTTTATCAACAGATTTTATCTATCTTTGAACGCTATCGAGTCATTAAACCCCACATTCTGCAAGTGCGTAAGCGTAGGCATCGCATTTCAACCCATATTTTAGAGGGGAACTAACTTCGGTGGTTCAAAAAAAAGAAAACTGCTGTAATAATTGCGTATGAGATGCCCAAATCATTTTTTCCTAGCGCTGTTGACTGCATTTCTATGCATAGCCTTATCCCCTGTTTTGGCAAAACCTCCTGCTGTCTACTCTGCCATACAAAATTTGACCGATCAAGGGGAGTGGGGAAAACAAGGAAGTAGTGAAAGCAGGGAACTAGTGAATGCTGAATCCCCTACTTTCTACTCCCTAATCCCCCTGAAAAGCGGCCCATCCCAAACAGAAAGCGTAGTGGAACAGGGCAAAGTACTATACGACACGGGACAGTTTACTGAAGCGGTCAAAGTTTTGCAACAGGCTGCTGCTGCGTTTAAAACCTCTAAAGATGGATTACAAGAAGCGATGACGCTGAGTAATCTTTCCTTGGCTTATCAGCAACTTGGCTTGTGGGCTGAAGCTGAGGAAGCGATTCGCAATGCGATAGCTTCGCTTCACGCCCAAAGTTTAAAATTATTACAGTCTGGGGAAAATACGGGCACTTCCGGTGAGCGTTCGCAACTTATTGCACAAGCCCTAGATGTGCAAGGGCAGTTACAACTGGCACAAGGACAAGCAGAAGCGGCTTTAACTACCTGGCAAAAAGCCGCTGATATTTATCAGCAAATAGGCGACAGAGCTAGATTAACTCGCAACCAGATTAACTCTGCACAAGCTTTGCAAGCTTTAGGGCTTTACCTTCAGGCTAACAAAATTTTAAACGAAGTACAGCAAACCCTTACCACCCTTCCAGACTCACTTATTGTAGCCACAGGGCTGCGTAGTCTTGGCAACGTCCGCCGAGTTGTGGGTGATTTAAATGTATCACGGTTGGTGTTGGGGAAAAGTTTAGCAGTGGCAAAGCGAATACAATCTCCAAAAGCGATCGCTGAGGCTCAACTCAGTTTAGGCAACACAGCCCGCGCCCAGCAAGACACTGAAGCGGCTTCACAATACTACCAACAGGCTGCTGCTGTATCTGTTTCCTCCATCACACGCATCCAGGCTCACCTCAATTTACTTAATCTACTTTTGGAGAAAAAGCAAGATCAAGAAGCATTGGCATTGTCGTCTCAAATTCAGTCGGAAATTAGCAACTTACCACCCAGCCGAGCCTCCGTATATACTCGGATTAAGTTTGCCCAAAATCTCACCCAATTAAAAGAAAAAATTAGCATAGATACCTCCTCATGGCTGAACATTGCCCAGCAATTGTCCACCGCGATCAAGCAGGCGCAAAGCTTGCAAGACAGACGAGCAGAATCTTATGCTATGGGTAGTCTTGGTGAGTTGTATGAAAAAACTGGGCAGTTTTCTGATGCTCAAGAGCTTACCGAGAAAGCTTTATTCAGAGCGCAAAGTATTAATGCATCGGATATTGCTTATCAGTGGCAATGGCAACTGGGACGGATACTGAAAAAAAAGGGAGATATTAAAGGCGCGATCGCATCCTATAATGTAGCCTACAAAACCCTTCAATCTCTGCGTGGTGATTTGGTCGCCATCAATCCAGACGTTCAGTTTTCCTTCCGGGAAAATATCGAACCGGTGTATCGAGAGTTAGTTGAATTGCTGTTGCGTTCTCCCCAAGGCAGCACCGCTTCTGTTCCCTTCGAGAAGCTAAACCAACGAGACGCTTCTCTACAAAAGGCTAACACAGACCCTCTCTACGAGACGCTACGCGAACGCAGACTCGCTAACGCTGACGCTCAAAGACTCGCTAACGCTTCACTATCGCTATCGCCACAAGAGGGTATCAATCAAGACAATCTAAAGCTTGCTCGTGATGTAATTGAATCTCTGCAATTGGCAGAACTGGATAACTTCTTTCGGTCAGCCTGTTTAAATCCTACGCAGGAACTTGACCCAGTGGTTGACAAAAAAGACCAACGAGCAGCAGTGATCTATCCAATTATTTTGCCAGACCGCCTAGATGTTATCCTCAAATTGCCTAATCAAGAGTTGCGCCACTACAAAACTGCAATAGCTCAAAATGATGTGGAAAACATAATAGCAGAACTGAGGAAAAACTTACTAAATGTCACCGCAACTGTTCGGGTTCAGCAGCAGTCCCAACAAATATATGATTGGTTAATTCGACCTGCACAAACAGAGTTAGTCAATAGTGGGATAAAAACCTTAGTGTTTGTACTAGATGGTGAGTTGCGGAATATTCCGATGGCGGTTCTCTATGACAAACAGCAGGAGAAATATCTGGTAGAGAAATATGCGATCGCTTTGACACCAGGTTTGCAACTCCTTGATCCAAAACCTTTGCGACAGGTACAGCTAAATGCTTTAACTGCCGGAGTCAGCGAAAAACGCCCAGTCGAAGGCAAAGAATTTTCCGAATTGGAAAATGTACCACGAGAATTAAAAGAAATCAAATCTGAGGTATCCAACAGTGAAGAACTGTTAAATCAACAGTTTACCCAAACAAACCTGCAAAATAAGTTGCAAACAGTTTCCTTCTCCGTGGTTCACCTAGCAACTCACGGTGAATTTAGTTCTGATGCTGAAAAAACCTTTATTCTCACCTGGGATAAACTGGTTAAGGTCAAGGAATTTGATAATCTACTGCGAGTTAGCGACAAAAACAGGTTTAATGGCATTGAATTACTCGTCCTCAGTGCTTGTCAAACTGCTGAGGGAGACAAACGAGCAGCTTTGGGACTGGCTGGGATAGCTATGCGGGCGGGGGTACGCAGTACACTAGCAACATTGTGGTCAATAGATGATCGCTCCACCACCGATGTAATGAGTGAGTTCTATCGACAGCTAAAGGCTGGGGTGAATAAAGCCGAGGCACTCAAGCGGGCCCAATTAGGTATTTTTGCTAAGGAAAAAGCTCCATATTTCTGGGCCCCCTATGTTTTAGTAGGCAATTGGCTGTAATGTGCGCCATCAATCCGGTTTCTCTAACTAACTGACTTTTCACGGTATCTGGAAAACCTCTCTCTAAATCTTTCTCCTTTTAGACTACGGTGTACACCAAGTCAGAAAAACTTCATCCACCAAAGATTTGCGGTGAAGCAGCGCTCTTGGTAGGGTTTCCAACACTTGGGGAGACCCCAAGACCGCACTGGCTCCTTTGCAGGCGACTGCTGAACGCGTTCGCGTAGCGTCTCCAAGAGTTGTGCGGACTACGCCAACACATTTGTTATTTTGGCGTACGCATTTGTTATTTTGGCGAACTCATTTGTTATTTTGGCGAACTCATTTGTTATTTTGGCG
>NZ_CAXTNP010000433.1:0-4520 GCF_964245575.1 uncultured Nostoc sp. | reverse complement strand
CTATGATTACGATCGCCTCCATTTTGTTGTGGTTATAGTTTGAAAACACGCCCTAAACCTGGGCTAAGAGAACCAAGAGCTAACAAACCTAGTGTAAAATTTGGTTCTGGTATAGGAGCTACTAACAGAACAATATTGTCAATAGCAAGATTATCATCAAAATTTGTTGTTCCTATTACTCCTGAAAAAGTCACGGATTGCAAATTATTAAATATTTCCGGCAGTAAAAATGTTTGAAATTTATTTTCTAAATTAAAAAATGTAGATACTTGTGAGTTATCGTTTTTTAATCCTCTAATGACTATTTGTGGAGATGCAAGATCATTATTACTACTGAAAGCTACTATTTTTGATGCTTCAATGCTAGATATTGAAAACAAAGCATTATCAGCGTTTCTTATAGAAATAGTCCTACCACTTCCTCCTGCTGCTAAGTAAGGTAAATCTCCAGGAACACAATCGACAAAACAGGCCTTTGGCTCAAAATCTAACTCTACAACACCAAAAGCACCTTAAGCATCAAATATAAAGTTGTCAAGTTCTAAAGTTTTAAAGCTGGCATTGCTCCCAGGATTAGGATTAACAACATCGCTAAATGTAATTGTTTCTCCATAAGCAAATTTGCTGTTAGTCAAAATGAAAAAAAGTGTTGAGGTTCCTAAACCCACAAGAAATTTTCTAATTGTTACCATTTTTCTAAGACCCTCTTCACTAAAAAAGTTACTGAATTTATTATTTATGAATATGATACTTAAAACAATGCAACGACAACACTTAACCTCAGAATCGCTGCCACCTTGTACAAAAATGTATATATACTGTAGACGATGACGAACGGCTGTGATCGCTAGCTAAAATCAATGCTGCTTATGAACAGGCAAAGCAGGCTGGTTACAAGTGCGGTAACTATAATTGGTAAACCGTAATTACCGCAACCCTGATTTTATTGTTTGTCTGGTAAAACTTCACAATACAACCCGTAATTTCACCATACAGTCTGCCGGATTGTATGCCGGACAATAGAGTAAAAAATTGGCAGACAACAAGCGGATTATGGCAGACAATCAACCAGATACCCTTTCAAGTGATACCGAACCGACTCAAAAAGAAGAAAATTTTTCTGGAATTTCCATATTAGATTTACAAAAAAAATACTCAATTCAGCGCGATTCCTTCTACGCCCGGACACGATACCTTCGGATTACAACCTGGAAGGAAGGCGGTAAAGCTTATCTGTATGCCGACCAGATAGCCGAGATGGACGGATTACACGAACACATACAGCAGACCGGAAGAATGCAAGGCTACCCAGTTCCCAAACCTTCTGGGCCAATAGAAGAGGAGGAGCAACCAGCGCCTACCACTAGCTTGACAGTTTCAGAGACTCAACAGATTACTCCGACTTACGCACCCAAGCAGAAGCGATCGCAGTCTTCAGAGCAAGTTGATGATGTCGCCGCCATCGTACAATCTGCACAGGGTAAAGCAGCTGGTACGTTGATTGCAGAAAACATACTCGCTCGTCACTTTATCGAAAATCCAAACCTATTACCAGATGAGCTAAAAACCAAAATCAAGGAATCGGGGGAGATGCCAAGCATTGACCCTTTCGCTTACGCAGACTTATTGATCAGCGCCGCAATGGGTTCTATCAGCGCGGCTTGAAGTTTTTGGGAATGATGGCAACTGGGGCGATTGTTGTTGTTAATGGTCTAAATCCCTTGTCACTGCTGACATTAGGCATAGGGGGAGTGTTAGCGTTGGCTTCAGCCTTGCCGTCAGGCATCGCTCCCAAATTTAACCCCAAACTTTCCTCTAAGAACGAGACTCAAGATCCACCACCAGTAATAGATAGCGAAGGCGTTGCCTCTCGTAGAGAAGCGTTAGCGAGTCCACGAGCGTCAGAGATACCCACGCCTGGGGAATTCAAGATTTACCGACAAGCCGAGTTAAACCGGACTACAGCCTCACTTCTAGCGAATGGGGCTATTCTCATTGCTGGTGAGGATGGGAGTGGTAAATCCACCTTAGCGATCGCAGTAGTAGAAAAGCTACAAGCCGACGGGTTCACTGTGGCGTTTATTGAGCCTGCCACCCCTAAACAAATGTTGCTAGAAATAGCACATCAGTTTGATATTACCACTGAGGATTTAGAGGGAAAATCATTAACAGCTGACAAATTAAAAAGGGCGATCGCCCAATTCTTAGAGGAAAACACAGCATTCCTAATTCTCGATGACGCTCACTGTTGCGATGCAAAATTTAGGATGTGGCTTAAGCAGTTAAGACGGAGCGACGCGCCTATGCTGCTACTCGCCACCGACCCCCCGCGCACCGACATCTTTATCAACATTCCCAGAATCGAACTCAAACCCCTGCCAGAGTACGCGATACGGGAGATTATGGTGCAGGCTGCGGCGGAAAGGGCGATTGCCCTCAAACCCTCAGAATTATCCAAACTCCAGGAAAGAGCGGGTGGCAACCCGATGTTAGCAGCGCGGGCTGTAGACGAAGAATATTTGGGGTTAGATGTCGAGTCCGGCGACCACCGTCGCTACTTCGACATCACACCTTTAATACTCCTGGCGGGAATTGCCTTCGTGATAATGCGCTTCATCGGGTTAGGGACTGGCGATCAAGCATTGTACATTTTTGGAGGTATCGCGGCGGCTATTTTCCTCGGTCTTTCCCGACTTCTGTATAATCTGCCACCAGAAGACAGGAGGATAAGGTAATGCTTGGAATCAGCCATTTACTAATCAGTGGCACAGCTACCAGTCTGCTGCTCGGAACTGCTAGCCCGACGATTATCGCCGTGGGTACAATCGCTGGCTTATTACCCGACATTGACATCTCAACATCACCCGCCGGCCGTGTCCTCCCGTGGATAAGTAAATTTTTTGAGAGCAGAATGCCTCACCGCAGCTGCACACACAGTTTAGTTGCCAGTGGTGCGATCGCAATTGTCGGTTACACTGGGGCGCTATTCAATCCCAATCTCTTAAACGTTGCTCACGCCCTGAGTGTAGGCTACTTTTTTGGATGGTTTGCGGATGTGTTCACTCGCGGCGGTGTGGAAATGTTCTGGCCTTCCCCGGTACGGTGTGTCTGCCCTGGTAATCGTAATCTTCGGCTAAGAACTGGCAGTAATGCCGAGTACTTTATTTTGATATTGCTGATTGCGATCGCTCTATTGACCTTCAGCATCAACAACTCAGGAGGAATTTTAACCCAATTCAACAGGTTAATCGCGTCTCCCTCTGGCGTACAGCACATTTTTAATGAATCTGGCAGTACGCACTTAATCAATGGCAGTACGCACTTAATCAAAGCCAACATTAAGGGGGTAAGGACGGGCGATCGCTCTAAGGTAAAGGGGCAATATCTAATTATCCAAGTACAAGGAACAGGCTTTTTAGTGCAAGCTGACGACGGACGGATTTACAAGGCATCGACTGAACCCGATGCACAGATTTTCTTAGAGGAAATCACAGCCGATGTGGGACGACCAGCCATTACTAATATTGAGGCGCTGACTTTGGAAGATGAACCGATAGGAAGTGCGATCGCACCATTCAATCGCGCTGGGGCGATGGTGTTTATCAGTGGTCAACTTAGCGTAGACGGTTTAGAAACCGCAGGTTTACCGCGTGACCCTTATCAGTTTCCCACCATTAAAGCGACTGATACCAGCATCACTCTAGAAGCTGCGCCAATGTCCGTTGTCAAGTCAAGCCTGGGTGAGGAATTCGCCACAGGACAATTACAAATAAGGATAATCAATGCCGCCCAAGCCACTGCCAGCAGCTACCCTAAAGCCTAATCAATCCAAGAAAACCCTTATTGCTGATACATCTGGTATTTTACTAGGTGACAAAGTTTACTGGAATCCCGCCAAACTTCGGAATGGTCACGCCGCTATTTTAGGGACTTCTGGGAGCGGTAAGACACAGACATTGAAAGCGATCGCTCATGAACTCCCATCATTATTTCCTGATATCAAAATAGTTGTCGCAGATTTTCATGGTGACTTAGAGCTACCTAACGAAGTTTGCTATTCACTTGATGCTGAGTCTCCATACGGGTTAAACCCTTTGGTAATTGACTTAGATCCAAAAGGTGGTGGCCCAGATTTACAAGCGATCGCTGTCTCATCTATCCTGAGAAAGTCCCTAAAAATGGGTGAAAATCAGCAAGGCTTAACCTTAAATGCCTTTATAAGTTGCTATGAAAGTAGAGGTATTTTTCAAAAAGACCAGTCAACTTGGACGAATGTTCCTCCTAATTTTGCTGATTTAGAAGCTGAACTTCAAAGTCGTTTAGAAGATGGCTGCAAGGACTCAGAAAAGTTATTGCTAAAACTGGCAGCTACTCTTAAATATGGAATTTTCAGTAAAACTCAACCATCAATCAACTTTCCCCTTGTACGATTTGACTTATCGGCACTATCTAAAGTACCGGGCTTAACCCGGATTTCTCACAAGTGCAGAAAAATCATTGAGATAAATAAAATTTAGGAA
>NZ_CAXTNP010000432.1:0-4543 GCF_964245575.1 uncultured Nostoc sp. | reverse complement strand
CTTCAGTAAAACAATCTGTATTCTTAAGCACAAAATTAGATGCGCTTACCCTGCTTAATATTGGCTCCAGAGACACTATGAACGACTATCTCAAAACACTAGAATTTTTTGGAAGTAAGACTTTAAACTGGTCGGAATTTCGCGCTCTTTTGTCACTGCAAATTTTTTTAGTACTTAAACACGGCTGTAACAGTAGAGCGATGTTTTCTCAACTTGATCATCAAGAGCTAATGAAGATTTTTGAGGATTACGGCATCAACATTGAACAGAGATTTAGAAGAATTCAAGTTGATTATTACTATATATTAAGAACGCATAGAGTCTCAGTACACTTAAAAGGAGAAGAGAGATTTACTGCTCAAAAAAGTGAACTACCGATTTTTTAGCTTTTACAAGCTACTACACCTACAGGGAAGGGAAAAACAGGTTTTTGCCCTTGATGACAAGCTACATTCGTAATGCCGATTTTACTAAAAAAGAGCTTAAATAGCCGCCTAGTAACCCCATCTGAAACGAGCAAGCAAAGTACTACTAAAGCACTACAAACCTCAAACAATTACACAGCATGGATTCGGCAAAAGGTTAGCAAGTGAAGTGACCTGAATTTTGCTTCTAACCCCCAGATTTTCATACACACTTTTTTGTTTAGGGGAGCGAGTGTAGTACTCAACGAATAACCATGAGTATTCATCTATACGGAGATAAAATAATGTGTACAAGAAAGAGAAATACTCAAAAACATCATTTGATGGGACAACTGAAACAATAGAAACAGAAGAAAGAAATTCGTCCGGTTTGTTAAAATTTTGTGGAGCGATCGCCGCGATAACTCTTTCAATAATTGCAGCCACGTTAGTTTTACAAATGTTTAACCATGCCAGTAGTACTAGAGGATTGGATAAGCCAATCTATCAATCTCAAAACCCAATGTGAAAAGATTCGGGGAGCGACCATAAGTTCGCGCACTTGGCGCAATTGGGAGCGCCTTGCTGGTGCAGTTTATCCGCAGGGAAAGAAGGTGAGCGATTGCTCATACACATCGGAACAATCACAGCTGTTGTTGTGCTTGGCGTGGTATCGCAAGGTTGCGCCCCGCGAGAAAGTAACATATCGGAGTTTAAGGAACTACTGGCAGAGTAACGAATACAAACTGGAGGAAGTATTTGATGCTTTTTGTGAAACAATAAATTCTCTCCAAGAGAAACAACCCGACACAGCTGCCCCTAAACTCATAGCGTTATCAAGCCTGAAAAGGTCATGTGACGAAATTATGAACCGTTGCATTTCTAGGAATTGTTGGGCTTCATGGAAGCAGTTTTTGGGGATATCAAAGTATGAACGCTATGTAGAAGAAGGAATTGCATCAATACTTGTATATATGGCCTGTACAAGATGAAGGTTCGACTTTAGAAACACAGTCTAGAGCAATTACAAGACGCAAGAAAGGAGAAATTGCACCGTTAGAGAAAGATCAGGCTCAAGTGATTGAGGAGGTAGAAATTGCCTTTGATGATGATTTGAGGGCGGCAATCATTCAAAGCTTGGTAAGAAACAAAGAATGGATTAAGCAGCAAGCCAATACTGAACGGGCATCATCTGAAGCTTTGGAATTAGCCCGACTCGAAGCAGTAGAGAGAGCTAGAGTTGAGGGAAAGCAGAAAGCACGTTCCCAAATGGCTGCTAAAAAGCGAGAGCAAAAAGCCGCGATTCAACAACGATTTATTGACGTGGAATTAGCACAGTTACTAGATAGTTGTGATTATCTGGGCTATGAAACCATGAAGAAAACTGTCAATGAATTTGCAAATCGTGTGGGTGTAAACCTGTCATGGGAGGAGCTAGAAGATGGAGAATTTAGATGCACACCAAGCATTGTCTGAAGTTCAAGACTTCACCACATCCGTTCGGGATGGCAAAGGATTTGCAGAGATTACACAAATCATTCAAATCGAAGTGCAACGGCAATTAGAGCAGCAATTAATTGACTTTCAAGCAGCGATCGCACAATCTAACTTAGCAATGATTGATGTGATGCACGCGGAATTATCACGCATCAAAGAAGAGTCAACGACTCTCAAGGGAGTGATGGAACAGCAGTTTGGGAGAATGCCCAACGCATTGCTGATATGTTACCTGTTGACATTAAGGTATTTGGCGACCTCACCGAAGAAGATGTAGCCTCGGCTGTAGATAAAGCCAAGGGTGCAGAGTTCCAAGCTAAAAACTGGGCGGAATATTCAACTGCTATTAGTCGCTATCTCAAATCCCTCTACAAGGTTAGAGAAAAGCAGGCTGAAGTTAGTGAAAATGTAGGCGAGGCGAGAATCGCTCATGCTGAGTTAGAGAAAAACCTCTCCACTAATCTAGCCAATCTGGAGTTGAAATTCCGAGAGATAGTTGGTGGAAGTCGTTCATCTGTTGCATCAGTACAAGATGATTTAGGAATCAGCCTGGGGCGAATTGCGTCAAACTATTCAGAGGCGCTAGCGAAGAAGCAAGCAAAACTGACGACTGAAACTACCAAGAAAGAACCCACACCTTACGAAGAACAAACCACATCTTTGGTTGATAGATTCCGTCAACTAAGAGAAGCACGTTATTCTGGTACTCCGCTTGGGATTACACAACGAGTTAAGTCGATGAACAGTTAAAGCTTTAATTAACAAGAAAAAGTAATGTCACAAGTTTGCAAACTCCTGATCTGGATATGTGGTTTTTTAATTGCTAGTGCAGCAACACAATTAATCAGTTTGCTACTCTGGTCGTTTCTCGTTGTCGGAGTGGCATCAGTAATTACTTATACCAAAGGTAAAGCTGATAACTCCATGCTCTTACAAATCATCTCTGTTGGATTAACTTTTGGGTGGTGCAAATGCTATTTCATTGGTTAAAAATTGGTGATAGTGGGTTAGCTGCTCTTGTACTAATTTTAGCTGTCTCTCCCAAAGACTTAAGATTTTTCATCCCTGGTAATATTGCTGCGATCGCACTAGTGAGTTATGCGGGTACTAAGTTGCGATCACTAGAAAAGTATTACCAGGACAAAGAGCGCGAAGAAGATATGTTTGCTGCCATGAAGGATACTCAGGCAGAAGAACAATTGCAATTCCTCTCCTCTGCTGCCGAAAGAAAACGTTCTTTTGAAGAGGCAGACAAGCAAACTGAAAGACAACTCAAACTCTTACAACAAACAGCACCATTATTCAGCGATGCTCTTAATGTTACCGGATGCAACGGTGCTGTCGAACGCATGGCTTTAGGTATGCGGGGTTTTTGTAGCAATCATACAGAAACTTACGTTAAGGCTCTATGCCTTACTGGATAAAGGTTATAAATGTCATCGTTGTAGCTGTAGTGCATTTCATCTGTAATTAGTCTGTCCAAAAAGATTCAAACCGTTGCGGAGAAATTTGCGTGTAGCGCACGGTATAGTGAATATTTTTATGTCCTAGGTAGTCTTGAATAGCTCTTGTATCGTGACCTGAGTTAGCCAAATAATAACCACAAGCTTTCAGGTAGCTGATGAGGATGAACTGGTTGAGTAATTCCTGCTTTTTCATCAGCTCTGGCAATAATGTGACGAATAACTCTGATGGACAGTGGGGTTTTAGGCTCGGAAACAAATATATATGGGGTATCGGGATAATCCCGTCGTATCTGAGGCAACGCTCTTAATTCCGGCGCACGCAGGGGATGAACAGTATCATGCCCATGTTTGACCCGACCAATCTCAATATAATCACCTGACAAATCGACCCCAGACCACTTGAGTGCCACTAACTCAGCTCCTGCGTTGTCCATGCCGAAACATGAGTAAAAGAATTGCGGCATCCCTGGTTCCATGCCGCCCAACTTGACGAGCTGCATGGATCATGGATTCAACTTCTTTTGGATGTAAATATTCCCGTTCTCGTTGTGATGGACGTTTGACAGGTGGCGGAGAACGAATTCTACCTATTCTACTGCGAACTAATTGATTTTCAAGCCAACATGGCTGGCAAACCTATTTTAACCGCTTGGCGTTTTCTCCAGTCCATTGAAGGACAGCGCCAGCCCAAGATGGAGAATGCACCACTAGGAGTAGTTGGTAAAAATTGGGTGCAATGGGTTGTTACAGAAGACGGAAAAATTGACCGTCGCGCTTATACTTTTTGTATTCTAGAGCAAATGGTTGATTCTCTGCGTCGCCGAGATTTATTTACTAGTCCTTCTGAGCGTTGGAGCAATCCGGGAGCTAAATTATTACAGGGTCAGGCTTGGGAGTCAGCCCGCTCCCATGTCTGCCGAGTTTTGAACCTGCAAGCAGCTCCTGCCTCTGAACTCCAAGTTCTCAAACAACAGTTAGATGAAGCCTATCAGCGTACTGCTAGCAACCTACCTCACAATACTGCTGTCAAAATTGAAGTCGCTAAAGGACGTGAGACATTAACTATCAGGAATTTAGATAAATTAGCAGAGCCTGAAAGTTATCTTCAACTTAAAACACTCGTAGACAGTTTATTGCCTCATGTTGATTTACCAGAAGTCCTGTTGGAGATTCAAG
>NZ_CAXTNP010000431.1:0-4567 GCF_964245575.1 uncultured Nostoc sp. | reverse complement strand
GTAAAAGCTGCCCAATAATAAGGTGCGGCATATTTTTGAGTGCGCCAACTTTGAAAACCGCCAAATAGAGGCTTGCGTTGCTTTAGCGAAACTAAATGAAATTGCCAATGAATGCACAGAAGCAGAAGTCTTACGGCAACGGCTCAAGGTTGATGAAAACACCTTTGCCATTTATACTGTGATCAAGCAAGCAGTTGATCGCCTTGATATCAACCAAGCCGAAACCATCAACGCCATTTATGGCAACTTCCCTGATTACTGGTGGGATGCGCCTCAGGAAATTGATTTAAGAATCGAAGTAGCTTTTGAGGTAGTGGAAACCTCAAAAAGCTTTTCGTCTGAGTTGTCTTATTGCTTTAAGTTAGCTCTGCAAATCTACTCAATTCATTTTTCTTTAGAGATAAATATTCAAGGCTAATTTCTCCTTGAGATATATAACTAAAGTAACAATATTTACTAAATATCCTTATTCAATTCTATAAATGAGAATTGAGTCGCTCTAGACGTTGACGCTGTTTAAACCACTGCTGACAAACTTCTGTAGCCAAATGCTTTTCTTCTGGTGTTAATAGTTCATCAGGTTTGCCAGAAGCCAGTATTTTAGCTGCTTTTGCAGCCAAGTTGTAGTTCACGCCGTGTTTGACTAATTGTGTGTGAAAAAATTCTTCCAAGTCTTGGACTGACATAAAAAACTCTCCTTTAATCAAGTTGTCATATTCAGTTAGTACAGCGCGGCGTAAATCAAGCTACCATTTTAAAACTTGCAAAAGCCTTGATATACAAAACTTTTCAATACGTGAATGCGTGATTTTTGACTTCCGCCTTGCGGTACTAGGGGATTAAAATTTCATGAATAAAATTATGTAACCGCAATTACTGGGAATTATTACAAATATTTCAGCTAACTGGCTTCCCTCGGAAGATGCATGAGTAATTATACCTTTTATATTTTCTCTCAAATCCCAGGAGAGGGAAAGTCACAGATCCTGCTGCTGGGGAAGGGCGTAGGCGCAGACATCGCCAAGGAATCGGAATCTGGATTACTTGCCTCTGGAGCGATCGCAACAATTACAAATGCATCAAGAGCGATGCCTACGCTTGTCTGTGGCATTGCAAAAATCCATAAATGCTTCCTTGGCTTGTCGCTAGTTAACAGTTCTGTAACTCTAAATTAAATTCTTTCTATTGGTTTTATTTTATGGTAAAAAATTGATTGTGAACAAATCTAGTTAATATTAATTAGCTAGACTAAAATTATCTTGTTAGAATTCTAATGCGTTATTCTCACCGTTTGCAACTGCCATCAAAATATTTCAATATTTTCATTGCATTACTAACTTTTATTTTATTTATCTGGTTAACTCCTGTTGTTGCTCAATCATTAACTAAAGCTCCGGTTATTTTGGATGGGCAAGAGCTTTTTAAGATCAGCGATTCTGGTCATTATAGCGCTCAAGAACGGACAAATTTAATCAACTCACAACTAAAATATGCGATTAAAACTTCTGAATTTATTCAAGTTAAAATTGAAGAACGCAACCAGCTACCTACTATTTTGCTAAATGGCCGCTATCTGTTAACAGTTACAGAACAAGATACTGTTCCAGGTAGCACAGTTGATGAGCAGGCAAGGATTTGGGGGCAGGAAATTGAAGAAGCGTTACAGCAAGCTCGTTTAGAGCGAACTAAAACCTATCTCCAACATACGACTTTTGTAGCAGTAGCAATTTTACTCATAACTGCCGGATTCACTTGGCTATTAGGATGGATTAAGCATCACTTTTTCCGAGTAGCTTCACTTCGCTTAACTACTGCTAACAATGCGATACCTAATTCGGAACTGCTAAAAGTATTGGAATTATTTTTCAAATTAGTTTTGGCGAGTATGCGTATCGCACTTTGGATAAGTGCGATTCTTTATATCACTAATCTCTTTCCTTTCACTCGTCAATGGAGCTACCAAATTTCAAATATCCTGATCACCAGTTTCACCTCACCTATCCTGACATTAGGCAAGAATCCTTACTCTCTTACTGAATTAATAATTTTGATTGGTTTGTTGTTCGGCTTAGTTATCTTTGCTGGAACTTTAACCAATTTTTTACGTTCTCGCATTCTATCTTTTACTGGAATCAATCGTGGCGCTCAAGAAGCGATTGTAATACTTTTCAAATATGGTCTGATTTTTATTGGCACACTGGTACTGCTACAAATCTGGGGACTTGACATTAGCTCTTTGACAATCTTAGCAAGTGCTTTAAGCGTTGGAATTGGCTTTGGTTTACAGGATATTGCTAAGAATTTTGGCAGTGGTTTAGTACTAGTATTTGAGCGTCCGATTCAGGTTGGAGATTTTGTGGAAGTTGGGGAATATACAGGTACTGTCGAGCGAATAGGTGGCAGAAGTACCGAGATTCGCACTCTTGACCACGTTTCAATTATTGTACCCAACTCTCGCTTCTTGGAAAAAGAAGTAATCAATTGGAGCCACCGCAACCCAATTTCTCGCCTTCATCTCCCCGTTGGCGTTGCTTATAGTTCAGATCCCAAAGTCGTGCAAGCTGCTCTGTTAGAAGCAGCCTCTAAGCATCCCAATGTATTAGAGGCTCCTTCTCCTCTAGTATTATTTAAAGATTTTGGCAACAACACCTTAAATTTTGAGTTATTAGTATGGACTGCGGAACCTAATAAACAATTCTTGCTCAAAAGTGATTTATACTACAATATATATGAATTATTACAGCAAAAACAAATTGAAATTCCCTTTGCTCAATTAGATTTACATGTGCGTTCTGGCACGTTGGAATTTCCGCCAGAAATGCAGTTAGCCTTAATACAAATGTTTGAACAATTGTCAAACAATCAACAACGCATAGATCCAATCAAGCCAAGTCAAAATCAAAAGTAAATTTGGATGGTTGGCTTGCTCTTAGAAAGCTGTTTGTGTCATAATTATTAATTACTAAATTCCGAGCAAGTTTAAGTAGTATTGTTTAATAATCACCAAAACACCTGAGTTCGAGGTCATAAACTGAGTAAAAAAAGAAAGCAAAACTTAGGTTAAAAATAGTTGCGATCGCTTAACTCCCATAGAAGCATCTCAAGTTTGCAGAAACATCAATTTTTCGCAGGATGGAGTCTTGCTCATCTTCAAAAGATTTGAGTTTACCCTCGATATCGCAGGCAAAAATTCAGATGCATTCAAAAAGACAGATGAAAAATTAGAGATTAAAAGAATTCCTTCCCAATGCCCAATCCTTTTTTATTGCAAAACATCTCTGATTCAGTAGTAGTAAAGTGAGTTTTAAAGGAGTATTTATGTCACAGTTGGAGCAAGCAGTGCCAGACATCTTTGTAGCCAAAGGCTTAGAAACTCTCCCCAATAATATATTCGACCAGGTTGAGGCTCTGGCCAAAGACTTTGCCACCCGTGCAGGGGCACACGACAAAGATGGTTCCTTTCCCTTCGAGAATTTTACAGCTTTGCATGAGGCAGGATTACTCAGCCTTACCATTCCCCGTGAACTAGGTGGACAGGGTTTAGGGCTGCCAACTATCTGCCGAGTGATTGAAAAGATAGCGCGTGGCGATGCTTCGACGGCGCTAGTACTGACAATGCACTATCTCCAACATGCCCATGCGGCCCGTAGCCGTCGCTGGCATCCAGAAGTATATAAACGGCTATGTCGTGAATCAATTGAAGGTATTGCCCTGCTCAATGCTGCCCGTGTCGAACCTGAGTTAGGAACACCAGCTAGAGGCGGATTGCCTGCCACAATTGCCGAGTGGACAACAGAGGGTTGGCGTTTAACAGGTCACAAGCAATACACCACGGGTAGTCCCATCCTCAGTTACTTTATTGTTTGGGCACGGACAACTGAGGATGAACCACAAGTTGGCAGTTTTCTGGTTCCGCGCGATCTGCCCGGTTTGCAAATTGTTGAAACCTGGGATCACTTGGGGATGAGAGCTACAGGTAGCCACGATCTCATTTTGGAGAATGTATTAATCCCAAAAGAGTATGCTTTGAATATCAGCCCCATATCAACTGCGCCATCCTTTGATCCTCTGATTTCCACTTGGGGCAGTTTGACAATAAGTGCTTTATATCTTGGTGTTGCGACTAGTGCGCGAGACTGGCTTGTAAAATATCTTTGGGAGCGATCGCCTTCTAATCTCAAAGAGCCACTGGCAACTCTGCCACGCTTCCAAACTGCTGTGGGTGAGATAGAAGCGCTGCTGTTTGCTAACAATAGATTGATTTATAGCTTGGTTCAAGATATTGATCAGGGCGAGTATCAGCCTAACGTAGGATTACAGGCACAAGCTGTTAAATATCTCACCACAACTAACTCGATTCGTGCTGTAGAGATTGCCTTAGAACTAACTGGTAATCCTGGTCTGTTAAAAAGGAATCCTTTAGAGCGACACTACCGTGACGTTCTATGTAGCCGTATCCATACACCGCAAAATGATGTTATTTGCCAGTCTTTAGGGAAGTCTGTATTGAAAGTAAAGTGAGTGGGGAGTGGGGAACTCGGGGCCCCCACGAAGTGGGGATTAGGGG
>NZ_CAXTNP010000430.1:0-4578 GCF_964245575.1 uncultured Nostoc sp. | reverse complement strand
GCCTGATGGCTATGCAATTAATTCAACTTTAATTGCGGCTTTCTGTGTTAAATCATCAACACAAAAAGATAATTATGAATTGGATTTAGGACGGTAAATGAAATATCATCAAACCTTGATTTAACAAAGATATAAATTCTTTAAATACCATTATTTATAAAATTGAAAATACATAGATTTATTACAAGAGCAAAAAAGAATGATATGATAAGGAGCGATATTTGAAAAAACAACAGGTATTTTGGAAATTGGAATTAATTGCTCTCTTGATGTCTACCATCTTCCCTCAAGCCAACGGCTTATACTGGCGAGACATCACTGGAGGTTGTGAACAAGATGATAGTTCGCAGTGAGCCGGGTGGCTCAACCTCTGAATGTTTCTACACCTGGAAAGCGATTTTTTTTTAGACCAGTCCCAATTATTTCTAGTCATTTGTGTGCTAAAAATAATTCGCTAAAGCTGAATAAAAACCTTCTTTTTCGAGTAACAAATATCCCAGATGAACCGCGCAAACTAGTTCTCACTCAGAGTCGGCATAGTGCCATCATTAAGGTGTAAACAGCTTGACGTTGTTGCTCTAGAAAGATAAAAAAACCTCAGAGAACTTGAAGGCTTTATAGATTACTTGCAACACAGTTGACTTTTGGGACGGAAACGGTCGTCAAGCTGGACTTGGTGATATCTGTAATTTTCTGGTCAGATGCTCCAGGCAGTTATAGTAACCACAACTAAATCTGCCTTAATACCAGAAAAGATGCAAAAATGGTAGTTTGGGCTACCACGGATTTCATAGTTATCGCATACTAATATAGTCTGAAGTGAAAACATCGCCTTCAGCCAGGTGTATACTACCTATTTTCAATCCATTAAAAATTGTGTAAACGTGCTATTCAATTGTCTGTAATATGAGTAACGACATAGATCTGATCAAACGTCTTGACCCCAGTGCGATGGATCAGATCATGCTTTATCTGGCTTTTAGTGCCATGCGGACGAGTGGGCACAGGCATGGGGCATTTTTAGACGCAGCCGCAACAGCAGCAAAGTGTGCAATTTACATGACCTATCTGGAGCAGGGGCAAAACCTGCGGATGACGGGGCATTTGCACCACCTGGAGCCGAAACGGGTAAAAATTATTGTAGAAGAAGTCAGACAGGCTCTAACAGAAGGCAAACTATTAAAGATGCTGGGTTCTCAGGAACCGCGCTATTTAATTCAATTGCCTTATGTCTGGCTAGAAAAGTATCCTTGGCAACCAGGGCGATCGCGCGTTCCTGGTACCAGTCTGACAAGTGAAGAAAAAAGACAAATTGAGCAAAAACTTCCAAGTAATCTACCTGACGCCCAGTTAGTTAGCTCTTTTGAGTTTCTGGATTTGATTGAGTTTTTGCACAGGCGATCGCAAGAAGACTTGCCACCCGAACATCAAATGCCTTTGAGTGAAGCCTTGGGTGAGCATATCAAGCGCCGTCTGCTCTACTCAGGAACGGTAACACGCATTGATTCTCCTTGGGGAATGCCCTTCTATGCTCTTACCCGTCCTTTTTATGCCCCCGCAGACGATCAAGAACGCACCTACATCATGGTAGAAGATACCGCTCGGTATTTCCGCATGATGAAAAATTGGGCAGAACGGCGACGAAATGCTATGCGCTTGCTAGAAGAACTTGATATCCTCCCGGAAAAAATGGAGCAGGCTATGGAAGAATTGGATGAAATTATCCGTGCCTGGGCAGATAAATATCACCAAGACGGGGGTATTCCAGTAATTTTACAGACAGTTTTTGGTGAAAGAGAAGACTAGCACCGCAAGGCGGAAGTCACGCATTCACGCTTGCTTTAATTTTGGGCTTTCTGGCTGTAATGAAATGGTAATTTATTTCCGCCGACCTGTGCTAGTAGCGCTACGTAAAATTCAAAAAGCTTACTTTATAAGCTTTTGACTGATTTTGTCCGTTGCTTAATACTAGGGAGATGGTTGGTCTATTTAGATTGTAACACTGTACTATAAAAAATAGTACAAAAGTCACAAAATCGCTTGTGACTTTTGTATTGTAAGTGTTTAGTTTGCATAATTTGCAAGCAGAGGACAATTATGGTTTTATATAGATATTTTTGCTTCAGTCATAGTAGTAGTCTGTCTGATTAATTTTGATTAGTTTGTATTAAGCACAAAGCGTGCTTAAAAATCCAGGACTAAAGTCCTTACTACGAACTTCTTCACCCCTCATAACTAATGCCATAGACCAGTAGTACAATGTCCAAGCTAGTTTTGATGAGTTTGTAGTAAGCACAAAGCGTGCTTAATCTAAAAAACATCTAATTTGCATAATCGAATTTAATATAACTCTTGTGGGGTGGGCATCCTGCCCGCCCAGCTTATGCAATTTAAATGTGTAGCAGCTTACCCATCAATTTAAACTTGACAGATTAGTAGGGTGGAAATTTTAATGCCCACCCTACTAATTAACCTGTATTGTCAGTCAATTACAAAGGACTGTAATTAATTCGTCGTGCCGGGTTGCGTTGGAACAATCGGTTGCGTTGGAATAACCGGTTGCGTTGGAACAATCGGTTGCGTTGGAACAATCGGTTGCGTTGGAACACTCGGTTGCGTTGGAAATGGAGTCTCTAAACTTGGACTTGAACCCGCAGGTATTATAGTTGACGGTGTAGACGAAGATGAAGCACCGATAACACTATCATCAGCACTGATACAAGTATCTAATGCCTGTGTAGCGGGAAAGTCGATTTGACTACGCAAGCCAACCACACACTGCCCAAACCGCACGGGTAACAAACTACGTCCACAGTAATCTAGAACTGCCAGATTAACTGCTTCCTTAGTACTTAAGCTGACGCCAACTACACAGGTAGCTAACTCCTCAGGACGCCGGGCCCTCCCACAAGTAGAAAGCGCATCTGTGGCGGCAATTTGGGTTTCCTTCTCAATTTTAACCACACAAGCAGCCAAATCCCTTGGACGCAGTGCTGCTGCACAACCTTGTGATGCCGCTTGTGCCGTTACACCCACTTTTAAGAGGCGACCCGCACAGACACTATAATCATTGTTGTAGGAAGCAGCGATCGCTGTATTGGGTAAGATCGTTGCCAAACATCCAGCTATAGCCAAAACTGGTACTGTTAAAATCCTGGAGGTGGAACTGGCTTGTTTGTTCTTACCTCTATTAACCGCTTTATTGCTCATTAAGGTTGCCATTCTCCAAACACCCAAAGTTATGCTAACTCAAATATCTTAAAAATCCTCTGTAATTAAAGAATTTCGGCGGTAGTAAGGTATAGACATAATTAATTATGCCGGAAATTGTGTTAATATGACTGTTTGAAAGATAAGTAGGCAACGTAAAAAGTATTTCAGAGTAAGAATACTGCGTAAACCAATCTGATGATTGAGTAGCCTACGAAACTAAATAAACACAAAAAACTTATTGGCAGGAGTACGGCGTGACAGGCCGGAATTCAGGCTTGGAAGCTAGTGTGTCGGTACCAACTTAAAGCAACTGGCGCAAAAGTTGATTCCTCTACTTTGGTAGGATACGTCATACCAAAGCAAGCAGCCTCACAAAACCAAGAATCCCCTGATTTTTTATCAGGGGAATGTCAAAATAGAATGTTTGGGTAAAGTTTAAACAGGATTAGATTAAGGAAACTCATGTCCCGATATAGAGGGCCACGCCTCAGAATTGTACGCCGCTTGGGCGATTTACCAGGATTAACTCGTAAAAGCGCCAGACGCGCTTACCCACCTGGTATGCATGGTCAGAACCGCAAGAAGCGCTCTGAGTATGCTATCCGTTTAGAAGAAAAGCAAAAGCTCCGCTTCAACTACGGTTTGACTGAAAAGCAATTGCTGCGCTATGTGCGGAAAGCCAGACGTGTTACTGGTTCTACCGGACAAGTGCTGCTGCAATTGCTAGAAATGCGCTTGGATAATACCGTTTTCCGCTTGGGTATAGCTCCGACTATCCCAGCAGCTCGTCAACTGGTAAATCACGGTCACGTAACTGTTAACGGTCGTGTGGTTAATATTGCTAGCTACCAATGCCGTCCTGGTGAAGTAATTGCGGTCAGGGATCGGGCACAATCACGGAAGTTGGTAGAAGCCAACTTGCAATATCCTGGTTTGGCAAACCTCCCTAGTCATTTGGAGTTTGACAAAAATAAGTTGGTTGGTAAAGTCAATAGTGTAGTTGAGCGGGAATGGGTGGCACTACAAGTTAACGAACTACTTGTGGTGGAATACTACTCACGACAAGCGTAATAGTCAACCCCTTCCCTACGGGACGCACTCGCGTTCGGGGAAGTCAAAAGTCATTTGTCCTTAGTTATTTGCAAAGGCCAAGTCCCAAAGTGTGAGCAGAAGAAACGAAACCTCTGCTCACACTTTTTAATTGAGAATAATTAGTATGGGGGTGTGTGTTTAAGCACACCCCTGATTTTTTCTTTGAGATTGGCTATTTAGTGTAAAGATGTCATACCAATTCGCTTTTTCCCATTCGCATTCGCAATTTCTTTAGTAAACTCAACGAGGTTGTCACCAACCCCGTTGGTCTTC
>NZ_CAXTNP010000429.1:0-4585 GCF_964245575.1 uncultured Nostoc sp. | reverse complement strand
CTGGGAAGAAGGAATAAAGGTGTACTGAGTTTTTTTCACGCAATCAAATATGAGTATATCTTTACATAAACATAGTTAACCCTGTCTGTGCAGCTCTTTGTGCAGCATCAGCAACCTTTAGGGTATACAAGCTCTCCTCTGGAGTAACATACAAAGGAGTCCCATCAAAAAGATGGTCTAAAACCATACTCGTGTCTTTGGCGAATAAACCCCGGCGAGGCCCAACCTCTATAGGTGTCGTTTCCCCTGGCTGGATGAAAATTCCGGTGTCACCATCAAAAATTAAACCACCTTTTTCTCCGTGAACTTCAAACTTGCGTTCTGATTGCCAAATACTTTCGCCTTTGCCATAAACTACTTGGGCTAAAAGTCCACTGTTAAAGGATAGTTCACTAGTGCAGAAACAGGTTTGGTAATATTCTGGTTCTATTTCCCAATATCGCTGGTGACAGTTAACAGTAAATACTTTACCAAATAAATCGGTGAGACGATGTAGGCGAGACAACGCCCCAATTAACGGAAAACCGAACAACTCGTGGTTATAAGTCCATTTGCGGGGTGCAGGATTCTGGGGATTGACGGTGCTGTAGCGAACATAAAAAACTTCACCAATTTTGGCTAAGTTTTGCTTCAAAGCTTGATGTAAACCACCCAAAAGTTCCAGGTGTTCAACGTGCAGGAGTTTTTGTTGTGCTTTGGCTAAGGCAATCAGTTCTTCAGCTTCGACTACATCCAACGAAAGAGGATATTCTACAACCACATGTTTGCCGTTGGTAAGTGCTGCACGAGCGATCGCACCATGATCTCGATTGATAGTGGAAATCAGCACCAGGTCTATATCTTCACGCTCTACTAGCTCTTGCCAAGAACTCAACGCTTCAATCTTGTACTCTTTGGCAAAGGTTTCTGTTGTTTCTGCGGTATGACCAACAGATGCGATTAACTGCGATCGCATTCCCTCATTATGGAGCAATGCTTCAGCTCGAAACTTTGCCACATACCCAGTACCCACCAAACCTACACGCACTTTTGCTTTTTCCAAAGCTGCTTTTGAATTATACATGATCCTCACTAGTTCTGTTTTTGATTCTTTCACGCTTCTAGTGGTGAGATTATCTCAACATCTGGAATCAAATGACTTCACCAGTTTAGACTTTACAACATTCGTACTAGGGCATGTTTTCAAAACTATAACTACAAAAGAATGAAGGCGAACGCAGTCATGGCTGTATAATTTGCAGCAAGTTTTTTATATTGGGTAGATGGCGATGCCTTCTGGTGCGTCCCCTATACTTAGCTGGCTTTTGAGTAGGGGTAAGGCAAGGCTTCTCTACGAGAGACTACGCCAACCCCAACGTACTTAAATTTACGGAGTTGGCACGTTATTTTTGGGATTACTAACTCAAAGCTTATTTCTCGCTGATGATATTAAGAAAATCTCTAGGCGATCGAATCAAACAGCCCTGCTTTTTAAGGTAAGTTGGGGATTTATTCTGCGTAAGTCCTACAAAATATAGGTGGCATTAATACTATTCATATTTTTTATTCATTAAGATAATTTTTTCTAATTACAGCTTGACTAAGACAGAAAATAATATAAATAAAACTTATCGGGATTAAGTAACTAAATTTCATTACTAATCGGGTTCAATTTCCAGTTACATAGTTTAGTTTTTCTCGTAGTATCAGAATTGAAGCAAATTTTAACCAACGGCTAATTCCACAGAACAGCCGTCACCTTTGCCTAAACATAACTTATACTACCGTTTGCAAAAGAGAGGATTAGATCAATGCCAACCTATAAAGTGACACTAGTCAACGAGGCTGAAGGACTTAACACAACAATTGACGTTCCTGATGATGAATATATTCTAGACGCTGCTGAAGAACAAGGTCTTGACCTGCCTTACTCTTGCCGCGCTGGTGCTTGCTCGACCTGTGCAGGTAAACTCGTATCGGGTACTGTTGATCAGAGTGACCAGTCATTCTTAGATGACGATCAAATAGAAGCTGGATATGTACTGACTTGTGTCGCTTACCCAACCTCTGATCTGACAATCCAAACTCACAAAGAAGAAGAACTCTACTAAGAGTTAGATTCTTCAACAATAAACCTCTTGCAAGAGTAAATAATGTTGAAAAAATAGAAGCACCGCATCTAGTGTTAACGCCTTCTAAATGTTGTGTATATAAAGCTATTGTGAAAAACAGGACTTACGCAAACAATAGCCGATGCCCTTATTTTCACATAGGGGCAATTCATGTAGACGCAAACGCGATCGCGTCTCCAAGAGTTGCAGCTTAAGGCAGGGTATTGCCCCTGAGCGCGTATACTTTTGCGTAAGTCCTAAAGAAAGCCTAATTTCGTGTTGAGCAGGAACACAGGAAATTCTATGTTCCTGCTTGATTTTTTAAGTATGGAAAAACATGGAATTTCCCGATTAGCTTAAAGTTTAGTCTGTTTGCTGAAAATCTGAATTTGAGTACCAGGATAGTAGAATTGGAGAATTTTTGGACTTGACCAACCTAATTTAGCTAAATTTTGAGCGCCAGTTTGACTCAAGCCGACTCCATGTCCTAATCCACCACCAATAAAGGCGTATCCCCACAGTTCAGATTTTCCTTTGTTCAGGGGTTCTATGTAAAATAGCGTACTTCTAGGAGCAGCAAAGGCACTACGAACTTCGTCTTTGTGGAGAACAAAGGTGCTGTTATCAGTTTTAACCGCGAGTTCAAGGATACGCCCACTCTGGCTTCGCTTCACTACTGCCATAGCCTGAACTGTCTTAAATTTGGCATAGGGACTGTTTTTCACCTGCAAAAATTTCTGCAAGTCCTTGGTAATATCCTTTAAAGGGGTTTCCTTATGCCAACGAAACATATCCCACTTGCTTTCATTAAATCCTTCTTGGATATTAATAAATTTTTGGAAGTTCTTTTCATCTGCTAAACTCTGCTTAGACAAGTCCCAAAAATTAGTTGCAGCATCCAGTACAGGGCGCAGATAGGGACGATCGTCACCATTCCAGACATCGCTGAAGGAGGCGGTAACGCCACCAGTGGTAGAAGAATAAAGGGCATCTACTAGTTCATTTTTATAGGTTACTACTTTACCCCTAGTTGAGGCGATCGCTCGGTCTGTTTTGGCAGCCGCTGCATTCAGCCCATAATAAACTTGACAGTGAGTATCAGCACACAATTGATAATTATCTGCGGCGAACCTGCGTAAATTTCTTAAAACATAAGTCCGGGCGAGAATTGCTTGGGCTTCTAGCGCGGCTGTTGGTGCATCCGTGCCTATTTCGTAAGGTACAACCCCACGCAAATAAGTTTCTAAAGGAACTTGGTTAACTAAAGTGTATGTGCCATAAGCATTTGGCTGCAAATTCATTCGCCCAGCATAAAGACGAGCAAACTCTTGTTTTTCGCTTTTATTCACCCGAATCAAGTTTCTATCAGTGCTGATTTCCAAATCATTTGGGCTATAGCGCTTACCATCCACCACCCAACTAACTCGCGGTACTTGTTTTAAAACTTTAGTATCAAGATATACTTTATCTTTGGTAGAAGCTTGGATGTTTTGCAATAGCAAGCGTCGCAGTAAAGGAGTGCTATAAACATCTCGTTTCGCCCAAACCTGCCAGCGTTCTGGCTGGGCTATTTCCACTTCCATTCCTTGAGAACGCCATTTATTAGCACTGTCTTCCGCAGTTTCAAAGGTGCGGTATGTGCCTAAAACTACCACTTCCTCAACTGTTGTCTGGGGTAAAGCTTGCATGACTGTTTCCAGCTTTACAGGATTTTTGGTAACTAAGGTTTGCTGCTTGTTGCCCGCAAAAAATTTTAGCTTTAAGCGATCGCCTTTTGTGGGTTCTAGTTGCAGCTTGGCTGTGGGTTGTGAGCCAAATCGCTGCACAATCCCAATTTTCAGTTGCATACCCTGGATGTTACTCTCAGGCCCTGATGCAGCAGTTAGTCCCAATAGACAAAATGTGGCCAGCACAGTGTGGGAAAAACGCCAAAGCGAAAATTTCATAGCTACCTGATAGCGTACCTCTACGAGGAAGCAAGCTAGAAAGAGCGTCTCCAAGAGTTGCGATAGCGAGTAATCGATTGTCTTCTGCCCCTTAATGCGGTGTTGGAGCTGATTTTCTAATTGCTTTGTAGTGCGGTTTTTTTGTCGCATGAGTGCTCCAATGATACCATTAACAGTTTTGCCTAAAGGGGTTGCAAAACGTAGTCATAACGACTATGATTTATTTAGAGACACAAAACAGAACTAGTTGGATAAACTTCTTATGGTTAGAGTCCAAGAAATTCCATTAAATCAGATAAAACGGCCGTTACCTCGTGCAAACGATCCAAACAAAGTGCAAGCCTTAATGGAATCGATTGCGGAGATTGGGCAGCAAGAACCCATAGATGTCCTAGAAGTAGATGGACAATATTATGGCTTTTCTGGTTGCCATCGATATGAGGCTTGCCAGCGTTTAGGCAAAGAAACCGTTTTAGCCAGAGTTCGTAAAGCACCCCGCAGCGTTTTAAAGATGCACTTGGCGTAAAGAGTGGGGAGTGGGGAGTGGGG
>NZ_CAXTNP010000428.1:0-4586 GCF_964245575.1 uncultured Nostoc sp. | reverse complement strand
TGCCAAAGCTGTGCTTTGTCTCCCCTCCCGAAGAGCGGGTAGGGGGTTGGGGGTGGGGTGCAATGACTGTGGGAATTACAACTAATTATGCAAACATGATATATATATGTGTTATTTATACTACCCAGTGCTGGCAAAAATTCCAGCACCAAATTAACAGTCTTCAGCAATGCAATACTAAAGATTTTTGGTATTTTTATATATTCTTTTTTGAAAAAGTTTGCGTATTTTTTAAGTAACAGGTTAGTAGTAAGCGCTTAAGCGCTCACTACAAGCAAATTAATCCTAAATTCCCAACCGTTGATAAATCTCTTCTAAATGGCTCAGATGCTGCTGGGGGTCAAAACAGACTTCTAGTTCTGCTGGGGACAACTTTTCGGTAACGCGAGGATCTTTGTTAATCAAGTCCTGGAAATTACCTTCTGGCTTGTTCCAAGCGGCGTGAGCGCTTTCTTGAACGATCGCATAAGCCTCCTCTCGCTGGCTTCCCTTGTCTATCAAGGCAAGTAACACTTTTTGGCTGAACACAACGCCGCCGTAGCAGTTGAGATTTCGTTCCATGTTCTCAGGATAAACCAACAGGTTTTTTACTAAGTCGGTTATTTCTGTCAACATAAAATGCGTCAAAGTACAAGCATCTGGCAAAATCACCCGTTCTACAGAACTATGGGAAATATCCCTCTCATGCCAGAGAGCAATATTTTCCAAAGCTGCACCTGCATGGCTTCTGACGAGTCGCGCCATTCCCGTCAGCCGTTCCGAACGGATAGGATTGCGCTTGTGTGGCATTGCTGAGGAGCCTTTTTGACCTTTAGAGAAGAATTCTTCAACTTCCAGAACGTCTGTTTTTTGGAGATTGCGAATTTCTACAGCAAAACGTTCTATGGATGCTGCTACCAAAGCTAATTGTTGCACATAGTCGGCGTGGCGATCGCGGGAAATAACTTGCGTTGAGGCCGTATCGGGTTTGAGTCCGAGTTTTTCACAAGCGATCGCTTCTACACGCGGTTCAACATTCGCATAGGTTCCTACCGCACCGGAAATCTTACCCACGGCAATAGTTTCGCGGAGAATTTTCAGGCGTTCTTGATGTCGCAACACTTCTGCTAACCAGCCAGCTAGCTTGAAACCAAAAGTGATCGGTTCAGCGTGAATACCATGCGATCGACCAGCCATCACCGTATGACGATGTTCCTGTGCTTTTCGGCGAATTACCTGAATCAAATCTTCCAGACGTTGCAATAATATATCCAAGCTGGCAACCAATTGCAGTGCTAAAGCTGTATCCAAAACATCCGAACTAGTTAAACCCAGGTGAATATAGCGTCCGGCATCACCTACATATTCGTTGACATTTGTCAAGAAAGCAATAACATCGTGGCGGACTACAGCCTCAATTTCCAGCACCCGCTTTGGGTCAAAATCTGCCTTGGCCTTAATTTCCTCAACCGCCTGAGATGGAATGTAACCCAGTTCAGCTTGAGCCTCACAAACAGCAATTTCGACTTGCAGCCAAGTTTTTAGCTTATAGGCTTCACTCCAGAGATTAGCCATTTCGGGCAAAGTATAACGCTCAATCACAGTTCGGCACAGAATACAACCGTCATATTTTACAGTCTAATTAATGTAGATCACTTTTTAATGCTATTTTTTGCTCAGGGACAGAACTAGTTTTTGAATCAAAGGTGATGATACTAATCCTACCGTCAGCCTCCATATATGCAAACTTCACATCTGCTAAAAATTCCACACCTTGCTGACGTAACTTGCTCATCAACTCATCCTCTGTAATTAACTCTCGTTGCAAATGACGCTGAATCATCCGACCGTTTTTTACTAGTAGCAGCGGTGGCTGATTCATAAAACGTTGGAACTGAGGTATTTTGTAGCCTAACCAGTTCAGCAAGTAGCTCCAAAAAATTACAGTTCCTACCAGGATAGCGCCTTCAGTAATTGATGTATAATTACTTGCCATAGCGTTTTGGGCAGCTTCAGCAAATAGCACAACTACGAGTAAATCAGTGATTCCTAGAGTTCCTAGTTGCCGGCTAGGAAGGAAGCGTAGCACTGAGAACAGCGCCAAATAGACCAGCGACCCACGGATAATCAACTCAAAGACGCTAATGCTAGGAACAAAGATTGCCTGCCAATTGATGAAAAACCATTTTTCCATTAGCACAGATTTTCTCCCTTTTTCAATAGACTTCTGGAAAAAATCCAGTCTAAGGTTATTTATAAACACAGAGGAATTATCTATAATTATATGTGATTTATTTGATATAAGTAATTTTAATTAGAGGTTAAATACTTTTATCTGTATCAGATTTAAAAATATAAACCTCCAACAATTAGGGATTAAAGTCGCTGATTTTTTCTTTTCTGTTTTAAGCGCTTGGGCTTCTTAAAAGACTGGAACAAGCGATTAATAAAGCTAGAAAAAGGCTTTTTCTTAGTGGGTGATTGTGCTGTTGGAGCCTTGCCATTATATTCCGTATTATCAGATAAAGGTATGGCATGTTTAGATGGGGTTATGCCGCTACCGTACCTTCTGGCATAAACTTGGGTAAACTCCGCACCGAAGAAAAGAATCTGCGCGGCATAGTTAACCCAAGCTAAGATTACCACCAGTGAACCAGCAGCACCATAAGCTGAACCAAAACTGCCATTACCTAAATATTGTCCTAACAAAAATCTACCGATAGAAAACAAAAACGAGGTGAGCATAGCTCCAATTAAAACATCAGTCCAAGCAATTTCGACATCTGGTAGTACTTTAAAAATGAGTCCGAATAGGAACGTAGTGATGGAAAAAGAGAGGATGAAATTGAGAATATGCCAGAGGAAATCGACACCTGGCAGCAAGTTACTAAAGAATGTTACTAATGCTGCTAATGCTGTACTAATTACCAGAGAAACTAAAAGTAAAAAGCCAATCCCGATCACCATTGCAAAAGACAAAACGCGTAGGCGAATAATGTTAGTTACGCCGCGTCCGGGTTTCGGTTTCACTTCCCAAATCGTGTTAAGGGAATCTTGCAACTCGGTAAATAAACCAGTAGCACCCAATAGCAGAACTACGACACTAATGATAGAAGCGATCGCTCCTGTTTGTGGTTTATTAGCATTACTAATAGCTGTTTGGATAAATTGTGCCCCATCTCTGCCGACTAAGCCTTGAATTTGTCCAACGATTTGCCCCCTTGCCGCTTCTTCTCCAAATACTGCCCCTGCGATCGCAATTACAATAATTAGCAACGGTGCAATGGAAAAAATCGTGTAATAAGCTAACGCCGCCGCTAACCGTGAGGCTTTATCCTCACTCCATTCTTTGAACGTCTCTTGTAATAACTTCCAAATCGCCTGCAAATTCATCCAATCAGTCTCCTTAAGGGGTATCGGTTACTTCCTGATATATTGGATACTGATTTTATAAGTAGCAGCATCCATCCAAGGGAGTTTTTAAAGCGTCCTGGAGGAGGAATTTAGCAGAGTCGATAATTTCCTTGACGGGAATATCTATAAATAATTTGCTTTTTTCTTGACAATAGGTAGTGCGATCGCTTTAGTATATAAAATACACTGAGAGCGATCGCATAATCTCTTGATTGATTTCTCTAATATCGTTTCGCTAAAATTTGGGATTTCTTCATCGGTTAGCTATCTATTGCATCCTACTGAAAATTTCTACTTACTCATATAAGGGTTCCGATTCAGTAACCGATTCTCCTGCCTGTTCTAAACTACGTAGGGTGTTTAACGATAGAAAACCAAACCCGACTTTAGAGGCAATATCTAGTAGCGTATAACCCATTGTTTCCCCGCCTTGACCAAAAGCGTTAAACCCTTCTGGACTAAGAATCCACACAATTGGATAGAGTGTCCACAGCACCAGATGCACAGTCACCAGCTTGCGGAATGCTTGCTTGGATCTTGGATGTTTGCGTTCTGCCTCAATCTGGTAGGGCTTCACTAATAAGTAGAAAACCGCGAGGTAAGCACCACAACTTGCAATATACCAGATGTAGCTGATCGGCTTGGGTGTAACTGTGGCGAGGAAGCCAGTGGCAAGCATATAGGCGTTTGCTCCTAACAAGCTACCTGTAATCAGCAGGCTTGTTTTTCCTAAAAAAGTCAGATCCAACAACAACAGTGGCGTTGAGCAAAACCAAGTGACAAATCGCACCCAATAAGTTGGACGATCATTGATGATGTTAACTCCTTGACCGAGTGCCATTGCTAAGTACAGTCCACTAGCAATCAAGCAAATGAAAAAATTAAGTGTATACAGTATTTTCCAGCGTTCGTTTTTACCATTGTGTGCGCCTACTCCGAAAAAAGCACAACCCAGTGCCATACTGATGACACCAATCCACAGCCAAGTTTGAACCATAAGTATTTTCCAGCTTTTTGGTAACTATTAATGATAAATGGTTAATCAGAACTTTCAGTAGTTAACCTTATTTATTTTTGCTGGTATAGAAATTATTATTTGTATTTATTATGCCAGTCTTAATCCCGTCAAGGTGATATTCCGAGTAAAAAGGTTCAACTGCCGAGTAAAAAGGCTCAACTGCCGAGTTCAATAG
>NZ_CAXTNP010000427.1:0-4619 GCF_964245575.1 uncultured Nostoc sp. | reverse complement strand
AATGACTAATGACTAATGACTAATACCCTTCTTGAGCAAGTTGAGCTTTTGCCTGTTGCCACAAGTTTTCTAACTCATCCAAAGTGTAATCAGAAAGGGGACGGTCAACAACTGCCTCCATTTTTTCTAATCGCTGGACAAATCGTTGATTTGTGCCTTGCAAAGCAGCGCTGGGGTCAAGATTATGCCAACGGGCTAGCTGAATCACCGCAAACAGTAAATCGCCTAATTCTGCTTGTTGTCGTTCGGGTGTTTCTTCAGCTAAAGCCTGCTGAAACTCTCCTAACTCTTCATGAAACTTATCCCAAACGCCCTGAATATTTTCCCATTCAAACCCGATCGCCGCAGCCTTTTGGGAAATCTTCATCGCCGCCGTCAGTGGGGGAAGGGTGCGCCCATAACGACCGAGTTTAGCACTAAGTTTTTGCGTCTCTGGAGATGCTTCGCCTTTCTCCGCAGCTTTAATCTGTTCCCAATTTTGCCGCACCTCATCCACACTTACCACCGACACATCACCAAACACATGGGGATGACGGCGAATCAACTTTTGGGAAATCCCCTGAGTTATTTCTTTGAGGGAAAATTGCCCAGATTCGCTAGCGATTTGGGCTTGCAATACTACCTGTAATAATAAATCTCCTAACTCCTCCGCGATCGCACTCTTATCCCCACTCTTAATCGCATCCACCACCTCATAAGCTTCCTCAATCACATAGGGTGTGAGGGTTTCGGCAGTTTGAGCCAAATCCCAAGGACAACCACCATCAGGCGATCGCAACTTCGCCACTACCTCAATCAATTCCTGCAACGCCGCCAAAGTCTCATTTTGATTTTCCATACCTCTGCGTACCTCTGCGCTTCCCTCAGCTATCTAAAGCGTTTAAACAATTATTTCTTAGTCTTCGGCCGACGATTACCACTCCTCGTCACTTTCCGCTTCTTAATTTTGCCACTAGGAAGCAACCCACGAATACCCTGTTTTTGAAAGCGCTTGTATGCCGAACCGCCCCAATCAGACAGAGAATGACTCATCGCACCGAGTTCTAACCCCAAAAACAGGGCGATATATTCAGTATCGTATTGCACGAGCGATCGCCCTATAGTTCCACCCAAATCTTGCCAAGTAAAGCTTAGATTCCAGAACCTTTCGGCAACTGCCAAAACGAAAATTGCCAAAATAGCAAGCAAACACCCCAGATAAAGTATCCGTAGAATCGTGCCAATAATCGGCCCGTGGGATAAAAAAGAACGATGACGGAGACTTTTTTGATAAGGTAGCCAAATCCAGCGCAAGAAACCCCAGCGTTGAAATTGCACAGAGTAAATATCCAAATCGGGGCCAAACATCAGCCCGCCAAAGAGAAACCCGCCTGCAACTAACAAAGTTGCATTGCTACTGCGAGTTTGCCAGAAAGTAACGCCCGCCACGAAGGGCAGAGCATACATAGTAATGCGATCGTGCATCCGACCAGAGGGCATCTTAAATCCTGTTAGCGATAGCGGGGCGTTGAGCCAGTGCTGAGTAACTGAATACTGAGTCAGTATAAGAGAAAAAAAGATTTTCCCAAAACTACTAGCGCAACGTGAAATGTTTTGCTATATTAGTTAAGGATTGGTAAAAAGGGCGGTTAGCTCAGTTGGTAGAGCGCCTGCCTTACAAGCAGGATGTCATCAGTTCGAGTCTGGTACTGCCCATTAAGTAAATTAAGGCTAGAGACAGCTTAGATGCGGTTTCTAGCCTTTTTGAATTTGTGGTATTCTCTAACTACGGCAGAGGACGCTGGCGAATCTGATCGCGCTCTAATACTGTGAACCGCTCCTCAAATTGCAATCCTTCTATCTCTAGTAAATTTAACAACAGTGTGGCTGGCTCCTCAGGAGTATGGGGGCGAAACCGCAGATAAATCACACCTGTTGGTGATGGTAATTTTAAGCGATAGATGAGTTCGCCGTAGTCGCGATCAAACTTTAAAATCACCCGTTGCTCATTAGCCGCACGAGTCAAAACCTCTGTATCTTTAATACCTGGAGAATCCTCTGTCACGGAAGCGACATCATAGCCTGTTTGCCGTAGCAGCCGCACACTGGGCAATGGGAAGTTTTCATTCGCCAGAAACCGCATTACCTGGCCTCAGTAGATAGCAACGATGTGTAGAATACATCTTCTTTGAGACTACTCCGCCGCAAATGCGAACACAGCTTGGATTGCAGGAGGGCTGAGAGTTGGATAGCTTTCTGTTACTTGTTGTTCTGTCCAACCTTCGGCAAACAACCCCAATATGAATTCCACGGATAACCGCGTTCCTTTGATGACAGGCTTTCCAAGGAGAATTTTCGGGTCTGAATGAATATAAGTTCTCCAATCCATACGAGTTTACCTTTATGGGGCTTCATTTATTATGGGCGATGCCTACGGCGGGCTGCGCCAACGCACCATTAAGATATTCCGCTTGGGCAAAATATTTTGGATTGCTCAAACAATTAATCACTAGTTAATACTGAGGCAAGAAGTTCAGGATGAGACAGATGTGGGCAATGTCCAGAAGGTAGTTCAATGGCATCGACTCCTAAGCGCTTGCGTGCAGCGTAGCGTGACCATGTAGGAGATATTATGCGGTCATTGGTACAAACAATATATTTACGCTCAACATTTGGCAATGCTTTTAGAGGATTCGTTTCAAATATATATGCCATAGATTGTTGCGAACGACTTTTCGAGATTGCCCACTGTGTTACATCTGGTTGACAATCATGAAAGAAAAAATCCCTTAATACTGCTTCGTCTGAATAATCTTTGCCTACGGAAGCTGGTTCATACATATCAGGTTCATCGTGAAACTGTTCGAGTTTACTTGGGTCTTTTGGTTGGTAATTAAATGATTTGAGTGTATCAGAATCAAGACGATGAGAAAATTGATCCAGTGTACTGATTCCAGGATAGGGGAGGAGTGCAGCCACAAACACTAGTTGACGCACTTTTACCGCTTCTGCAACTAGGGGAATTATAGTACCAGCCATTGAGTGACCGACTAGGACAATATCATCATCAGTTTTTGGCAGCGCTTGAATTACTACATCTGCAAATTGAGACAAAGTAGCAGATGCATTTTCAATTGGTAAATCCATTGCTACAGTTTTGTGACCCTGTGCTTCTAAGTAGGGAATTAGCAAATCCCAACACCAGGTGGCTTGGAAAGCACCGTGAACTAGACAATATAAACTCATATCAATTGAATAGTGGTAATGGTGGACGAGTTTCCTAATTTATATTATTTTTCAACAAAATTAAATTCATTTCTAGAAACCAGGGAGATTTTATTATTTAATAATCGTCTGACCTCTGCAAGAATTGGTGCAATTAAAAACTCTGATCTAGCTTTTTTGGTGAAGATCGCAGTTGCTAAAGGGATGTAATCAATTAAAATCGTTTTGAGAGTTTTTGATGGTGTAACAGGTTTTGTATCAGCAAATAAATTACGAGTTTCATCGAGTGTTAAGTCCAAACTCTTTTTCACCTTAGCGAGACTAAAATCGCTATATAGCATTCTTCCACCTTGTGATTATCTATAGCGCTTCTGGGTTGAGTTCAATAGAGACCTAACCCCCAACCCCTTCCCTACTAGCGTTGGGGAGTAAGATTCAAAGCCTCTCCCCTCTTAGGGGAGAGGAATGGAAGTGAGGTCATAGACATACTTTTATAAAGTGAGATAACTTCATTTTTTTGCACAATGTCTCACTAATTCTGTAACTTCTTAAGCTCTGCATCTGTAAACGGATTCTTCCCCGCCCGTAAATCTTTCACCCAGCGCTGCCGTCGTGCTTTACTATTTTTATCTTCAGTCTGGGCGATGTATGCTTCAAAGTCCTCAATTGCCCCTTGGGTGTCGCCTGTCAGCGCCCTAGCCAAGCCACGACTATCACGAATGTTGCCATCTTCAGGTGCAAGTGCAACAGCTTTTTCACAGACTGGTAACACATAAGCAGCTTGTTTTTGCAGACTACCTTGGCGGCATAGTTCATCCCAAGAACTTATAGGAATTTCGACTTTTGAATCGAGCTTGAGAGCTTCGGTGTAAGCTGTTAGCGCTTCCTTAAACTTTTTCTCTTCTAAGCGGCTATTTCCTTCATAAACTGAGCGTTCAGCCTTGCCTTTGTTGACAAACTCTTTCGCTCTCGCTTGGAAATCAAAATTTAATTTATTATCCCACTGCTGTGCTTGGCGGAACTTTTCAACAGCGCCATTAATATCATCATTTCGCGCCAACTTCTCACCTTGGATGACTAACACTGTCGCCCCCAGCGCCTTCCGCGATGGAGTTTGGCATGATTGCAATTCTTCTAACACTTCTGGATGGGCAGTGAAGTAATTATTCAGCAAGTTGCAACCACTGAGCAATAAACCATTTAAATCCAAATCCCATAAAATCACAGTCTTGTCATCACTGCCAGAAGCCAGTGTCTTGCCATCGGGGCTGAATCCGACGCTAATGACCGTACTGCTATACCCAGTCAGGGTTTTGATCGCTTTGCCAGTGCTGACATCCCAGAGTTTGATCGTGTTGTCAAAACTGCCAGAAGCCAGTGTCTTGCCATCGGGGCTGAATCCGACGCTATTGACC
>NZ_CAXTNP010000426.1:0-4645 GCF_964245575.1 uncultured Nostoc sp. | reverse complement strand
CCAGATGTACCCTTTTCACAACCGCGAAATGTGCTCGCAGGTCATTTTTTGAGTTTCTCGGTTTCTTACACTTGGAATATTCATAATTCAAATAAGATTGCTATATTTTCCTCATACAAGTGTATAGCTCTATTGGACTTGAACATAAATAGAAGTAAAAGCATAAACGAGATAATGCTAATTTTTCGTTGTATTTCAACTATCACAACTAATGCTGCGCTTGTCAATCTACACTAGCAGAGCACACATTTACCCTACTGTTATCTGTTAGATTAACAAATACTCATCAAAGAAAACTGATTAGGCGTTTAAATAGCTTGAGTATGAGCGTTGTTTTAGTTGGACTTCCTTTGCATCTAACTTTTTCTCTTAAGTCGTGAAACAACTAAATAACAAGAGTTTTACACTAGATATTTTTTCAAAAAATTAGTTTTAATGATAATAAATTACGAGAAAATAAGACTTTTTGATAGAGGTATAGTAAGCGATTGCTCCGTCAAATAGATAACGGTAAAAGTCAGGACGTGAAGCAGTTATGAGGATAAAATTTCTGGCTATTTTTATCTCAAAAGTGCATAAGTTGATATTTCTTGCACCTATGTATCTCTATATAGGAATTCTATTTGATTATTGAAAAGGATTTTAGATAAAATCCTTAGAAAATGGGCTTTTTAGTCTTAGGATATTTTCCCAAATAAAACCGGAGTTTTATATGTACATTTTGTTGATGTACATATAGGAAGTTGATGCTGTATTTCACAGTTGCTATCCGAATTGCCATTACCACTCTTGAAACAGAATTGATCTTCTATGGTTATAAGTGAATCATCATCTGCTGACACCACAAGAACCAGTGCCTCTGAGTTCATCTTTCCATGCAACCCTCAACTTAGTAATGTCTTTCACTTCATTGAAAACAATTTTTACCTACCTATTACTCTTGTTGATGTGGCTCAATCAGTTGCTTATTCCCCTGCTTACCTCACTGACTTAGTGAGACGCCAAACAGGAAAAACAGTACAAAGTTGGATAATCGAGCGGCGGATGATAGCAGCACGTTCCTTGCTCCTTGAGACTTCAGAGAAAGTGGAGCAAATAGCTGGTAAGGTGGGTTATCAACATGCGGTTCATTTCTTCCGCCAGTTTCGTCAATATCACCAAACCACTCCTCAAGCTTGGAGAAAGGCGCATCAAATTAGTAGTCGTCGTGAACTGTGTACACTGGAATGCATAAAAAAGTGATACTAAATGATTTGTTAGTGAGGAGAAACAAACCCGGTTTCTTAACTCGACTTTATCCATTTAGGCAGCATAGTCCAAGGTATCGGTAAAACGTTCCAACGGCTATGATCCGTATCATGGTAAGGCGATTGGCATAAATTTTGACTTCTCAAAACTTTTCAAACATCCTCTAATGCAAACAGACTACATAAATTGCAAATTGAGTATTTCAAGAAAATAGTGTTAAAAAACTTTCCTATGATCGCCCTAACAAAGACATTAGTAAAAACAGTAGCTGAACCACAAAAGCTAGATAGTATTGACTTACATGACTCGAAGCGAGCTGATTTTTTACAAAAAGTAATTGAAGGCTTAGAAGACGGTGTATTAATTTTAAGCAAAACAGGTGAAGTAGTTCATGCTAATGCATCGGCTCGTCGCCTTTGTTGTCAATTTAATCAAGGCAATTTCAACCAAAGTTTTGTACCACCAGTCATCTGGAATCTTTGTGAATCGTTATTCAAGAGTCGGTATTTGTTTTCTGATAAACTTTTAATTCTGTCGGATGAAATTGTACTTAATAAGTCCAATATTTTTCGGATTAGGGTGAGACTGCTAGATTTAGAGGGGTTTGAAGTGCCTTGCTTATTGGTGACTATAGAAAATCAATATGAATCTTTGAAAAATGTAGCACTTACTGAAGTTAAAAAATTTGACCTGACGCCGCGAGAAGCTGAAATTTGGTTTCTCTATAGAAGTAACTACAGCTACAAAGAAATTGCTACTAAGCTTTACATCACTATAAACACCGTGAAGAAGCACATGAAAAATATTCACACCAAGCGCCAAGCAAACATGTCTTATGATTGAATGTAGCACTTTATTGAAGAAGATTTCTGCAAGCGAGAATTCTTCTTCAATGAGTGGGGAATTCAAAAGAGCTACTAATTGAAGATCCCTAAAGATGCAATACGCTTGGGTTAGCGCCAAAAACCCTAAGAAATGATTTACAGCAGAATTCAGAATTCAGGAGCACAAAGCCGGAGACGTTTCCGTTCCTTTGGTCAGAATGGGCTACGCCCCGCTGCGCTAACAGAAGTAAAACAGGCTTTATACCTGGCTTTGAGACTTACCTTGTGTACTTTACTAACTTGAAATCTGCTGTATAAAGTAAACCTTAAATTCTAGGGTGCGTTAAAGCAGCGCGTAACACACGCTACTTAATATTTACTTTATAAATGACCTCTAAACTGTGTAGGTTGGATTGAGGAACGTAGACCCAAAGGGGCTTTCTGCATGGTAACCCAACAAAGCCCGGAAATGTTGGGTTGCGCTTTGCTTAACCCAACCGACAATTTTTATTAACTGAACCAGATGCAGATTTAGTGGGGATCTTAAACCCCTAGATTCAGACGCTTTTTTGTTCAGAATTCATGGTTTTATTCTTTCTTGATAAAAATTCATTTGTAAAATGCAATAGATTATTGTCGATTAACTTAGTATTCACAAACAAGTATTTCATAAATCAATGTTTGCAGCCTTTTATAAAAAATCAATACTGCCCTCCCTTTCATGCGGGGTTAGTTAATTTTAACGTGTTACTCTCTAATTTTTATGCAAGTTTTAACTACGGAGAGTCAGGAGTTTTTTGCAGACGTAATAAGCTATTGTAAACCTGCCGTTTTAAGTTATTGTTATTTTGCAGTTCTCTAGTAATATTGTTGAACTGATCAATGCTCAAACCATTATCTTGGACAATTTTTTGAGAGTGATTACAGTAATTCACTGCAATATCTTTAGCCTTTCTGGGAAGACCATTTATGCTGTTATAATCGTTACAAACAATCTGGGGAATTTCTCCATTACCAATAAGTTTTTTAATTTCTTCAAAGGCATTTTGACGGGCTGGCTCCATTGCTAGCACAGCTTGAGCATAGCTGTCGATTTGAGTATTGTTAACTATTGGTGTTGGAGTTTGACCATAAGCTTTTGAACTCAATGAAAAAACGTTGGAAATTAGACCCACAGTGGCGATCGCGCCGAAAAAGAATGATTGGGAAAGGATTCGCTTTCGGCTAAATCGGGAAAATAAATCAGAAATTTTCTTCATATAGTGTGTGACACAGAACTACATCAAGGATATTATAAGAACGTTGAATTATTTTCGGAGTTGGAAGTTCCAGCAACTGCTCAATACATCAAGCTTTTATATTTGATTGTCAATTCCCTCGACATACTTGACAAAGTTCGATGACTTTAGTCTGGAGTGTTGGTATTTCTGATGCTCCTTGCTTGAGACTCACTTCTAATTCCAATAGTAGAGGTAAGCAAGAGATTAACTGTTGCACAGAAAGAAGCTTGATTTCTTGCTGTAAGAAGTAGATCCGTTTAGGATTACCGATATCAGCAGCAATAGCTATCGCTTGTTGATTGCGCTCCCCACTTTCTATCATAATCTTGACCCACAGCCATGTACGAAATTGTCCAATCAGTGTGGCAACTATCCGTAATCCCGGCTCGGAAGCATTGCTCAAATCTGCCAGTGTCGTCAAAGCTTTAGATATATCTCCTGTTCTGATTGCTGCCGCTAATTGTAAACTATTTTGAGTATTATTTTTTACTAACTTCGTAACGGTATCTGTGTCTAAAGGCTTGTTGCTACCTTGGGCATATAGCCGCAGTTTCTCTAACTCATTGTAGAGCAGCCGTGTATCATTTCCTACAGAATCTGCCAACAATTGGGCAGTATTGGCAGTTAGTTTTACACCCACAGTCTGAGCTGCTTGATTAACAGATTGCACCAGCAATTCGGTTTTCCAAGGGGGAATGAGGGGAAATTCTCGGAACTCGGTGGCAAATTGTTTTAACAATTTTGTGGATTTGAGGCGTTCATCTGGCTTGTTGCGGCTGGTGAGCAATAAAAATGAGTTTTCGGGAATGACTCTTAGCGATCGCACCAGTTCTGCTAACACATTCTCTGGACACTGCTGGCACAAAGTAGTATTTATCAGCCATACCAAGCGCCCACCAGCACCAAAAGTGGGTGTCATGACCTGATTTAACCCCTGGATAGCAGCATCAGCTTGATCTGGGGTGAATGCAGTGTAATTAAAACTTATCCATTGGGGATCGAGGACGCGATCGCGCAGCATAGCGATCGCCTTTTCCATAGCAAAATCATCCTCACCCCAGTAAACATAAATTGGCATAGACTAACATCGTATCTTAGGGAATGGGGCATTGGGCACTTGTACTGAGCATCTCGACTTCGCTCGATGGAACCGTAGTCGTAAAGCCTGCGGCATAGCTACGCTTAGGGCGCAGCCTCTCCAAGAGTTGTATTGGGCATTGGTGAAGAGTTAATATTTATAACTCCTAACTCCTAACTCCTAACTCCTAAATCCTAACTCCTAACTCCTAACTC
>NZ_CAXTNP010000425.1:0-4651 GCF_964245575.1 uncultured Nostoc sp. | reverse complement strand
CGCTCCTCTGCACCCCTGCTGCCTCAACGATTTTCCCTTTTCTTAGTGCCATTCCACTATGCTGTGTGATGCACGGACTCTGTGCAATGCGTTAGAACCTGAGGATGTTGAGTTACTGCGCCTTCACCCTATTGAATGGCGATTTCCCAACTCCGACCAATTTTTCCAAAAACCAGCCATTACCGGTACAATAGAAAATCCTTGTGTGAATCTGACTGATGAAAATGTTGCCCCAGGATCTACTATAGGTAGTCCCATAGAAGAGGTACAATCGGCTTATGAAAGATTGCGTGAGAAAGCAGCAGAGTTAGCGGCTGGAGTTTTTCTCTCCTATGGAGATTTGCTTATTATTAGTAATAAGCGCACTGTACACGCCAGGACATCATTTACGCCTCGATTCGATGGTAGCGATCGCTGGCTTAAGAAGATTTTTGTCTCTTTCAACCTTTGGAATAGTGGTAAATGTCAGTGGCCAAGCCGTGAAATGCCTTTAGGTTAACATCCAATTAGCTACCCGATTTTTGAATAATGATTGCCGAGCTAAAACACCTAAAAGAAAGTTTTTAATGGTTGCTAAAAAATCTCTCTGAAAAAGTAAAGCTCAATATTTTTCCTTGCATTGGTTTTTTTGTCCTGAAATGTAACGAAATATTTCGCCAACAGCATCAGCAAGGTTATTCTGCAACGTTTACGGCTGAAAACTCGGTTTCGGGTGCAGAAGTCAAAGCAGATCATGAGGGTGAAAGTTCCGGCGCACCTGTGCCAAACGCTGAAAAATGGTCGCATGAGGCGATTGTAGCGCGGTCAAATATGCGACCTGTAAGAAGGGAGAAACTAAATCGAGCAGCAAATTCAGGGGAGAATCCGGGGTTTGATTTCTTGCTCTCGTGCTGGAATGATGATCCGGCACTTGTAATAATGATCAAAAAATTATTGGCGAAGTTTCCGCAGTGGGGGATTGCGATTGTGGATGGAGTGTTGCTTGATTGCGAAAGGTAAAAATCACACTGGCTCAGAATAGCGTGCAGCTAAAGCGACTGCTGCTTGACGGTGCTTATCTACTAGTGCAGAAGGTGAAAGCATTTGAGCTTTATCCATGTGACGATAAACCCATAAACTAAATTCATCTATTGAACGGTTTGGCAAATCAATTCTATAAATTACATAACTGGGTTTCCCAGTAGTTTTATCAATAATTCCAGGAGTAATTTTTTGTTTTGGATGGCGACGTTCCCCTTCCAAAATAAATCCTGTCATCGGAGGAAAAAAACGAACTTCAACTTTGATTAAGTCTAAACTTCCTTGCAGTTCTAATTTTTGAGATTCGAGATCACCTAAATTCAAACCCCAACCATTTTCTATTAATTGGTAAGCCTTAGTAAGGCTCTCTCTCTGTAATTCTAAGCCACGTATTGGTATGCCCAGAGGTACACAATAGTTTCTGAAACGGTTTAAACGTCCAATTGCTAAATGCCCAGTTTCACAGTATTCATACAAGAGATACCAAGCAATATCTTGGTAAATTAACTGTAAGGGAAAGATGCGTAGAGGGCCAATACGATTGTTACCATAAAGGTCACTACCACGATAAATTTCTATTGCTTGTCCCTGACTAATAGCTCTTTCTACTAACGGCAATTGGTGAAATAATGTATCCTGATTTCTACCCTTTTCAGCCATTTCTTCGGGGTCAGAATATACAATTGTGCGGTTAAGATATTGTCTGGTTGGGTAGAAAAAATCACCCTTGAGTTCCATATCTAATCCCCGCAATCTTTTACTGAGAGTTTCATAAATTCGTCTGACTTGGGCATCTCCTTGGTACTGAGCAAGGGAAGCCAAAGCATTAAATGCTACTTTTAACTCGGCTGAGGACAAAGCGCCAGTACCAAGATAATAGCCCCAACGATACATTCGCTGGTCGAGAATAGTGTAGTGACGAAGAGTTTCTAAATCTTTGCGGAGGGTAGAAACAGCAGGATAACCTGCTGGTAATTCTATCTTCAGTTCAGTCGCTAATTTCTGTAGGGTTTTTTGCACTGTTGCCAGGGCATCATGGTGTTTATCATTCCTAGAGTCCATTAAATCAGGACTACCGATACCTGGATGTTTCAGCAGAGTTGCAATTAACAGCATCAGGCGTTCAAAAGCTAAGTGTTCTTTGTAGGGTTGGGATGCAAGTTTTTTGGCCATAGTTAGAGAGAAGTCGATAATTGAGGTTAGAGCATTCCCAAAAAGAAAATATTACAGTGGTGTCAAGAGAATGCCCGTAAAGCTTTTATAACAGCCTTTTCCGTGAACATCAATCAGACTTTACTTTATAGCCTTTTTCAAGCTTTTTTATGATTTTAACGCTAGAGTAGTCAGTACAAATATTGAAAATAGAGTTAAATTTACCACTATGTATATTTCACGTCGGTCTGCTACTGTACGTAATGCTTTAGTCTCTGTTGTTAATGGTGGTGTAACTTTAGTGATTTTGTTAATTGCACCTATGGGTTTGGCAGCAGTAATCATTAATACTTTACTAGTGACATTTGCTACTTATGTTGTTTCTAGCGTGGCTGATAGGGTAGTTAAGTGGTTGGAACCAGGAGGAAAGGCAGAATTAATTTCTCCTCCACCTGGAAATAGTTCTTCACGAAAGTCAAAATTACAACGTTGGTGGCAATAGTTACTTGTAGCAATTCTTTGTCAAACTACACAAAATCAAGCTTGAGTTTGATGGACTTGGGATTTTGCCCCCAGTCCCGAAGCAATCTCACTCTTAGGTAATCGGTATTAGAGGTTTTTGATAGTTCATAATTCTATGCAAACTCTTTATGTTTCTCAACAAAATTGCTATGTGTGTTTGCAAAAAGAAACTTTAATCATAAAGCAGGGAGAAAATATTTTTGGTGAAGTGCAGTTACCACTGTTAGAACAAATTCTAATTTTTGGTAGTTCGCAAGTTACTACTCAAGTAATTCGTGCTTGTTTATTACGAGATATTCCTATTGGTTATTTATCACGGATGGGATATTGTTATGGTCGGATTTTACCTATTTCTAGGGGATATCGGCAATTGTCGCGCTACCAACAGCAATTATCACCTATTGAAAAGCTAATTACTGCACGGGCTATTGTGCGAGGAAAATTGAAAAATAGTCGAGTATTGTTGCGGCGACAGCGACAAAAGCGGGAGTCAGAGGTGTTAGAAAAGGTGCTGCTAAGTTTAGATTATTTGGCTGATCAAGCGGCACAAGCTGAGACTTGCGAAAGGCTGATGGGGTTTGAGGGTGCAGGGGCAGCCCAGTATTTTAATGCTTTTAGTGAATGTTTGACTAATGCCGATTTTGTGTTTTCTGGTCGGAGTCGTCGTCCTCCAGGAAATCCTGTAAATGCAATGTTAAGTTTTGGCTATCAAGTTCTTTGGAATCATCTTTTGGCATTGATTGAACTTCAAGGACTTGATCCTTATTGTGCTTGTTTGCACCAAGCACATGATGGTCATGCAGCATTAGCTTCTGATTTAATTGAGGAGTTTCGTGCCCCACTTGTAGATTCTCTAGTGATGTGGTTAATTAATCGCAAGATAGTTAATGCTGAAAGTGATTTTGAATTTAATAATGGTGGATGTTATTTAAATGATTTGGGAAGAAAAAAGTTTCTCAAGGCATTTTTGCAACGCATGACGGAAGAGATAAAAATAGATAATGGAGAGAAACAACCGAAATGGGATATACTCAATCAACAAGTAAGGGCTTTTAAGCAGTTTGTTTATAATCCCAGTCACAGTTATCAGCCATATCGTATTGATTGAGGCTGAATTATGTTTTTATATGTGATTGCTTATGATATTCCTTGTGATAAACGACGTAAAAAAGTAGCTGATTTATTAGAAGGTTATGGACAGCGTGTTCAATATTCTGTGTTTGAGTGTCAGTTAACTACCGAGAAATATCAAGATTTGCGTCGTCGTTTAAGAAAAAAGTTGAAGTTAACTGAAGATAGTCTACGATTTTACCCTTTGTCACGACATACTCTTTCTCAAGTAGAATCTTGGGGTGTGGGGCCAGCTGTGATTGAACCGCCTAGTTCGGTGATTATTTAATGATGTTGCCGAGGTTCAGGGAAAATGGCTGAAGTTCCTATTCTGGCGTTGTGAACTTCGGTTGCTTACAGAATAAGGGTTTGGGGCATGTTAGTGATTGATGGAATGGCAGTTCGGCGATTAATTTTTGTGACCTTCGGAAACGCCTTCTGGATTCCTTACTGGGTAAGGGTCTAAAATTGAAGGATTCCCACTTGCTGGGGATATTAATTGAATGGAAACTCTAACCTAAGTAACTAGCCGAACCATAGAAGTTTTCAATTCCCACTTGCTGGGGATATTAATTGAATGGAAACCTGGAAAAAAGATTGGAACTTACACGGGCAGAGTATTCCCACTTGCTGGGGATATTAATTGAATGGAAACTAAGACTAAAAGCTATTCCCCTTCTATTAGGGAAATATTCCCACTTGCTGGGGATATTAATTGAATGGAAACTTAAAAATTTAAGTCAAATCCGCAATGCAAAAGTCAATTCCCACTTGCTGGGGATATTAATTGAATGGAAACCGTCCCAAGATTGACGGATACAACTATCTAGCTCCTTGACATTCCCAC
>NZ_CAXTNP010000424.1:0-4727 GCF_964245575.1 uncultured Nostoc sp. | reverse complement strand
GAACATAATCTGCTTTATTTTAGTCCCTATTTTTCCTTAACCGAGCAGTATTGGGTGCAACATTACTCAGGCGACGATTGGAAGCGAGCAGCAAAATTTTTCAAGTCTGCGTTATCGATGCCCCACCCCAGCGATCGCAAATTTGTTTGACAGTGCTCAGCGCAGCAGATTTTTTGATTATCCCCTTAGAGGCATCGGTCAAAGGTTATGGTTCCCTTGTGCGGAGGCTCGACTTACTAAGCGGCTTGCAAGATGTCGGTGCAACAGATGCCCAAGTATTAGGTGTTTTGCCCTTCCGCGATCGCTAGTTTTGAGTTCTAAAAGATTCTATATCTGTAATTTTTTTAACGCCTAAAAGCAGTTACTGTTGGCTTTGTTTTTTATTTGACGATGCCACTTAATGACTAACTCACCCAGATTTAAGAGTTTATCAAATATTGACTTTAACTCATCTACTGATTGGAATAGACGATGAGCAATGTATTCCTTTCACATTTAACCGTCCACATCGTCGTTATCCCGTAAGGTTTTTGCGTTGTCCTCGCTTACCGGGACTTAAACAAAAATTAAGCCCAAATATAGCCCAAACTGACGATATTCGCAGCAAACAGGTCACGATTTCGGGTCAAACAGTTGAAAAATCGATAAGACATAGCCGTTCTAAATGCATCTATTGCTTCAGTAAAAGTGTTCATTTATCCCTTGTGTTATTAGTAGTTTTTGGCTCAACCAACTTTGGATTTAATTCCTTGCTTTAATTCCTATATTCTTGAGAAAAAATAACCTTTTAATTCGGTTAGTATCACAAAATAATTGATAATTACCACACCAAGTTAGGCAGGAAAAAAAGATTACGGGTTACTCGAATTTGGCGGTTCGGTAAACCAGAATAAAAACTATTAATATCAATATTAATCAACTAATAAATCTGCTGTTTAAGGGAATAATGCAGTCAGGCGATCGCCCTACCCAATCGCAGCCATGATATGCGATCGCGGGCAAGTATCTACGCTTTTTTTTAGAGAAAAACGGGAGTGCGATCGCACCCTAACTTAACTTACTCTACCGGAGTTAAGCTTACAAAAAAAGCCATGTGTGAAATTATCTCACGTTTTATTGATACCAACTGACGTTGTGCATCAATAAAGCCTCTTCACCTGTTCGGACAGCCTGGCATATTATCTCCAAGCAGCAACCGTGCTAGGCTAGGTAATGCTTCACCATAGGTAGGATGAATATGAACTGATCGCTCTAACAACTGCCAGGTTGCTCCCGCTTCCATCAGATCCAGAAAAACATGCACTAGTTCAGCAGTTTCGTACCCCACCAGGGTGGCTCCTAAGATTTTGTCGGTGTCGCTGTCGATTACCATGCGGTAAAACCCCAAGTCATGTCCCCACTCGATCGCACGAGCAATTTGGCTCATGGGTAAGGTAACAGCACGCGCGTTGATGCCGTGCTTCTGAGCCTGTTCTAACGTCATCCCCACTCGCCCAACCTGAGGTTCTGTGTAGATAGCATAGCCAAGGACGCGATCGCTCCGTGTCCGGTTTTCTCCACACAAAATCGCTTTTAAGCGGCGATAGTCCTCCCACGACACATGCGTAAAGGCAGGCTGTTTGGCAGCATCTCCGATCGCATAGACTCCAGAACAGGTGGTATGGAACTGGTCGTTAATTTTGATAAACCCCTTATCATCTAGCTCAATTCCGCTCTTGGCTGCATTTAATGCACCTGTATTTGGTTTACGTCCAATCACAACCAGCAACGCCTCTGCTTGAAGTTGCTCACCACTGCTCAATGTCAGCTTAAACACATCATTTTCATGTGCCACCTGATTTACATTCACCCCGAAGTGAAGCTCAATCCCATCCTGCTGTAATGCTTCTGCTAAAACCTCGCTGACATCAGCCTCTTCCCGATCGAGGACGCGATCGCCCCGCACAATTAAGTGGGTCTGACTGCCCAAACACGCCAGTCCCTGCCCCAGTTCCAATCCAATATAGCCAGCCCCAATTACCAGTAACCGAGGTGGTAATGCTTTTAAGTCAAAGAAGTTGCGGTTGGTCAGGTAGGGAGTGCCTGCAAGACCCGGAATATCAGGAATCAGTGATGACGTGCCAGTATTAACGATAACTATTGGAGCCTGAACGGTGACATCACCCCCTCTAACAGTACGTTCACCAACAAAGGAAGCTTCAGCGCAAATGATTTTGACGCCTGCATCATCCAATCGCTTCTGAATACCCTGGTTAAAGCTGTTACGGATTAAGCGGACTCGCTCCATGACGGTGGGAAAATCAACCTGAACTTGCGTGTGGATGCCTAATTTCTTTGCCTGACGGGCACGCCCCGCTGCATGAGCTGCTGCCAAGAATGCTTTGGAAGGAGTGCAACCATAATTGATGCAACTGCCGCCCAAAGCATCCCGCTCAAACAAGACCACCTTGCGACCCTCTTTGACAAAATCAGCTGCCAGTGGAATGCCTCCTTGACCGCTCCCAATCACTATGACGTCTGCTGTTTCCATCAGTGCTGGACTCCAAGTTGATAGTTTGCTTTCATAACATTCTCACACTCTAGGTTAAAAATTTTTCACGCATGATTGTATGTTTGATTTTTTTGGGATAATTTATTTTTTGGAAGTCCCGAAAGGGAAAAGTAAGTAGACTTTGCTTGTAATCGAATCCTACCCAAATGGTTGCCCCCACGTTACCCACATTTCCTTATTAAAAGGCGACTTCCACTTTTGAATTAGTGCTTGCTCTAGCTGCTGCCTGGGTTTTGTTTGCACCGGAGCATCCCACTAAAAAGCGATGCTCACTTCCCGTTGCAGTCCATAATGATGATACAGTGAATGGTAGCTATCAATCATATTGCTTGCATCCATGCTCACCTTTCCACCGTTTACCAAAACGGCAAGTTTCACCAACATACAACAGCAAGGGCATGGCATTATCGATCACAAAATAAATAGCGGCGCTACCCGCATCTGTTGGCATCCTGTAAAACGCCATTGATTGCAAGGGCAGAGTAAAAGCATCTATCGTGTCTGGGTCGCAGTGGTTAGGTGCGAGATCAAACAGTGTCACCTGTTTTGCTGGTTGACTTTCCCTCACCCGTTGCTGATAGTTCAAAATTTGCGCTTTCCACTTCAGCAGGGCATCAGTACCCATCACCAGTGCATCTGTCAAAAGTACTGGTGTGAGGGGTAAATCAAAAAATAGGTTTAGCTGGTTGTCTTCCAAGGTGATCACAGGCAGTTATTTTCCCAGTAGATTATCCCCCAGAACTCAAATTGGTAGGCAAATCAGAGATTAATGCCAACCTAAAAGATACCAAGGACTATCCGGGCGGAGTTTGGACACTACCTCCAACCTTGAGCCAAGGTCAAAAAGATAGGCAACGCTTCCTCACCATTGGCGAGAGCGATGTCTAGCGACGGGCTACGCCTACGCATGACCAAAACGGGACAGTAAATTCCTACAGCGTGTTTTCAACCCTTGGCAGGCTGGTGGCATATCGAAGTTACAGAACGCCGAACTAAAGCTGATTTTGCTAAACAGATGAAAAATTTAGTAGATATTTGCTACCGAGATACCGAGTTTCTAATTGGAGGTCTAGTTGGGTTCGTTCCCGACGTGCTGCTAATTCACTTGAAAATGAAAGACTAAATTTTGAACTAAGAATAGGTTCAAACTACAGCCTAAATCTACCCGATGAAGTAGCAATTGAAAATTTTAGAAAAAATGTCATGCGAGTTCAAAATCAAACCTTAGAAGAATGGGAAAAGATAGTGGTTAAGGAATCTGAAAAGTCTAATATTTCCCAACAGAATTAGCCTTGGGGAAATTACACATTTTTTAAATACTGCTGCGCTTTTATTTAATGCGATCGCCCCCTCGCCCCCTACAACTGCTCCATCTTTACCCCTGCCACTTCCAACATGACCGTACGTAATGGGCACTAGTCGCCCCACAGTGGTGTAAAAGCTATTCCCCACTGGCGTTGTAGTCGAACGTTCCTTGAATCGTCGCATGGTAATCAAGAACCACTCCCGCGTCTTTGGCATTGGTAGCCTGTACAGCTGGCGAGTATTGACAAAGTAGTAAAACAGCCAATCTGCCTCAGTGTACATGAAGCAGCCGGGGGTTCTCTTCTCCAGGTTGCTGTGAGTTTCAAAAAACAAGTTACGAGTTTTATTCCACCTGTCACCCTTCACTTCGATTCAGATTTCGCCACTGTGCGTTGTCCAGATGAAGTCAACATCGCGGCGTTGGTAATCTGGGTCATCCTCAACATTAACAACGCTGATGGTTTCTGACTTTGCCCACAACCACGCCTCAATGTCAGTAGCCGCCTGATTAGCTACCTGCACCGCGTCATCCATGCTGTAGGCGTAGGTCATAGTTTTAGTTCCACCATTCAAATTAGATAGTACAATCGTATTATTAAGTTGATATAGAAAATTGAGTTATGCACCTACTTTGGTTTCGTCGAGACTTACGTTTGGCTGACAACGAAATTGTCACCTTAGCGTCTGCCAATAATGCCGCAGTTTTACCATTCTTTATTATTGACCCTTGGTTTTATCAGTGGGTCGATGTAGGTAAAGCGCGGGTGCGGTTTTTGTTTGAGTCTTTAGAGAATCTAGATAGTAATTTACAAAAAATAGGTAGCAAATTAATATTATTTGAAGGTAATTCTGTAGAGATTATACAAGAATT
>NZ_CAXTNP010000423.1:0-4727 GCF_964245575.1 uncultured Nostoc sp. | reverse complement strand
GATGAAACTAAAAGACTAGGAATAATTGCGGATGCTGTGAAGTTTTTACAAGAATTAGGAATTTAAATGTTTGGTTTTGATGGTGATACTGAAGGATTGAAAATTATTCTGGAACGGATTGTTTGTAATTATGACTCAGGAAAGTTAAGCCATAAAGAAGTGAGAGCTTATGCAAGGTGTATGCTTGCAATATTTGAAAACCTGAGTATAGATATTCATGTTGAAGCAGAAATCAAATTTTTAATAGCAGCACTTTCTGCTAGTGGCATTGCTCATTACGATCGCTCATTTATAGCTTCGAGGATATTGAAATTACTCGAAGAAAACGCCCGCTCAAAAGTTCAAAAAATGTCTTCTGAGTCCTTTTAATTAAAACAATGACTAAAGATAACATTCCCCAACCTGATCCAGCTTGGGACTATTACCAAACTTGGCATTCATTACATCAGATAAAAGACAAAATTGACGAGGCTTTAAAACTTATGAATGACATCGAATCATCAACTCTCAAGGCGGACGAAGCTATTAGAAGTTTACTCAATCCAGCTTGTAATCGTCTCATTTTAATCGTTAGAGAGTTATCTGATAATGACAAACCGCCTGATGAATCGTAATTGCGATCGCGCCACGACAGCGCGGGCTACTTGACCCCGTAGCCGAAACGGTGGGTATTACTACCCATTGTCGCGGACTGGAGTCCAACCCAGACGTACAGCACTCAAATCACAGCAGCTTAGGGCTTTTATTGTGAATCAAGCTTTTATAGCTTTCTGCTATTCGTAAGCTCGGCTGCTGTGACTGTGCTGTTCTTTCCCTATGTCACCGGAAGTTACCGCTTCTGGTTTTGCCTTGAGAGTGAATTAGGCTACTGGCCTTCGGGTGATTCGCAGGCATGGCATCAGGGACAAAAACAGAACCACCCAGGAGGAACTGAATGATTAGAATTTTGGGACTTGATGTTAGCAAGTCCTCGGTTTCGGCTTGCCTGCTTACTGAAAAGCCCTCAGATCCACGTCAATTCTACTATGAGTGTCCGTTTTTGAAGTTGAGCGCTGATGCAAAAGGTATTCTTGGTCTACTCAGCGAAGATGCGGACATTGCCTTACTAGAACCAACTGGTAATAATTACAGCAAGCTTTGGGGCACACATTTAGCCAGGGCCGGGGTAGAAGTGCGGTTGGTAGGTCACAAAGAATTGCGGAATTATCGAGCTAATCACTTGGCACTTCCAGATAAAGATGATGATGCCGATGCCTTAGCCCTGGCTTGCTACTACTTCGACTATCACCAAGACCCGCGGCGATTTGTTCAAATTCGCGATCGCGCTATTGTTAAAATCCGCGAATTAGTGTTGAGACTTGCTCACCTTAACCGCGTTCAGTCCCCGATCATCAACCGCATTCGTCAGGATTTGGCGTGGCAATTTCCAGAGGTGGCACTAGTAAAGTCGCGACGGGGTGAATCAGGTGAAGTGCCTTTGCTTTGGGGGTGGCTTGCTCTTGAGAGGAAAAGTAGCCGCTATGACCGGCTTTACGAGAAAACTGTGGGACTGGGCATTACTGACACGGTTCGCCAACATGCGCGAAGGATCTGCAACCTCCAACGCGAAGAACACGCCATTGAAGTAGAGTTACGAGAACTGCTTGCTGACTCTCGGTTTGACCATTACCGCACAGTTTTTAAACGGTTTGGATTTGGCGATCGCCTAAGTGCGATCGTTCTCTCCCAAATTTACCCGATTGAGGGGTTCTTGGATGCTTCGGGTAAACCAGAGGTGAGAATACGCCAGGGGCGAAACTCGAAAAAGCCTACTAAACGTCACCTTTCATTGAGAAGATTTCAGAAAGCTTTAGGCGCTGCGCCATCGCTTGAAGCTTCCGGCGATAGCCGTAAAGCTAAAGTTGTAGGCGGATCTGATTTATGTCGAAAGTCTTTGTGGCAGTGGGTGTTTACTCGCATTGAACCAAAGCGATCACGCCTCAAAAATGAAATTGGTAAAATTTTGGGGGAACAGTTAGATGGTGAAAAGGCGGCGGGTCGCCCGGTGAAGTTGGTTAGAAACCGCATTGCAGCCAAAGGAGTAAGGCTGCTGTTTAGAGAATTAGTTAAAGGTTTGAAGTGACAAAAAGGAAATTATGCCCAATGAAAGTAAAAATCAAAATCGCAAGCATTGAGCATACCTGCTTAAAGTGCTGGGGAAGTGGAAAGGTAAGAAAGAAAATTTGTGCTACCTGCAACGGTACAGGTACAATCCGCATAAATTAATTGTCTAGAGTGAAGTGGCGATCGCACTGTGCCAGTTGCTTAAGTCCTGTAAGTGTTGAGAAATTACCTGAACAACAAGGTTGCTATAATTATTTTCTTGGCTCAACTCATCTAACAAGAGGCTGGCATTGGCAATAAAACGGGCTAATGTAAACACAGAAATTCTCTCCTAAATAAGTCAGAAAGCTAATACGTTATCAAGTTGAAAATCAATCTTGGTTTAAACCACAACCCAAACATCGCATACAAACAGAGAAAGCCGCTAAAACTGAGATTATCTCAAATAGCAATTGAAATGACAAAGGAGCCAGAGCAAATCCCCAAACCATAATAATTGTCCCAGTTGCCATAGCCGCAATGCGATGAATTTCTTCTTTAGTCCTCAAAGCAAAGAAGAAAGTCCCTAACCCAATCAATAATAAGACTAAGCTACTCATAAAGATATTTATTACTTAGAAGCTGAAAGTAAATCATGCAAAGCTACAATACTGACAAAAATCATAATGCAATTTTTATTACAAAATTTGTCCTATTTACATTAAATATTAATGTTTGTTTAAGTTAGAGTTTAAATTTTAATTAAATGGTGGCATCTACCTATCAATCTCCTTCTCAAGATGCCTACCAACCAAGAGTTTCAAGATTGTAAAGAAAGATGTGACTAATGGATAGCTAAGGCATGGGTGAGAGTTGAGGAGGCTTGTACCTCATGTACTTGCAAAACGCTGTATCAATGTTTCCTGACTTATGTCAGCATTTTTTGTTTTAAAAACCACTTAAAAAACGCATTTTCAAGTTCTTAGCGATTTTTTGGGAATTTCTTTCTGATTATTGACTGAGATGATCTCCATTTGCGGTGTACTCTCAATATACGGTAACTATCATACTCGACCTTTGAGATAAATTACACCCAGAGGTGAATACCATGAAAAATTATGCTGATCAACAGGAATTTATATTAAGTCAAATCACAAATAAATATTTTCAGCGTCGAGATTTCAGTGGATGTGACTTGCGTGGAATTGATCTGAAAGGAATTGATTTAAGTGGTGTTAACTTCATAGGAGCAGATTTGCGTGATGCAAATTTGTGTGGCTGTATCCTCACTCGTGCTAATTTAAGTGGCGCAAATCTGATGCAAGCTAGCCTACGTGAAGCTAATTTGTATGAAGCATCTTTGTGCGAAGCTAATTTGATTAATGCTGATTTAACACGAGCAAATTTATGCGGAACTTTCTTATGGCGCGCAAAATTCATCGGTAGTAATCTTTGGGGTGCTTCTTTATGTGATGTGGATTTGAGAGAAGCAGACTTAAGTGAAGCCAAATTAATTGAAGCATCACTGATTGAAGCTAATTTAGTTAGAGCAAATCTCACAGAAGCAAAGTTATGTGGAGCAAAATTACTAGAAGCTGATTTGACTGAGGCCAACTTAACTGGTGCAGATTTGACATGGGCAAATTTAACCAAGGCAAACTTGAATAAGGCAAACCTTTGGCAGACAAACCTGATTTATGCGAAGCTGCGGGATACTATCATGCCTGATGGCACAATTGAGCAACCTCAGATAGTGATTTATTAGTCATTAGTCATTAGTCATTAGTCATTAGTTAGGAGAGAAGAACTTTCTGTTTGCTCTAATGTCCAATGCCCAATGACTAAAACTCACGTTGTGAGAAGATAAAAATAGCGATCGCTAACAACATGGCACTATAAAGTAAGCCATAGCCAGCATTTGTAATCAGTGCAGTTGTGTCAGGTAGTGCTTGCAGACCATAGATTGCATCGTTTTTCAAATTTAATCGAGATAAATCAGGCAAGATGAGAAACAAACCTTGAGTTAGACGTTCTATACCAGGGTTGTGGCTCAGACGACCAAGTTGTACTAAATCTTGAGTAATATTTCCGATTAAATATACCGCAAAGGTTAAAATAGTCGCCAGTAAAGAAGCAGTGAAAACACCGAAGGTAATAGCCACAGCCGTGATTAATGACAACTGCAATAATAAAAAAATTGCAGCAATTAGAATGCTAGCGGTTGAATGAGTAATGTTACCAAATTGCAGAAATACTAGATAAATTGCTGTCATTATGGCGACAAGCACAGCTAGTACTGCGGATAAACCCAAGTATTTTCCGAGGATAATTTCGCTGCGGCTGACAGGTTTAGCAATTAACACCAAAATAGTGCGTTTTTCAATTTCTTTATTAACCAGTCCCGTACCAATAAATATCGTCACAATTAACCCGATGGCATTCATCGCCGCCATCCCAAAATCTAAAAATATTTTGTCTTCAGTCGTTGCTGCAAATTCAGGAAGGACACGGAAAGCGATGGCGATTATCAGCGCATAAAAACCAATAATAAATAGGATGCGATCGCGTACCACTTCCTGAAACACATTCTTTGCCAATACAAAAATTCTGTTGATAGTCATTTTTCTTTGGAGTGGGGAGTGGGG
>NZ_CAXTNP010000422.1:2452-4733 GCF_964245575.1 uncultured Nostoc sp. | reverse complement strand
GTCCCCAATCCCCAGTCCCCAATCCCTAATCCCGTAGAAAGATTATTCGGACGATTCCAACTACTAAGTGCTTGCTTCGTCGCCTTTGCTCATGGTTCTAATGATGTGGGAAATGCGATCGCTCCTTTAGCTGCGATCGTCTACATCAATCGCACTGGTAGCGTACCTACAGATGGTATCACCATCCCCATTTGGATTTTAATCCTTGGTGGTGCTGGTATTGTTGGTGGTTTAGCTATCTGGGGTAAAAAAGTCATCGCCACTATTGGCGAAAACATTATTGCCTTGCAACCTAGTAGTGGATTTTGTGCCGAACTTGCTACTGCTACTACCATCCTCATCGCCTCCCGGCTAGGTTTACCAGTCTCCACCTCTCACGCTCTCGTTGGCGGTGTAGTTGGTATTGGACTAGTGCAAAATATCAAGTCGATTAAGTTTCAAACACTAAAAGGCATTGCCGCCGCATGGCTAATTACAATCCCCGTGAGTGCTGTCCTTAGCGCTGCCATCTTTAGCATCGCCCGGATTTTATTTCTCTAAAGAATTATTAATATTTTCCTAAGTTTTTCCTCTACTGCATCTTCTCATTGCAGAACCTAAACTGCAAGAACGCCAAAAAAGCGTGTTTTTGCAGAACTGCTGCTCATTCATTAGAATGTTGTGCAGGGGATAGCGTAACTTTGAATTTCCACAGAAAGATACTTTAATCTCAATTTAGAGATATAAACTGTCACACAAGTTACATTCCACACGAATTTACTAGTTAATTTCGCAAGTCAATAAGAGGAAAAGAGGCAGTGAGCAGGGAGCAGGAAGCAGGGGTGTAAATCTCCATACATAAATTTAGGGCTGCTGAAAGTTTGGACGTATTATTTCTTGTTGCACTCTTTGCGACGCTCGATGACTCGCTAACGCTGCGCTATCGAAATAAATATTTTTACTTTTGGGCATAAATAAATTTAGGCTGCTGAAACCCTTGTGGTAGGGGGAAAGATACTAGAATTACCTCAGCAAAGCGCCCCGTGCTCCCCTGCCTCTTCGGTCAGACAATTTTGTGGCAATAATGCACCCATCTGCAAGTCTTTGACAATTATTATTGGTAGCAAAACAATAAATGTTTATTTGGAGTGAGATTTATTTAAAAGTAAAAATCTCATTAGCAAATAATTGATGTAAATTAAACTGACCAAAACAAAAAAGGTTTGAGTTGAAGCGACTTACAGCCATACGGACAATCCAAAGTCCAAAATCGAATGACAAAATACTTGTCAATGCTGAAGAAAACACTGTGTATTAAGCAGTAGGGCAGATTTGATGCTTTGCCAAGTTGTGTTCAGTATGACAAAATTACGTTGAAATGCGGAAGTGCTGTTAAAATTTCTAATTTATCTGACAAAATACAGAAAATTAGTATGAGCGCCAATAAAGTGTATCGGAAGCAGCTTTATCGTCAAGGTGTTAGAGGTTAGAAGCTAATGGGGCGATTCGAGAAGCAACCAGAAAACCCGAGAGTCAGAGGCGAGCTATCCAGAGCAGCAGAAAATGCTCTTTGGGCTGTAGTTGAAGACTTAGAAAATCTTCAGCAGAATGTCCTCAGAGGATTGCAGGAAGACGTAAAGCGGCTTCAGTCAGAAAAAAATCGGTTATCTGATGACATTCAAAGCTTGCTAGAGCAAAAAGAGCATTTACAACAAGTGCGCCAAATTACTGAGCAGCAAGTGTTAATTCGGCAACTGGCAGAAGTTCTGGCAAAACATATATCTTCACAACTGCAATCCTCTCTGGCAACTTTAGCTAACCAAAACATCGAGGGCAAGTCTTACGATCAAGCTGCGCTTAAGTCCGCTGAAGTAAGCAGCAATGTAGTAGGTGAAATCAATGAAAAAGTCGAACACATGTTTGACAGCTTGGATGATACCGTTACTGTTACCTTTAACTCGCTGCAACAGGAACTGAAGAACTATCAAAGTAATCTTTCCCAACAGTTGTCACGGATGTACAGCCAGCAGCAGCAAGGGGAAACGATTTTGGCGGAGTTTGTTAATCGCTTGCATGGAGAACTAGAAAAAACTATAGAAGAAGCTTCACGCAAACCAGCGACAGCAGGTACACCTACTGTTTTGCAATTTCCCGAGCCAGAAAAAAACAGTTCTTTTGAAACATCCTCGCCACAGGTTGGCAAAGTAGTAAGAAATTCCTCTGAGCCAATTTCCCCCATCGCTAATAAATTTTCACCAAGGGAAACGACATCAGAGCCGACTGTTGTTAGAGAAAACGCCGC
>NZ_CAXTNP010000422.1:0-2352 GCF_964245575.1 uncultured Nostoc sp. | reverse complement strand
AAGGGAAACGACATCAGAGCCGACTGTTGTTAGAGAAAACGCCGCGAACCCAATTTCTGTCCCCAGCCAAGACTTGTCCCAAACGGAAACTAAATCAGAGCCGAATGCTGTTGTAGTTCCGCCACTAAAGGAAAACGCTGCTGAACCAATTTCTGTCCTCAATAAGGACTTATCGGAAAACGAAACGACATCAGAACCTCCGACTGTATCTGTGCCACAGCCGGAAGCAATACAACCTTCACGAAGGAGAAACGCTGCTGAATCAATTTCTCTCCTCCGCAGGAACGTCTCACCGAGCAAAACTAAATACCCGCCTTCTACTGCGCTAGAGCCGCAGCCAGAAGCAAAACCTCCACAATCGCGATCGCGCAATTCCTCTGGTTTATCGTCGCTCCAAATCGGTTTATTGTTGATTGTCTTATCGGCAGTGCTATCGTCGCTTTACAACGTAGCCATCAAGATAATTTTCCACGAAGGTTCCCAGATTTTTGGAGTATTAGAGGTAGAGCGCTTGCTGCCGCCGACTTTGGGCAATACTTTCTTAATTTTGACCCTACGGTTTATGGTAGTAGTACCACTGTTGGTATTGTTGTCTCCGATACTACACCCAACCATGTGGCAAGACTTAGAAAACTTGGCTAACTCAGTTAGAGGAAATCCCACACCTGCTAATGCAGCTACCAAGCAGATTTTGCTGTTGTCAGTTGTGAGTGGCTGCTTTTTGTTTTTGTCTCAGGTTCTCATATACATTGCGATCGCTCAAGTCACAACTGGAATGGCGATCGCACTGTTCTTTATCTATCCGATGGTTAGTGGTTTATTGTCATGGTTTCTGTTTCGTGATCGCCCTACCACATTTCGCATCAGTGCGATCGCTGCGATTTGCTGCGGTGAATTGTTGGTTTTAGGAGGTTCTCCCAACCCAGGTATGGGTAATACTTCAATGGGAAGCAGTGCCGCTATTCTTTCGGGTGTGGCTTTTGCAGCCTACATAATTCTGACGCGGGTTTGTGCTAGCAAACTGCATCCTGTGACTTTTACTTTAATTAACTTCGCCACCATGTTGCTGTTGAGCTTTATCTGCTTGATGCTACCTTTACCAAGTGATTGGAACTTGGTAGTTGATCCCTCTAAGATGCTGGAACTGGTTTTAAGCGCATTTATTTTAGGTGTGTTGACTCTTGCAGGCTATTTGCTGAACAATGTTGGTATTAGTAAACTAGGTGGCTCGCGATCGGCGCTCATTGGTGGTACCATCCCAGTTTTAACCGTGATTTTCGCTGGGTTAATTATTCAAGAAAATTTGGATATTATACAAATTCTGGGAGTGTTGTTAGTAACCTTTGGCGCGGCTGCTTTCAGCTTTGAAACAATGCGAAATCAGGTTAAACCCTCTAGTCCCACGAATTAAATGACGAGTTCAATCATTTTAGGTGTGGTGGGAGGTAAAGTAGCTCCCATCACTCTGGGCACCAATCCTGACGCGAATACGCTTAGTTGCAACTTTTCTAAATCATCTGTGACAAAACTTGATCCCCGGCTTCGTAAAAGTTGCCAGGGATCTTGTTTTTACGAATAATTTAGGACTGCTGTATAGGTGGAGATAACACTTAATAGATGAGTCAGCAGTAATCAGAATAACTTGATTTGTAATATATTCTTAAAGATTTAGCCTGATACAGATAGGTAAAACATGTATATATAAGCAGTACGAGTAGTACTGACTCAAGCAATTTAGCACGAGTACTGGCTCACAGAGGAGATTGGCAAGGAATTAAGCCCATTACAGCAGGTTTTGGAACTAGGAGATGAAAAAGTAGCAGAAGTATTTAGAGTAACCCGGTTTTTAAACGTGGTAGACTCAGGATCAGGAAGTGGGCAAGAATAAATTAAACTATGTTACGTAATGTAAAATTAGTTAAATTGACTCGTAGTAAGGGCTTCAGACCTTAAAATCGGGCTGGGGGCGTTTACTACAAACCTTTAATTATTTACGCCCACTTACTGTATTGTGTTTGGTGATATGGTATCTTTATTTCTGTGAATCTGCATTAGTCAATTTGGTCTGCGATCGCCCAGACACCCAGAGAAAGAAGCTTATATGATAGCTTGCTGCGGATTTTCTTCCTTTTCTTTACGGCAATTCAAGCTTCTTAAATATATAAAATAGCGAGGGAAAATATGCTTTAAAGTAGCCAATGAATTAGTGAAATCATCAAAAATCAAAATTCTTTCATGAAAAATCAAAATTCTTTCATGACAAAAATATCCAAATAATTAGAAAATAAAATCCAATATATTTTATTATATATTGGGCTAATAACTAATTATTCGGCTATTAGCACGATCAAC
>NZ_CAXTNP010000421.1:0-4745 GCF_964245575.1 uncultured Nostoc sp. | reverse complement strand
ATACTCGTGAATGAGTCTTTGAACTCCGTTGATGAACCTCAAAGCTTCGTTGATAAACCTCAGAGCTTTGTCAATGAGTCTTTGATACTCGTGGATGTAGCTTGTAGTTGAGTTTAATACAGACCTAACCCCCAGCCCCTTCCCTATGAGGGAAGGGGAGTAAGATTCAAAGCCTCTCTCCTAAGAGGAGAGAGGTTTGGAGAGAGGTCAAAGTTGATTACATACAAAAGCGATCGCTTAAATAATCCTTACCATGCGATATATTTTTTCTTAAAGCTGACAAATTGCTTTTAAAACTTGTAGCAACCGACTTAAACGCTCTGTTTCCATTAAATTTAATTCTGGTAACAGATAATAAATAGGGGGATTTCCTTGTTCAATATAGGCAAACTGATAACTTCTACCATTTGTCACTAATCCCCAAACTGATTTTTGATTATCTAAATTTTTATAAGAGTATGTGAGTAGCTGAGATAAACCCGTTGATATATCAATCTGACTATTTTTAGATTCAATTAACAGTACCCAAAAATATGTTTGAGGTTTTGTCTGTTTAGCTTTACTAACAGCTAAAATATCAAATCTTCCTTTAATTTTGATATCTTCATCTTCAACTTCAATATCAGCAATATTCTCCTCCAAAAGAATCTCGATAGGATAGCGATAAAAACCAGCTAATCTTAATAATGGGGCAACTGCAAGAAACTTTACCTGACCTTCAGAAACTTTACCTGCTGTAAGATAGCGTCGAAAGTCATTTCTAATTTGCAGAAGTTCCTGCTGTTCTAATTCCGTGAGAGGTTCCAGAGATAAGTAGTTAGAAAATGAATCACTGTATTGTTCTTGAAAGCCAAACAGACGCTGAACTTCTTCTAAGGATAAATTACGAGCGTTGAGAATTGTCATATATTTTTGCTTGATTGTTAATCTAGTGATTGAGATTCATGCTGATCGTAGCTTTGGTGAAGTGTATTGCGATCGCACTTAAGAACGTGGATTTAAATTTTTGCAGTTTATATTATTATCAACGTTTATTAGGCAAGCCTTCTTTTAACTTCCTCAGCCAAATCTACTAATAGCACCTCTACTTGCTCACCTGTTTTCAAATCTTTCAGCGAAGACTTTTGCGCTGCTGCTTCCTCGGAACCAATAATTACACAAAATTGAATTCCTTGTTTATCGGCTAGCTGAAATTGTTTACCCAGGGGACGCTTATCAAAATTAGTGATGACATTAATTCCAGCCTGACGCAGATGTTGCGAAACTTTTAAATAAGTTGGCATTAAATCTTCTTGCATATTCACTACCATCACCTGGGCTGGTGTAGCAGCTAAGGTACTAAGAATACCAGCTTTTAACAAGCGACTAATTAAGCGAGTTAAGCCAATAGAAATGCCTACACCAGGCATTTTTTCACCCAAAAATACCCCGACTAATTCTTCATATCTGCCACCAGAACAGATACTACCTAAAGCTTCATGTCCTAATAAGGTTGTTTCGTAAACTGTACCAGTATAGTAATCAAGACCACGGGCAATGGATAAATCAATACAGAAACGTTTTTCGGCAACTCCGAGATTACGCACGCCTGTAATTACCGTTTCTAATTCGTTAACTCCCAGGCTTAATTGCTCGGTTTCAGGCAGACTTTGAGCGAGATGCTTAAGTTTATCTAATACTTCATCAACGGAACCATCTATTTTAATAAAATCAATAATTTTTTGAGTCTGTTCTCCTGAAACTCCCTCCTTCTCTAATTCTTGTTTTACTTTACTCTCACCAATTTTTTCTAGATTATCAACAATACCAATACACGATTTAATTTTATCTTCAGTAATTCCTACTGACTTAAAAAAACCTGTAAGAACTTTACGATTATTGATGCGAATCAAAAAATCACCAATATTTATTGCTTCAAATATCTCAGTGATAATTGCAGGCATCTGAGCATCATAGAGCAAGCTGAGTTCACGACGAGCAACTACATCAATATCGCACTGACGAAACTGACGAAAACGCCCATCTTTCGCTCGCTCACCACGGAAAACTACATCCATTTGGTAGCGGGCAAAGGGAAAGGTTAACTCATTCAGGTGACGGGCAATATATGCTGCTAATGGAACTGTTTGATCAAACTTTAAAGCTCTTGCTTCTGAACCAGTTTCGCCTGATTTATCTCTCTCGGCTTGCCGATTTGGTGGCAGGATGGGGTCAATGCCATAGATGATATTGTCGCCTTGATTTCCTTTAGCTTGCAGCACTTCTAAACGTTCTACAGCAGGTGTTTCAATGGGCGTAAATCCATAGCTTTCAAAAACTCTACGGATGATATCTAACAAATATAATTCTAGACGCTTTTCGCTAGGCAGAAATTCTGGGAAACCGCTAGGAGTAGAAAAGTTTATTTTGTCACCTTTGGCCATGCGTGTACCTTACTAAGTTTAAATTTGAGATGAAAGCCTAACGGAAATCGTGGCTACACAAACATAGACGCTTTGCGGCTTACCGCAGGGTAGTCCGCCTGCGCGGACGGAGAATAATAAGTGATTATCTTTGAGCGAAGAAATTACTATCTTAGCCGTTCTTCTTGAATTAAGGTGCGTTGAAAAATTTGGTTGTTCTTAAACCAATGCCAAGTGCGGGCACGATTGTTATTGTCAGGACTAATGTAGATCATTTCATATAAGCTCATCTCTGGGTTTGTTTTATAACTAAACCACAAAATCACAATTGAATCATCAGCTTCCCAAGCTTTCCCTTGGATGCGATCGGTGTCAAACCAGAGTTTATTATCTTTATAGCTTCCTGGAAATTCATACTCTTCTTGTTTACCATCAGACCATTTATAGCGATTGATTTGGTAGTAGGGATCAGGGCCATTTTCTGGAAATTGACAAGTTAAGTGAGACTCATACTTGTCGAGGATTTTTCCGGCTGTATCAATTACTGTATAAGTTCCTACCCAATCTCCTTCATGACGGACAAGTACGGGCATTCCTTCTCGAATATTTGACATTGCAATTCACCTCTCAACAACTGAGTTAAAGCAGACAACACAAGCTAAAAATAACCGTTTGAGCAGGTAAAGTGCTTACTCTACAAAAACTGCTGAATGTTAGCATTAACATTGTAAGTCGATACAATCGCATTGTGAGTCGATGCACTACACTGCTCTTAAAAACTGCCCTTTTGTTTGTTGACGACAGTATTTATGCTTCATTATCAAACCACCAAGGGTCATTAGTAGCATTAGTTTTTACCAAAATAGCTTTTTTTCGCATGAACCGTTTCAGCGCGGCTGCACCCATGCGTGACCCTCCCATACCAGAAAATTTGAAGGCGTTTTTCTCTCCCTCGTGCATGAGGGCGGTAAGTGCAGCATCGTTGATACTAATAGCACCTGCATCTATCTGCTGGGAAACTTCTAAGGCTTCGGCTTCGGAGGCAAAGACAGCAGCACTCAATCCATAAATTGAGTCATTCGCTAAAGACACTGCTTCTTCTACTGTGGAAAAAGGCATTATTGGCATAATGGGGCCGAACGTCTCTTCGGTCATCACTTTCATGGAATGATTAACCTGGGTGAGAACTGTCGGACGACACCACCAACCCCCACCTAAGTCTTCAATTACACCGCCGCAGTGAATTACTGCTCCCTTTTCGACTGCATCTAGCAGATGGTTGCTAATAATTGCTGCTTGTCTTTCGGCGATGATGGGGCCAATTTCTCCACTTTCGACTGTGGGGTAGGCTAGTTGAAGACGATGGGCTTTAGCTACTAATTGATGGTAGAACTTTTCAAATATCGATTCAGCAATATAAATTCGCTCAATTGATAAACATGACTGTCCGGTGTTGACGACCGAACCCCACAATATTGCTGAGGTTGCTAATTCTAAATTGGCAGATTCTAAAACGATCGCAGGGTCTTTTCCTCCTAATTCCAAAAAAGCCGGAATAAACCGTTTAGCAGCCGCTTCTGCTACTTTTCGCCCCGTTGCTACACTGCCTGTAAAGCACACCAAATCTACATTGTCAATCAAAGCAGATCCAGTTTCGCCTGCTCCTTCAACAAAAGTTAATACGTCACGCAATTCAGGAACGGTGCTGATTGCTGTTTTCAGTGGTGCTACGAAGCGGGGAGCAATTTCACTGGGTTTAACAATGACAGCACAACCCGCCAGTAATGCCGGAATGGTATCAATAGTTGATAGTAACAGTGGAAAATTCCACGGGCTAATTACCCCAACTAGGGGATAAGGAACGGATGTTTGTTGCAAAGCGATAAATGGAATTGCTGTGTTTTTGGCAGAGTCTTGTAGCAATTCCGGCGCTAACTTACACCAGCGATCGATGCTAGAGAGGAAGGAGTCTATTTCCAATACAGAGGTAGATAATCTTCCTGTATCATTTACCAAAGCCTCCGTTAAGCGATCGCGCCCTGATAATATCGCTTGCTTCCATTGCTGTAAGGCTTCAATTCTCCCCTCTAAGCCTAGTTTCTGCCAGCTAACTTGCGCCCTGCGGGTGCGCTTACATTGCTGTGCCAGCAGCCTGGGAGGCGGCGGGATAATTACGTAGTCAAATTTGCCAGTTCGAGGATTGCGGACTTCTATTGGATTAGTCATTAGTCATTAGTCATTGGTCATTAGTCATTGGTCATTGGGCACTTGTACTGAGCGAAGTCGAAGTATTAGTCAATAATTAATAGTTATTCTTCCCCTGCTCCCCATTCCCCATTCCCC
>NZ_CAXTNP010000420.1:0-4754 GCF_964245575.1 uncultured Nostoc sp. | reverse complement strand
ATAAATCACTTACTATCAGTATGTTTATTAGAAGCAAGGTATAGGATAAAAGTTTGGCATTTTCACACTTCTCCTATTTTTTTATTTATTAAGTAAGTCAGTACAAGAAAAACAACCTATGTAAATCAAGGTAAAGGAGGCTAAAACTCTTGTCCTCTCAGGAGTGGGGGACTCGGGCACTCATCGGGGATTGGGGGAAATGGTGCGTAGGCGTAGCCCGCACTTCGACAAAGCTCAGTGACCATCGTAGACATCGCCTTTTCAACTTCATCATTCCACCTTTGAGTCTCATGGTTCAAGTTCAGAACTCGAAACGCCGAGCTTTTATCTTGGAACTTGATGCTCAGAACTCGAAACGCCGAACTAAAAGGCTGGGAAATCTAAACTTTGCTGAAAAGAGATGACTATTTCATTCAATGATCGCCTCAAGCCTTGATTATGTGCTTGTAGTTAATGCACATGAGCAACGCTCCAAAGTGAGGTGCTAAAAATTAGGGGTATAAACTGCCTGTTTGATAGTGCCGCAGCTGCGCCCACCAACTCTTGGAGACGCTGCGCGTCGCTTGCTTCCACGAAGTGGTACGGCATGGTTCGACTCCGCTCACCAGCCGCTCAGCGATTGCCGCAGGCATCGCAGCGAGATAGCTGTTTTTATTGAGAATCTGGCTATGTAACTGAGAATTAAAACCCTATTTCACAAAATTGCGTTGCTCCCTTAATGCATTGAGGCTTATAGAATTCGCATTGGTTCTAGTCGTAAGTAACGATTTTGTCAATTGTCTTAATGCAGTGGTGTTACGCCTTGTTACATTGTCGTCACCAATCACCTTTTTCCTAAATGCCCTACCAGTTAACAAAAATTACAATTGCATCGTTGCTCAAACCGTTAGAAAGTTCGCCAGGGTGCGAGTAGGAGTTTTTACATCACTTTTGTGGAAAACTGAAATGATTCAAAAATTTACAGCCCTAATCCATAGAGGCAAATACATCCGTGTTGCTAAATTTGCAGATGTTCAAGCAGCAGGTAGTTTATTAGTTCGCAGCGAAAAACATACTATTGCTCTGTTTTACTCACACAATAAAGTCTATGCAATTGATAATCGTTGTCCTCATATGGGCTTTCCCCTCCACGAAAGCACTTGCAAAAATGGCATTGTGACTTGCCCTTGGCACTATGCGCGTTTCGATCTCGCTAGTGGCGGAACATTTGACTCTTGGGCAGATGATGTTCCCTGTTTTGGTGTAGAAATACGCGATGAGGAAGTTTGGGTAAATTTAGATCCCCTAGTTAACCTGTATGCCCACCACAGCCAACGTCTTCAGGATGGTTTAGAACAGAATATTTCGTTAGTTATTGCCAAATCAGCGATCGCATTACTAGACATGGGGGCAGATTTTACCGAACCATTTCAGGTGGGACTGGAATTTGGCACACGTTATAATAAAGCAGGCTGGAGTACAGGCTTAACCATCCATACTTGCATGATGAATTTGCTGCCTTATCTAGATGCAGAAGACAAACCCCGCGCCCTTTTCCAAGGACTTTCAGCAGTCGCTAGTGATAGCGCTGGAGCGCCGCCCCATTTTGTAGTTCATCCATTGCCTGATTCTACCGTTGACTTCAGTACCCTCAAATGCTGGTTTTGCCAGTTTATTGAGGTGCGTGATAGTGAAGCAGCAGAGAGATGTCTGATATCTGCAATTCGGGCGGGAGCTAATTCTCAGCAGATTGCAGACATGCTGTTCACATCTGCCACAGACCACTGTTACATCGATAGGGGTCATGTACTCGACTTCATTAATAAGGCACTGGAAGCCCTGGATGCCGTTGATTGGGAAGCGGCAGAGTCAGTTTTGGCGAGTCTAGTTTCTGGTTTAGCAACTGCTGACCGCATGGAAGAATCCAATTCCTGGTGCTACCCTGTGGATTTAGTAGGAATTCTGAAATCTGCCTTTGAGCAGTTACCTATGGCTTTGGCAACAGGACGACCTCGACAAGGAACTTGGTCAGGTCAGGAGGAATTAGTGCCGATTTTGTTAGGGGAAGATCCACAGGCAATTACCAACTCTCTTCTGACTGCTTTGGAAGCTGGTTGTACTGAAGAACAATTGGCAGGTGTAGTTACTTACGCAGCAGCACTTCGGGTAGCTCGCTTCCACACTAACAACGACTTTGGCGACTGGAATTCAGCGCACCATCCGTTCACTTTTGCCAATGCAGTGCATCAAGGATTACGACGAGTGCCAACGCTAGAATTACTACGAAGTGTGTTTGATGCTGCCATGAGTGTATATCTGAATCGTTTTTTGAATGTGCCACCAGCAAGACTCCCAGAACCAAAAGACTCTGCTCAAAATCCTGAAGAATTGCTCAAGCAACTACCAGATTTATTAAATCACCAACAACAAGTAAATCAGACAGGTCAGTTAGTGGCAGATTATTTGTATAGTGGTGGCTCGGTTAAGCGACTGATGGCAATGTTGGGTAAGTTGATGCTGCGGGAAAATCGTGAGTTTCATGTGATTCAGGAAATGGAAGCAGCTTTTAGACAATACTCGCTCTTAAGTGAGACTCCTGCTGGTATCCATGTACTAGTTGCTGCTGCTCGTTATTTAGCAGCACACGCGCCCACAATGCGATCGCAAGGGCAAATCTATCAAATTGCTGATCGCTTGCATAAAGGTGATCGCCTGTTTGAAGAATCGTAATTTAGCTAATTTTGGGAGACTTAAGAGGATGTTTGAAAAGTTTTTATAGGTTAAAAATTATGCTAATCGCTGAACCATAATGCGTATCATGGCAAGATGAATAAAAGTCTCAGATGTTGCAGGCAATAACTCATAGTCTCGAACTAATCGGCGACATCCCATCAGCCAACTAAAAGTCCGCAGTCCGCTCTACAACCCAACGTTTTTTGAGCAAGATGAAACCTTTAGCCTCTTGCGATCGCAGCACTACCTGTACAATCCAACAACAAAAATTCATCACCCACTGCATGAAAGGTTCGTAATCATTACCACAATCTACCCAGATAGTAGTCAAACGAGAGACCAAATGATTGGACTGTTTGACCGAACAATTCGCAATTCGCAGTTCGCAATTCGCAATTGCGGACGTAATTGATAATTGATTCATTTAGGGTACAAGCCCCTAATTTCAATTATGAAAACAAACAAAACACGTAGTATCAATAGACCTCTTGCAAAAGTGTTTTTTGCAAGAGTTGGGAAAAGGGACTCATGGTTATTGGGGAAGGGGACAATACAAAACCTTTACCCTTTCCCCTTTCCCCTTTTCCCGACTTATGCAAGAAGTATAATATTCAAGCCCCCAACTTCAGTTGTGGGGAGTGAAAAAGCGAATTGCGAATAGGAAAAAGCGAATTGCTGTGACCCGTTTTAGAACTCGTTTTACTCCTTCTCGCTCACCAACATTGGCTGCGGTGACTAAAACCCTCAAAACCAACCCCAAGGTATCGACGGTCATAAATCGCTTATGTCCAAATGGCACTAAGATAAGCCGAAAGCAAGTTGAGTAATGGGTTTGAGAGATAGAGAGATAAACTTGAATAGGTAGAGAAAAAAGAATTGCATTATTCGCGTAATATTTCCGCGAACTAAATAATTATATTCCTTGGCTCAACAATTTATGTATATATATGTATTATTCGGACTCAAGCAGTTTTTAAATTGTGATGATAGTAGTTGCGCGGTTCTTGCATTAACGGATAAAATTTAGGGCGACGTTTTCTGACTCTCGGTTCACTTCGTGCTGGTCTTAAGGGTACTTCTTTATGGACAATAACTTTTAGCAAAGTGTGATAAATCTGATGCCGTTCGCTGGTAGTAGCGGTAATTAGCTGAGAAATAAAGTTATGAAAATGTTGCCGCGTTCCCTGTAATGATAACCTCAAAGGTGAGACACCATAACTATTGCCAGCCGACCACATCAAAGTCCGTAACAGATTGTAAGCCAATAAAAAAGCCCAAATTTCTTTACGTACCATTGCCGGAGTCTTACTTCTTAATATATCCATCCCCAATGTAGTTTTAAGATGCCTTAAATTAATTTCGACATCCCAACGTTCTTGATAAAGACTTGTAATATCTAAAGTGGAATAAGCCTGAGTATCAAGTAAAGTAGTAATTAGACTCACCTGTTCCGTTCTAAAGCCAGGGATAAAAATATAGAAATAAATTTCCCTGACTATTAATCTATCTGGTAAAGAGTTAAATTCCTCTTGACTTAATCCTTGGGGACATTGTTTCGGTTTGCTCCAAGTCACAAATTTATCACAATCGCCAACAATCTTCCCTCGACGCATTTGAGTTTTACGACTTTGATGCTTGCGAAATACAGCATCACAACCTAAAGTTTTTATTTGAAATAAATCAGCATAAGCACAAAATGCTCTATCTCCTAATAGCACATCACCAGGAGATAAGAAGGAGTACAGTCTTCTTGCTAATTTGATATCATGAGTGTTAAAAATATCAATTACAAGAGCGATAGCCGCACCAGTGGCGATGCTAAACAGCACACCAATCTTAGCAAGAGGAAAACCGCACCCGGTTTTTTGACTATTTGGTTGAGGATATTCTTGTTGATTAAGTGGTGTATCTGGCATGGATACAGTAGAACCATCTATTACTTTAACTTTTCGACCACACCACAAATGTTTTTCATTTACCTGAGATTCTAAACCAACTGCGACTTTAGGGACTTCCAGAAAATAAAATATACAATTAATAAG
>NZ_CAXTNP010000419.1:0-4765 GCF_964245575.1 uncultured Nostoc sp. | reverse complement strand
GAGCAGGAATTGAGAATTGGGCTACAAGCAGAAGTATCGGCCAGAGCAGAAGAACAAGTAATTAAGCAAATTCAATCTCTGCAAAACCTGTACAAGCAACAAAGGGAGCAAAACATCCAGTTGCAGGAACGGCTGGATGAGATGGAGGGATTGAAAAAGCTGGAAATTGAAAACCAACAACTCCAGCAGCGCATTCAAGAATTAGAAAACGCGGTTCAACAGCGCTCTTCTCAAGAATGGGGGAATACCATGACCCAGCAAACGACTAAAGCGTTGAACAAGCAGGTCAAACTTGCCCTAGAGAAAACCATTGATCTGCGATCGCTGGCTGTTGAGCCACCCAAGGAGAATGCCCAAGAATGTCTGCGGCTGATGGGCATGGCTTTGAAGAATCTCGCCAACGCTATGAACAACACCCAAGCGCTTGAAGCGGCGGCCATAATTTTGGGAAGTGAGCCAACACCAATTGCGATCGCATATCGAGCCGAGCAACTAGAAATGCTTCCCCAGGCGATTAGTGACATTAGGGCAGTGCTGGCTAAACCTGGGTGTACATGGGAAGACTTTTGTGCAGTGGCGCAAGAGTACGAAGTGATTAAATCAGTCTCTTGGGCGGAATTGACCACCCAAGAGACTGATTTAATCACTGTTCTCCAGAACGCATCCTCTCAACCAGACACTATTGGCATCGGTTCTATAGTTGCTCACGCTGACCCATACCGCACTTTGTATGTGGAAAGAGGTGAGGTAGTAGAAGAATTAGGAGATGAGGTGATAGTGGCTTGGGATCACTGGAAGGAGCAATCAAAAAAGACTGACAGGTATTTCCGAGATGAGTTGCGATTCTGGCAACCTCAATAAACTTCTAGTATTTTGGTGATTTTTTAGACAACCAAATACAAGTACCAAACCCTGCAATCGCTGTAGGGGAAATTTGGTGCGTCAACAAAAACAGGAGATTTTAGAATGACCGCAACTATTACCAGACCCAAGCCCAAAAAGGCTGCTGCCACTAAACCACAGTCACCATATAAGCGGCTTCATGTGATTATTCCCATCGAAGATATGCTGTGGGCATCGCAGCAAAAACCATCAGTGAATCAGCTATGGCAGGAGTGCTGGACGGCTGACCCTTATGGTTCTCGGTGGATGCCTCTAACTTCTGCTTTGGGGTACAGTACTTTTATCTCTGCAAAGAAAATTCTATCTGACAGTGGGCTATTCATTTTCAAACCCGACAAGTCGATTCAAGACGGCCGAGAAACAGCTAGCTGGATGGTGAAAAATTTGCATGGTAGTCGGATGAAGGAATTTTGGGAGAAAGCTAATTCGGAAAAACAAGAACCAGATGCTGAAAAACGAGAATCAAATGCTGAGATTTCAGAGATAGATGCTGGCTCTGAAGAAATGCGTGCTTCGTATAAAGCATCTATTTTAGGTAAAAGTCAGTCAAAGCAAGGGTTTCAGGAAACCTCACGAACTGCTCAGAAACACCTCACAAACTCATCATTTGAGTTTGTGAGGTGTATCTCTGACACGCTTACAGGAAATTCGCGTGAGGAGGAGACGGCGAGTGCGCCCTTGGGGGGCGCTTCGCCTCAGTTTGTTCAAAGCGTGTCAGAGAAAGAGAAAGACTTGCCTGTGGCAATGGACTGCACGACGCTAGCGCTTGTGGATGATGCACCGAGTCAGTCTGCTTCATTGTTGGCTAAAAACCAGGATTGTAGTATTGAGGCGAAAGACTTTCATGAAGGTACTTTTTCCGCCGCGCCCGTTGCTCAAAGTGAAAAACCTTTAAATTCTGCGATCGCTAATCAAACACAGGAGGAAGTAGAACAGAGTAATCCTACTCCGTTGATGGTTGAAAACTCAGTTTCGGGTGTAGAAATCAAAGCAGATAATGAGGGTAAAGGTTCTGCCGCGCTTGTCCCTGATCCTGAAAAGTGGTCACATGAGGCGATTGTCGCAAGGTCGAATCTACGACCGGAGCGGATGCAGAAACTCAAACTTGCGGGAAATTCGGGGCAGAATCCGGGGTTTGAGTTTTTGCAAGAGTGCTGGAATGATGACCCTGCTTTGCAAATTGTCGTTAAAAAACTATTGGCGAAGTTTCCACAGTGGGGAATTGCGATTGTGGATGGGGTATTGGTTGATTGGGAGAGGTAAAAATCACACTGTCTCAGAATAGCGTGCAGCTAAAGCGATTGCTGCTTAACGGTTGTAGATCAAGATTCCCTTGCATTGATACCGCGCAACGACGAATTACTTTCTGAAAACGGGGACGCATAATCTGCAACTCGCTCCCATCCCCATTTATAAGCAGTGTCAACTAGAATTTCTTTCCCATTTCGGAACTTGATAAATTCCTGACCGTGGTCATAAAATATATCTGCAACCAGTTGATTACGCTCGTCGTAACCCCACATATCCACTGCTGCCCTCCACCAGCGCTTTCCGGGGGAGAGCAATTGTTCAAGTTCTAAATACTCCGGCTTCCAGTACTTGGTGCGCCATTGATTTGCCAATGCCTCGATTAGTGTCGCAGTCGGATAGATCGGCTTCAGGTTTTCTTCGAGCCAGAGTATATAAACGATTGCGCTCCTGAAAGCATCTTCTAAACTTAAGCTTGATGCTTCTAGAGTGTCTTGAAGTTGCTCGTCACTGAAATTTACGCCCAGCGATTGCAGGGCTGGAGCATACAAATCAAATAATTCTTGTTTTACTGAATCGGCAGACCAGAACCACATAAGAAAAAGAAAACTCCTGCTGGGTGGAGGTCAGCAGAGGAGCAGGGGAGCTCTTGAGCAGGGGAGAGGCTTATACCAAGTTCTTTCCCCTCTGCCCCTCTGCCCCTCTGCCCCTCTGCTCAAGAGCTAACCACCATGCATTGTTGACTTGGCAGACTACTAGGTGGCTAAATAAAATTTAGCATTTAGCGTGCTTCATGTTGATGTGGGGACGAGTAGCGATCGCAATATGATCTCCTCAGCAGCAATCAGCTAGTGCAGATATTTAACTAAATGAAATTTTTCACACAGGCAGGCAGTGAGCTAATGATTCGCTCACTTGCTCAAGCATTTTTAGGAGAGCGATGGCTTGAGAACTTTATAAAGTAAAGTTTTGTAAAATTTTCAATCTTTTGCGAAAAACTTGAGTTTTTGGGTGAAGACTTAATAGCCTAATTATAGCCTCCAATCTCCGATGTTGAGCTAAACGCTCATGTCTGGGTGATTTTGCTATTTTTGCCCAAATTTTTCTCGGCTCTTATTTCGGCAAAGGTATTGATAAATATCAAGGTTTTATTCTCAGTCAGCAACCTCAATCAAGATGAAAGTATTACCCTACGAAAGTTTTACAATTTTGACACCTGATTCACTGCTTATAGTTCTGCAACGACTAAACGCCAAAGTTGAACCTACCAAAACATTTAGATTTTCTCAAAAACATGCCCCTTATCAAGGAAGCATTTCTAAGTCAGGTTTTAAAATCAGCCGTATAATCCATGACCGCAACTCACTTGTATTAACGATTCGAGGTCGATTTGAAGTAGAACCCCACCAGACGGTGATTCATGTACAAATGAATACACATTCTTTTGTGATGGCGTTTTTAGGACTTTGCCTTTTTCATTGGTATAGTACAGTTGTTTCCAGAATATTGGCAGGTGCTATGCCTTATCACATGGCTGCATTATCTCTGAGTTATCCTATGCTGATAGGAGTCATCTTTTGTATAGCTTTTCGGTCAGAAGCGAACCGCAGCCGTACTGAATTGACGAAGATTATTCAAGGACAAATATAGTTAAAATTCTTTTATTTTTAAGAGATTGCATTAGTCCAGATAAAAATAAAACTATGACCAGTAAATGTGGACTCACTTTAAGAGTTGTGTAAAAATAACTTGAATACTTTTTATATGAAAGCTAGATTCAAAAACTATTTCAGATAAAATTTGTACAACTTATTTTTTCGAGTGTAGAAGTCAAAGCAGTTGATGAGGGTGTTCGCGCAGCGTCTGGTAGAGAAGCTTCCGCCGCGCCCGTGCCAAATCCTGATAAATGGTCGTATGAGGCGATTGTTGCTTTTGTCGAATATGCGACCGGAGCGGATGCAGAAACTCACGCGTTGCGGTAAATTCAGCGCAGAATCCGGGGTTTGACTTTTTGCAAGAGTGTTGGGATAGTGAGCCAGCGCTGGTGATAGTGATCAAGAAACTGCTGGCGAAGTTTCCGCAGTGGAGTATCGCTTGCGTGGATGGGGTGTTGGTGAATTAGGAGGAGTAGTGAATCTGTACAATCGAGAAGAGTTTGGGCTTGCTGTTTAATACCCAGATACCCTTGTCTAGAGCATTACCCGGCAATCTAGTTAACTTGATGACACCTCAACGACATTTTGGGCAAAGCTTTTATAAGCATCGCCCATTTGTTTAGCTACCGAGTCAGGAAAGACGTGAAAATCCCCAGCTTTGAGAGCTTTTATTATCCCGTCTGCCACAAGTGCAGGTGGCTGTGCAACCTGACTCATTCCTGCCGCATCGCTCATATCCGTGGCAATCGGACCAGGGTGAACACTTAGCACAAGCGTGTCCTGCTCACTCAATAGTTCTCGTAATGCTTGGGTGATTGAATAGGCCGCAGCTTTTGAGGCACAGTAAGTGGCAGAGTCAGGGAAACCCTTGAGCGAAGCAACAGAATTGATTTGGACAAAGACACCACCTCCATTGGCTTTGAGTACCGGGGCAAACGCCTGAGCCATGTAGATCAATC
>NZ_CAXTNP010000418.1:0-4791 GCF_964245575.1 uncultured Nostoc sp. | reverse complement strand
ACTCCCCACTCCCCACTCCCCACTCCCTACCCAATACCTTTAGCAATAAAAAACGCTTCACCGATGGGGCCTAATGCCAGCACTGGGAAGAATGTAAGTGCGCCTAGAATTAAAATTACGCCTGCGGTAACGCCTGTAAATAGTCCGGTATCAGTTCGCAATGTACCAGTCGTCAAGGGAACAGCTTGTTTACGAGACATACTATCTGCTAAAAACAGCAAACCCAAAATTGGGATATAACGTCCAGCCAGTAAACTAAAGCAGGTACTTAAATTCCACCACAAAGCAGTTAAAGTTGGTTGTGCGCCCATCGCAGACATCGCCAAAGGAGAAGGTTGTGAATCTCCCAAGCCTTCAAACCCAGAACCGTTGTTAGCAGCAGCAGACGCATATTCATAGATAACTTGAGCAAAGCCGTGAAAACCCGGATTACTAATTCCTGATAGTTGATCAGCAAATGCCAAGGCGATACCTGCGGGAATCATAATTGCGATCGGGTGAACCAGCAGAATTAGGAAACTAGCAAGTACAACCTCGCGCTTCTCAATCTTGCGTCCCAAAAATTCTGGTGTGCGTCCTACCATCAACCCTGTAGCGAACACAGCCAGAATCAGGTAAGCAAACAAATAAGCGGTTCCTGTACCCTGTCCACCCCAGATAATTTGCAGGAACATATTAGAAAGGGTAATAAAACCGCCGTTGGGCATAAAGGAGTCGTGTAAACTATTGACTGCGCCGCACATAGTACCAGTTGTACTCGTTGCAAATAGTGCAGATTGTGCCCAACCAAACCGGACTTCTTTACCTTCTAAATTCGCTTGCTGACTACCCAGCAGTGCATTCACAGCTGGATTACCGTTATATTCACCAATGGCAGTGACGATGATAAATACTAAATAGAGAACGCCTACCATACCGTAGACTAACCAAGCTTGCTTAGTGTTGTTCGCAAACAACCCATAAGTGTAGATTAGGGATGTAGGAATCGAAAGCATCGCCACAATTTGAATTAAATTAGAAAATCCGTTGGGATTTTCAAAGGGGTGTGCTGAGTTGATGGCGAAAAAGCCACCGCCGTTTTCCCCTAATTGCTTGATAATTTCAAAATGAGCAACAGGGCCACGAGCGATCGCCTGACTAATATTCGGATTTTCCAAGGTAGGGAATACAACTGCACCCCCCAGAGTTTCGGGAACGCCAGCTGCCATCAATAAAATGCCGCCCACAATACAAATAGGCAGTAAAATTCGGGTAATCGAGCGAATTAGGTCTACATAAAAGTTGCCTAACGGTCTACCAGTCAATCCCCGAATAAAAGCAATTCCTACAGCCAAACCAGTCGCAGCAGAGGTAAACATGTGATAACCAAGCCCCCACATTTGGCTACCATAGCTCATGTATGTTTCACCAGAATAGTGCTGCTGGTTGGTATTAGTAATAAAAGAAATGGTAGTATGCAGCACTGTGTCCCAGGTTGGCGCACCTATTCCAGTAGGGTTGAGAGGTAGCCATCCCTGATTCATGATCAGCAAGAAAATCAGCAACCCCATTGCGACGTTGCTATACAGGATTGCCCGCCCATACTGCCAGCCTGTCATGTTTTCTTTGGTTTGAACGCCTACCAAGGAATAAAGCGATCGCTCAACTGGATTTAAAATTGAGTCAAGAAAAGTTCTTTGCTCCAGGTAGACACGCGCCAAATAGCGCCCAAAAAAGGGAGCGATCGCTACTACAATTAGTAGCGTCAATCCAATTTGAATCCATCCTTCTAACATTGGACTAATTGAACTCCGACATAAATAAATTTCAGATTAATATAAAATATCTTCTTGCTATGAATGAGAACCAATAGTTAAGTATATCGGCATTATTAACTTACCTATAACTATGTGCTTTCTCAATCAATCATGGAGCTTTTTGTTAGAGAATACAAGGTATAAATTAATATTTAAACTTGTCTATCTAAAGAATATATTTGTATATATATAAATATTCAGAGCGTTTATCTCGATATATATCTGCAAATATAGAAAGACAGCTAAATGCTAAACAAACAGCTATTTGGCGCTAAAACGCGAGCATCCCACTTTGGCGAATAGCCTACAAACTGAACCCGGATTTCTCCCAAGTGAGAAATCCGGGTCAAGCCTTTACATGAAGGTATGGGATTAATCTAAAGTCCAAAATCCAAAATAGGCAGAGTCACGAGTTTAATTCATAACTGATTTTGGCGACAAATTCCAAATACTGAAGTGTAGGCGTGTAAGAAAGTTCTGCCACCAACAGGGCCGATTTCACCACCACAGAAAAAACCGCTTATAGGAATATCGTTGAGATAGCGCCGAAATAGTTCAGAATCGAAATTGGGTTTACCATACAGTCCTTCACCTCGCCCCAGACAGGCAAACATTAAGGCAGCTACGGCAGAGGGTTCAGATTCTCGTTGGGTTTGATAACTTTGGAGAAGTAATTCTAGGTCTTCAGCAGAGGCTTGAGCATCGCGGAGGTGGAATTGCAGCCTTTGTCCTGGACGGACGCGATCGCCAATTGCGATCGCCCCAGCTGTTGGATCGACCCCAAGAATACCACGAATTAAAAAGTCTCCCTGTTGCAAAGCCAGTTTAAATTCATCCATCGCCACACCAACAAACAGAGAGTGCTGTGCTAAAGTCCGTTCTTCTTCGCTGAGACTGGCAATCAAATCTCGCAATACCACTAGAGGCACTTTCTCATCTAATTCCAGAATAATATTGCGATCGGCTTTTGTAACTTGCAATGGTTCGCCAATCGGTCGGCATCCTTGGGCTACAATCGTTTCCAAAACAATATTGCCAGTCAAAGCTATACCAACAGTCCCCTCACGATACAGGCTTTGGCATTCCTTGCCCTCAGTCTCATTACAAAAAAGGGCAACACGACCACCCATACCCCCACCGCTAGCCTGTCCCCCCACTATCACCGATCCTGGATAAGCAAAATCCAACCCCTGCAATAAATCGTTGATTCCAGAAGCGAAAGAACTAGACAGCAAGATGAACTGAGGTGTCGGTGATGCTGGCACACCGATCAAATCAACCCAAGCATCTGGAGAACTATCTAAATCAGGTAATTCTTCAGCAACAACATGAAAAACTTGAACCTTCACCCCCGGAAGGTGTGCTAAAGTCAAGCTGATAGCTGGTTCAGCTTCCAATTCTTGGGTTTCTCCGTTAACTGTCGTCCCAATCGCACCTCCACCACTACAGCCAATTAGCACTGGCACAGAAAGTTTCTCAGCTAACAAGGGTAACAGTCGGGAATACTCACTCGTAAAAGCAGACGAAATGAATACCAGTCCTAGATCCGCAGGTGCTGTTAACGATGAGACAGCTCGTTCCACCACATCTGTAACAGCTGCTTCCAAAGAATGACGGGTTGATAGGGCGTTTGCCCACTGCATTTGGTCTGCCATGAGTTTTGAGCTTCTTTCTCTTTTTGGGCTAGTAGGTTTTGATTTTTGATTTTGCGAAGAATTGCATCGTACAGGAATTGACGCCAGCCCTTTGTCTCCTCCATCCCAAGAAGCTGGGGTTGTCATTCTTTAATAGATGCATCTAAATATATTGTATGATTGTTTATCTATGGTACTGATTCCACAAAATCTTAAAAAATAAAGATGAATGCATTATAGATGCGGCGGTTTACTGTATTGGTTATAAATCAATAGGCTAAAGTACTAACTTATTAGCTGAATGGTTAGAATGGTTAGTAATCAAGCTAAAATCTGCCATTTCTGAAGTTTTTCTATACTAGTATTAACAACACACGACGAGACTAAAGCAATGACCAACATCCAAGAAACAGCAAAGGGCGATATTCAAGAGAAAATCCAAGAAGAAGTAGAGCAAGCGCGTACTGTCTGTGATACTAGCGGTAGCAACTCACCAGAGTGTGCTGCTGCTTGGGATGCAGTAGAAGAATTGCAAGCCGAAGCTTCCCACAAGCGCCAAAGCAAGCCAAAAAACTCTCTTGAACAGTATTGTGATGACAACCCAGATGCAATTGAATGCCGAGTTTACGACGACTAAAAATTTAGACAAGTGAATTTTATGTTCGTTTAGTAAACAAGCAACCAAAATTGACTTACTCAAATCTTGCACTCTCACCTCACTCTTGCCTAAAATCTTACTCCCCCTCTTTGATTATTTGCCACAACAGGTAAATAATTGGTGAAATATCTGGAGTTACGGATGTATAAGGGTTAAAATTTGAGAGTTTTTTTATCTTACAAAGGAAACTTTTACACCCAAAAAATTGGGGTTTTGTCCAAGAGTGCCGAGTATATAGTCGGTGGGTAGGTTTTAGAACTCTTCCTGACGCTACTTACATATAGGTGCAAAATCTGAGATGAGGATCTTTGAGTTGCTTCTTTTTACCAAATAGAGAGATTGAGGAAAGTGAATTAAACTCTTTTTACCATTTAATACCTTTTCCAAAAATCTTTGCAACAAATGAATTGAGTGTAGGGGCGTACATCTGTATGCCCCTACAAACGTATTTACAGTATAAATTTGGTGAAATGGTATAAGTTGAATAGCCACTTGCTTGCACAAAGAAGTTAGCGCGCAGCCTTGAGGCTAGTAGCGCAAGGCGGAAGTCACCCATTCAAAAGGAGCCAGTGCGCCCTTGCGGCTCTCTCTGTCGACTTGTTCGCGCAGCGTCTCGTAAAGAAGAGAAGCAACTGGCTCTCAAAAGTCAAAAGTTTTGTATATCAAGGCTTTTGCAAGTTTTAAAATGGTAGCTTGATTTACG
>NZ_CAXTNP010000417.1:0-4806 GCF_964245575.1 uncultured Nostoc sp. | reverse complement strand
TGCCTTTTTGACACCAGTTCACCAGTCTGATTTTGTAACTGGCAACTTGGGTTATCTACAAATAGCTTGTAGTCATGTTTGCGACCAGAACCGTTTACAATGCAACGAATTTCTTGGGTTGTTAGGTCAATTATCAATTGAGATTTGAGAGTATGTCGTTTTTGTTTACCACTATAAAAGCGTTTTTGCCCGTGCTTGGGACGTTCAATTTGACTTTCCGTTACATCCATCACAGCCGTTTTCGGTTTCTGTGATCAGATCAACAAGGACTTTTTTCCTCCTAAACGAAACTTCCCAGAACTGATTAATGTAGTTTTAACCCAATGTACTATCCGGCAAACCGTTGATTCTGATATTTCCCAGTCACTAGCAATGTGGAAGTAAGTTCGGTATTCCCGCCAATATTGTAAGCAAACTAAAGCTTGGAAGACCAAGCTTAACTTGTTTGGATAACCTCGTGTTTGCTTCAAACTAGCTGCATCTTTTAACACCCTAATCATTTCATCAAACGTGCGTTGTTGCACCCCAACCAAACGTTTGAACTGCCGATTCGATAACTTTTTTGTTTGCTCGTATCGCATAAGTAGATTGATTCAAGCGACAAAACCCAACATCATACCATAAAATATTTTTGCAAGAGGTCTATTAATTTTAGTAGTTTTAAGTATCAAGTGACGAAATGGAGAAATGGTATGTACGTGTAAGCGCTGACGATTTGACTAAGTAATAATGCTCTTGTTGTCTGGATATTGTTGTTTTGCCCTAAGCGGGAAGCAAGCATCTACGCCAAAACAAGAGTCAGCTAATGAAAGATGGCTTTCTTGCTGATATCAGTTTTGCTATCTTTCATTGTCACCGCACAGGGTAAGGCATTCGGCGATGAAGGCGGCGCTTGATGCTACTGATGGATATGTGGATTCAGGAACAAAAACACTGTGGTAAGAAACAACTGCTGCAATACTTGTTGCCTTCAGCACATCAACCGAGAAAAGCCTGTCTATTTTTAGATTGGCATTTTGTGACACATCTCAATTTAGTGTACAGTAAAAATTTACGGTATTTTATAGTAAAACTTTGCTATTTGATAGGCGCTTTCTTCCCACTTTTGATTACCTGTAACAGATGCCCAATAAGCAAAAGCACGTAATGCTGGCCTTCTATCCATACTTTTTACCTTGCCAGAGCGTCCTTTTTCCTGTCCAGCAGTGCGGGTATTATCCTGAGTGCTAATTTCTCCAGAAGGCAACATTCTTGTCTGTTCCCATAGCAACGATTTATTAATCATCGCTACAACTTTAGGCGTTATTTCATCTTGCGGAAAGTATGTCACCCATCGCTGGGCATAAATCACACCTACCATCTGGTAACTACTGTCATGTCCATTCTTTTCCGGGTTAACGCCATCTGGACGTTGCAGAGATAAACCATCTTCAATAGACTTATGGGCGTACTCAATCAATTCTTGATCGCCAGTTAATTTACCCGTAAGTCCTAAAGCTGTTGCAACTAAGTAACGACGATGGGTGTATGGTTTGTTACGTCTGATTCCGATTTTCCAGATATTTGGCTTAATCATCCATCTAGCTGCACGATGCACCAAAGGTTTATATTTGGCTACTTGGTTAGCATACTTTTCAGAATATGGAGATTGTTCTATTACTAGAAGGGTATGAGCAACAGCTTCTACAAAGAAACATGTGCTGTGAAAGCGATCGCCCGTTATAAAGAAGCTACCATCATCAACTTGGTGGGCAAACCCCCAATCAAACATCTTAAATCCTGCTTCAATGGCTTGTGGATCATTCTTGATCAAGCCACCAATGATTAGGTCTTCCCCATATCGCTGCTCTTCAATATACCAACTTCTTGCCTGATGACGTATCCAAAGGACGTTTGCAGCAATAGCACCATTAGGTATCATTGATTTCTGCAAACCTGATAAACGTTGGTAGACAACATTGGCGATTAAATCAGTTGATTCATGCTCAAAATCCGTTTTTGCAGAAAGTTTAATGGGAATTTGTTTATTTTCCCTTACCAATAGATGCATTCCAGCGTTTACAGTACTGCTGTTATTAGTCGCAGCAATAAAGACGATTTGTGTTGTTAGCTGCAATAACAATAATATTGAGAACCGAGATGCTAGATATCTCAGTGTAAGCAAAAAAATTTTTTGAGCCACAGATATCACCATCAAATTTACTGCTACTATTCTTGTTTAGCTAGAGAGACTAAAGACTAAGCTACCAATTCTGGCTTAGTACAATAATATATATCTTCATCTGGCATCAAGCCAAATTTTTGAATATTATCAATCCCCAATTCTTGCGCGTAGCTATCAACTTTTACTGTAAATCCAGCTTTTTCAAGCTTCTCTTTATAATCACGACCATACATTCTCATATGATCATGATGACCAAATAGCCGTTCTCTTTCTTCAGGTGATAAATCACTTGTTCCTTCCAGGGTCTTCTCTAGCTTAGGATCAAGCGGAATATGTAAAATTGCCCAGCCACCTGGTTTTAATACTCTGCATAATTCAGCCATAGCTTGCCAATCGTTAGGGATATGTTCTAGAACATGGCTACACAAAATTACATCAAAGACATTATCTGGATATTGAATATTTGTAATATCCATCTGTACCATTGCTTCGTTTGGTTGTAAATCAGCACTGAGGTAACTAATATTAGGCAGATTAGATATAGATTTTTTGAGGAGATATTCTGGTGCAACATGAAGCAATTCGAGTTTTTGTGAAAGCAAATTTGTTTTGTTCTTAAGATAAAGCCATAGTAAACGATGTCTTTCTAAAGATAAACATCTAGGGCATATAGCATTAGGTCGCTTCTGAGCGCCAAAAGGTAAAAATGTCCGAAACTTTCTTTCACAGCAAGGGCAGAAAACATCGTTGCCAGCATACCAGAGTGAGCGTATATAAAGATAGGGAGTCCCCAGTTTAAAAAAGAAAGAACGTTTTTTGAGAATATATGGATATATCTTTAGAAAAATAGAGCGGTTCATAAGTACCTCAGATCAAATGTAGTGTATAGTGAATTTTCAATGAGAAGAATTTTGCGAATCATCTGCTTGCTTAATTTTATGAAATCCAGCAGAATCTAACAGTAAGATTACTCCTCCTGGTAAGGCTAATAGCCAACCTAGCATTGTCATCGTAATAGATAACAAAAGAGCTTGCTCTCCAGTTAGACCAATTCGATTGAACAAGTAAATCCATAAACCTTCTTTTACACCAAGACCCCCTAGAGATATGGGAATTAACGTAATTACCGCTATGATCGGAATAAAAACTAAAAGCTCTAGGTAAGAAATAGGAATTTTTAGTTGTTGAGCTATGAGATAGTGATAATAAACTATAGCAAGCATTAATAAAAAAGAAAGACAGATCGACAAACCTAAAGATTGGCGATGTTGAGCAAATTGCCTTAAAAGCATTTGGATTTTAGCAAAGCGTACTCCTAGATTTTGCAAATGTAGTTTTTGTAGCCAAGGTTCTGCTACTTTTAGTAATTGAGGACTAACAATTAAAAGCACTCCACCAACTAAAGAAATAACACAACCAAAGAAAAGTAGAATAATATCCCAACGTCCAACTACTCTCACGGCAGGAGGTAAGCCTAATATAGCTAAAGCAGATAAAGCAAAAAGCCCTGTAAATCTTTCCAGAAATACAGATACAAGTGCAGCTTCAGAATCTTTCGTTTCTTTTGTTAATCGGTAGACACGATAGGCATCTCCACCAAAAGAACCAGGGAGAAATATATTGAGAAACATCCCAGCAAAATAACTGCTGAGGAGACTAATCATCGGTACTGAATGGCCAGTGGAATGGAGTACAACTAGCCATCGCCAACAACTCAACCATTGACAGCCTGTATAATAAATTAGAGCAAAAGCAACAAATGGTAAAGATAAAGTCTGAAACTGTTTCCAGGTTTGAGGAATATCTACATGAGTGAATATTAGGACTATAAATACTATACTAATAACAGTTTTAATAATTACTATTGGTTTGATTTTCACTATAAAATCCTCATATCTATAACATCCGATTTAATTACTGAAATTACTTGCATAGGTAGTGCATAGAGAATAATTAATAGGGTAAAAAAAAAGATAATTGTAATAAATTTTAAAAAATCAAAGAGTAGTCATATAAAAGTGTTAGTAAGCTCCTAAATCCTTACCTTGATTAGGTACACTACTTGGTATTCCATCTTCTGGTTGCCAGAGCCTTAAACGAGTTCCGAAGCTATTGAGAACTGGTTTACCCAAAGTTGCAATATATGTCCAAGTTTCACGGTTGAATCTACCTTCTCTAGTATCTTCCAAATGAATCCATACACGGTGGGAGCTTTGTAAAACACGATTTAATTGGTCTAAATTACTAATTACCGTTGCACCAGCCCAACGGTCAATTAACTTACCTTCATGCCAATAAACAGCATCAAAATAGCCAGTACCCATTAAGAAGTAATCAAGTTTACCTAATTTAATTACTGCCAATGATGGGAGAGGAGAGACAACTATATCAGAAGGCTGTTTATGATCATGGATGTATTCAAATACAAACGTATTATTTCTATTGATAGCCTCGTTATATCCAGCTAAGATTCGAGTCGGTTGTATATCGATAAAAAATATAATAAAAACTATAGCCAAACTAATAGCTTTTAGGGGAATCAAATCATTCAAAAGAGACTGTAATTTTCTACTATAAGTTTCTATTACATAAACTGCGCTGTAAATACCTAATAAAATGAATAATGGATAAACTCCATAGAC
>NZ_CAXTNP010000416.1:2813-4845 GCF_964245575.1 uncultured Nostoc sp. | reverse complement strand
CGCAAACTAGTCGAAGAGTCACTCCAAGAAAGTGAAGCGCGGTTGAGTTTAGCTCTGGAAGCTGGCCAAATGGGTATATGGGATCGCAACCTGATCACCAATATTAGTATGTGGTCTGCCAATATGGGGCCACTTTATGGTCTACCCAGCGCTACCTTGTGTCCAACCATAGAAGATTATCTTAATTTAATCCATCCAGAAGACCGCGAATTGGTGGCTGCGAGTATACCTCGCATGATTGAAAAAGGAAGGGCAACTACAGATTATCGAGTTGTCTGGCCCGACGGCAGCCTACACTGGTTAAACTGCAAAGCTCAGGTCTACTATAACGAAATCGGTCAGATGATCAGGATGATCGGCACAAATAAAGATATCACTGAGCGTAAGCTGGCCCAACAAAAAATCTCTGAACAAGCCGCTCTACTTGATATCGCCACCGATGCCATATTAGTTCGAGATTTCCAGTCTCAAATTTTATTCTGGAATAAAGGTGCAGAGCGGATGTACGGTTGGCTTTCTCCAGAGATTATAGGAAAAGACCTCCAAGAGATTTTTTACCCAGCAGGAACTCAGCAGCAACTGGAAGTACCGCTAAAAAGTGTAATTGAGAGAGGCTGGTGGCAAGGTGAGTTATGTAATGTGACGAAATCCGGTAAGGAAATTGTTGTAGAGAGCCGTTGGACATTGATGCGTGATCCTGAGGGAGAACCCAAATCTATCCTTACTGTTGACACTGACATCACCGAAAAGAAACAACTCCAAGAGCAGTTTTTTCGCACCCAGCGATTGGAAAGCCTTGGTACTCTTGCAGGTGGCATTGCCCACGACTTGAACAATATATTGACACCAATTTTGGCAGCGGCTCAATTCCTACAGGGAACATTTTTACAAGACGAGGAGCGTTCTGGGCAACTGCTAGCACTTGTAGAAACCAACGCCAAACGCGGAGCAGCTTTAGTCAAACAAATCTTATCCTTTGCGCGAGGATTTAAAGGAGAGCGGACAATTATCCAAATCAAGTACCTGATTGCAGAAATTATCCAAATTGGTAAACAGACATTTCCCAAATCTATTCAATTTTCCACGGTTATCCCAGAAGACTTGTGGGCTGTCACTGGGGACACCACACAACTGCATCAAGTGCTGATGAATCTGGTAGTAAATGCCCGCGATGCTTTACCAGATGGCGGCAAGATCAAAATTTCTGCGGAAAATAAGTTTATTGATGAAGCTTATACCAGAATGAATCTCAATGCTAAAGTTGGGCATTATATTGTGATTACCGTTGCGGATAACGGAATTGGCATACCGCCAGAAATATTAGATAGAATTTTTGAGCCGTTTTTCACCACAAAAGATGTCAACACAGGTACGGGACTCGGACTTTCAACAGTGGTTGGCATCATTAAAAGCCACGACGGTTTTATCAAAGTGTCTAGTAATGTTGGTGGAGGCAGCAAATTTGACCTGTTTTTACCAGCAGTGGAAGCAACCCAAGCGTTCAGCAAACAAGAGTTGGATCTGCTCCCAGGAGAGGGAGAATTGATTTTAGTTGTAGATGATGAAGCCCAAATTCGGGAGATTGCCACAATCATCCTGGAAAATCATAACTATAAAATACTGACTGCCAGTAATGGTATAGAGGCGATCGCACTATATGCCCAACACAAGCATCAAATCAATGCCGTATTGATAAATATAATGATGCCAGAGATGGACGGAATCACCGCTATTCGCACCTTGCAAAAAATGAACAAGCAGGTTCAAATTATTGTCTGTAGCGGACTGAACTCAATAGAAGTCTTTGCTCAAGCTGCTAATGCTAACGTGCAAGCAGTTTTATCAAAACCCTATACCGCCAGAGACTTATTGCAAACTTTACACCACCTATTTAGAGGCAGTGCAGAGTTAGGAGTAGAGACGCCATTCATCGCCTCTGTACAGGAGTTATGAGTAGAGACGCGATTCATCGCGTCTGTAGAGACGCCATTCATCGCCTCTGTACAGGAGTTATGAGTAGAGACGCGATTCA
>NZ_CAXTNP010000416.1:0-2713 GCF_964245575.1 uncultured Nostoc sp. | reverse complement strand
GCCTCTGTACAGGAGTTATGAGTAGAGACGCGATTCATCGCGTCTGTAGAGACGCGATTCATAACGCAAAATTAGTACACAAGCCCAGCAATATCTCCTCTGCTCCCTCATCCCATAGATTTGAAGCCCTTGCAATGTTTCATCCCAGAGTTAGACGCAGGTGGTTTTCATGTTTATATACTATTAAGCGGGAAATGTGCCTCAGAAAACCGGATACTGAAGAAAAATATGAGGTCGTGACCTAGCTAAAGTTCTGGGATTCGTGATCATGTATGAACTAGTTCAGGCTGTCTTCAACGGTGATGAAAAAACTGCTCTACGTCAGTTGATTTATGCGTTGAGTGCTTCAGGTAAGCGTTACTTCCTAAGAAATGAAATTTTACAAGCTTTTGCCGATTACTGTCATCAATCCCAAAAGCCAGCCTATTTTTACTACTCTTCTTCTGTTGGCAAACTGATACAGTACACTCATGAAATAATTTTTGAAGAAGAAAATACCTGGTTCGTGGTTCGTCCCAGGATTGCTAGTCAGGAAGTTTGGAAACTGACAGCCGATTTTAATAGTTTCGAGCAGATGACGCCTCAAGGGCTGCTAGATGTGAGAGATCGCCTAGTCAACCGCTACCAACCCCACATCCTCGAAATTGACCTCCACCCGTTTTACGAAAATTCCCCAAGAATCGACGATCCCAGAAATATTGGTCAAGGTTTAGCCTTCCTCAACCGTTACCTGTGCAATCAATTGTTGACTGACCCCCAATATTGGGTAGAAATGTTATTTCAAGCATTACAGGGGCTGCAACAGGATGGGATTCGGCTACTGTTGGGCGATCGCATTCCTTCAGGTATTCACTTAGCCAAACAAATTAAGCTAGCGCTGAAATTGCTAAATGAGCTTGAGCCTGATGAACCTTATGAAAAATTCCGCTTTCCTCTCAAAGAACTCGGCTTTGAGCCGGGTTGGGGTAACACTGCGGCGCGAGTCTGTGAAACCCTAGAACTCCTCGACCGACTCATTTATTCTCCAGAACCTGGGATCTTAGAAACATTTGTGGCCCGCGTCCCCGCCATTTTTCGCGTCGTCCTGATTTCCATCCACGGCTGGGTGGGACAGGAAGATGTCTTAGGAAGAGATGAAACACTCGGTCAAGTTATCTACGTTCTTGAACAAGCCCGCAGCTTAGAAAACGAACTGCGCGAACAAATCAAACTCGCTGGCCTGGACGTGCTGGGTATAAAGCCACATGTAATTATTCTCACCCGGCTAATCCCTAACTGCGAAGGCACATTTTGCAACCTGCGCTTAGAAAAAGTTCAAGATACTGAAAATGCTTGGATATTGCGCGTTCCTTTTGGTGAATTTAATCCCGAAATTACCAACAATTGGATTTCTAAATTTGAGATTTGGCCTTATTTAGAAAACTTTGCTCTAGATGCAGAAAAAGAATTACTAGCTCAGTTCCAAGGCAAACCTCATCTTATTGTTGGTAACTACAGCGACGGTAACTTAGTAGCTTTTCTTTTATCTCGCCGCATGAAAGTTACCCAGTGCAACATTGCCCATTCTTTGGAAAAACCTAAATATCTATTTAGCAATTTATATTGGCAAGATTTAGAAGATAAATATCATTTCTCGGTACAATTTACCGCCGATTTGATTAGCATGAATGCAGCCGAATTCATCATCACATCGTCCTATCAAGAAATTGTTGGCACACCTGACACTATAGGTCAATACGAATCTTACAAATACTTTACGATGCCGCATTTGTATCATGTAGTTGATGGAATTGATTTGTTTAATCCTAAATTCAACTTAGTGCCGCCGGGAGTAAACGAAAAGATTTTCTTTCCCTATAGCCAAAAAGAAGACCGCTCTAACCTTCGTACACAAGTTCACGACCTACTCTTTACCCGCGAAGACTCCCAAATATTTGGTTATTTAGATCAGCCTAATAAGCGACCAATCTTTGCTGTTGCTCCCATCACTTCAATCAAAAATCTCACTGGGTTAGCTGAATGCTTTGGTCAAAGTCAGGCGTTGCAAGAGCATTGTAACTTGATTCTCTTAAGTAGTAAGCTGCATCCAGATGAAGCTACAAACCCTGAACAAGCAGAAGAAATCCAAAAACTCCACGACATAATTGAGCAATATCATCTCAATGGCAAAATTCGCTGGGTGGGGATGCGTATCCCTAGCAGCGAGCTTGGCGAAGCCTATCGGGTAATTGCAGATTCTCAGGGAATTTATGTTCACTTTGCCCACTTTGAATCCTTCGGTCGGTCTATTTTGGAAGCGATGATTTCCGGCTTGCCAAGTTTTGCTACTCAATTTGGCGGCTCTTTAGAAATTATCGAAAACCAAGAGAATGAATTTAATCTGAATCCTACAGACTTAGAAGGAACAGCAAATAAAATTTTAAACTTCCTTGAACTATGCGATACTCATCCTGAGCATTGGCACGAAGTCTCAGAATGGATGAGTCAGCGAATTCATCATAGATATAATTGGCATTTACATAGTAATCACTTACTACAGCTTGCTAAAATATTTAGTTTTTGGAACTTTGTTGCTCCAGAAAATAACGAAGCCAGAGATCGCTATATGGAAACCTTATTTCATCTCATTTATAAACCTAGAGCCGAAAAGATTTTGGAAAAACACATGAATCGATCTGCTTTGGGAATGGGGAGTGGGGAGTGGGGAGTAGGG
>NZ_CAXTNP010000415.1:0-4904 GCF_964245575.1 uncultured Nostoc sp. | reverse complement strand
TAGTCTGCGGACGCTTCCCTGGTAAAGGAGCCATCAACTCATCAATAAAATCAGCGAAGGGTTTGTCAATCTGTGGCGCATCTTTTCTCCAAAGCAAGTTCCCTGTTTTTGTATCTTTAGACAAATCAATAGGTGGAGTAGCAGTGACTAAATGTACAAAAGTCCGGCCTAAAGCAAAAAAATCTGACTGTGGGACTGCCCGCCCTTCAATTTGTTCTAGTGAAGTGTAACCAGGCGTGACTACAGACGTAATTTCATATCGTCCTCCCCTGCCCGTATTAGTTCCTCCACTTCCACTAATTTTTGCTAAATAGGTATCAGTCACCCGTCGCGCCACTCCAAAATCAATTAATGATAGTTGCCCATTTGGCTGAAGAATTATATTAGAAGGTTTAATGTCTCGATGAAAAAAATTGGAGCGGTGTACATCATGAAGAATTTCAATTAATTGTCTGAACCATTCCAATGCTAAAGATTGTGAAATTCTCCCATTAAATTCTATCCACTGCTCCAGGTTCTGTCCCTCGACCTTATCGATAACTAAACAACGCAGTGTCAGTTGAGTATCATTAGGAACAAAAGTGAAAAAATCATCTAAGGTACTTTTAGGGATTCTTGGATGATGAATTAGCTGTAAAGTTAGAGCTTCTTGCTCAATTAACTCAACCATCTTAGGCGAGCCCCATCTCAGAACTTTCATAATTCGCTGCTCACGCACAGGATTCCAGTGAGTACCAGCGTCCTCTACTTCAAAAACTTCCATATAAGTGAACAATTCTTGAGTAAGCGCTCTCAACGGCTTAATTAAGCGGATGCGGTCATTAATCAGCAGTGAAGTGCCACAAGAGAGACAGTTTTCAATATTGTCGGGATTTTGACGTTGATCGCAAAGGGGATTAATACAGTAACATAACATATTTAAAAAAATTATATCAATGCAGTTGACAATGGTTACTAGGCATTAATCAACTAAACATCACCTATTTTAAATCTAAGTTTTATTGCTCTAATACTGTACTAAAAAGACTATTACAGTAAATGTTGCTCAATATTCAGCATTTACTTTGTATATTATATAACTATTTTTTTCTAAACCGTGAGTAGAACAATCCCATTGATTTAATAGAAAATAAACTATTTGATGCATTTATAGTTTTAAGTAACCTATTAGATATTTGTATGTTAATTTCGTCAAATCAAGCAACTATAAGCACAAAAAGCTAGTATTATTAAGTCTAATCTAACACACCTCTACCATTAACTATAATTAAACGCCCCTTGGGAGGACTTTACTAAACCGACAGGATAAAGTACAGATATGGATTTCAGTGCGGAGCAAGGACTAAGGTTTTCAGAAATTTCCCCCTCTTCCCCTGTTATAACAGCAGAGGAGCTTCCAGAGCAAAGAATTTCAGAAACAGTAACTTTTGAAGAAGCTTTGATCGTAGTGAATAATCTAGTGTTTGCAAAAAGGGGTAAACCCCTATCTGATGCAGAGATTAGAATTATGAGAGGAGGGTGGGATAACAGTGAGTTCGTGGAGATAGCAGAGAACTCCCCGTATAGTGCTAATTATTTGCAACGGCGTTTAGCTCCTCAGTTATGGGATCTACTCTCTGAAACTATTGGAAATGAAGAACGGGTGGGAAAGAGGAACCTACGATATTTCTTAGAACAAGCCACCAAAAAATATTCTGTTCCATTTGGACTAAACAAAGAGCAAGTACTTCCTCCTAATGACTTTGTACAAGGCATTCGAGGCGAATTACCTGACTTATCTAATTTTTATGGACGGACACAGGAACTAATCCATTTAAAAGAATTAATAATAAAGCAACGCTGTGTATCATTAATAGGTGTGGCGGGAGTTGGTAAAAGTGCATTAGCAGCAAAACTGTTAACAGAGCTTAGTATAGAGTCTCCATCTGATTTTGATTGTTTAATTTGGAAATCAGTTGCCTATGCACCGAAAGTTCAGGACTTAGTAGCCGAACTAATGCAACTAATCCAACCTTCAGAAACATCCTTAAGCTTGCCAGAAATCACTCAGACAATGATTACAAAACTGGTTAAGCAATTAAAATCGCGCAGATGTTTGCTGGTATTAGACGAATTTGATGCATTATTCCAGAAAAATAACTTCGAGCAGAGGCTAGATTACAGAATATTCTTTCGTCGCTTGGTAGAAGAACAACATCAAAGCCGCTTACTGTTAACTAGTAGAGTTTTACCTGATGAATTTGATAGTCTATTAAGTGCTAAACGGCACATCCAGTGGGTTAGAATTGAAGGGTTAGACGCAGATACCGCAATGCATTTTTTGGCTACTCAAGGATTGACTGATACGCAAAAATGCAGCGAGTTAATCAACACCTATCGTGGTAATCCTTTAGAACTTAAAACAGTAGCGGATCGAATTAACCACTTTTTTAGTGGTAGTACAAAAGTATTCTTCCAACACAAAACTACATTTTTTAGCAATGAGCTTCAAGCAATGCTTGATGAAGCATTTGGTCAAGTATTGAATGAGACTCAGAAGCAAATTATGATTTATTTAGCAGATAAAGTAGCTTCAGATTTTAAACCTATTAAATTCGTTGAAATAATCAACGATCTAAATCAGAAACACCAAGCATTAGTATCAACTTCAGAATTAATAAATGCATTGGAAAAACTGGAAAGACAATCGTTGATTGAAACTAATAAAGACCCATTTACAAAAGAAATCAGTTTTACTCTTCAACCAGTAATAAAAAAATATATCATGAAAGATCCGCAAGGATTAGTACGTATATCCCATGCTTTCCCAAAATTAGCAAATGCGTCTTGAACAAAAGCTTTTACCGCAGGGTAATCTACCCTACATAGAGTGTCACCAAACCTCTGATTACCCCTAACTAAAACAATCGTTAATAAATATGGAGGTCTAAAAGTAAAAATCAAAACGACGCTATTACACCAGACGACCAAAAGTTCTGTAATATAAAAACGAACAGGAAATGGAGGAAGATATACAACAGCACCAAAAATTTAAAGGACAAAGAGTCATTAATTAGTGACGCTTTGCCCAGTACCAAAAACAGAATAATTTCAGAGAGGGGTTATCTCACGAGAACCGAAGCAGTGGTATGGAAAGTTTGGCGGCTTTTATCCACTGACGGTCAGAAGAGATTAAATCCACGCTGCTTCTCATATTATACGAGAAGCCACACGAAACGCACCAGTTTTATGTGGCATTTTTGGCTGTTGAAATTTCTCAAAGGGGCAAGATATTAAGTTTGATTAAGAAAAAACCCGAATTTCGTAGTTAAAAATCCTTAGCAGCGCAACAACCCCCTCTGAAACTTGTAAACCGAGTTATCAGGGGAAAATATTGTGATAAATAAAGAACGCTCCAAGAGCGCAGTAGTGGAGCGCATGGGGTCGAGTGCAGCTTTCGCATGGCAACTTTGTGCTGTAGCGTCGGGTAATTTCAGGAATATCCTTGCTAGAGCAAGAGCTTTGCAGCTTCAAAGTTGGCTGTATTTAAACGAAGGCAACATGAACATCGCTGGACTGACAGTTGTAATAAAGAGCGACTTAGGGAATGGTTGTCAGTTGCTGCTGATTTCTCTAGAGCATACTTTGCTTTTGGGCATAGTGTTGGCGAGTGGGAAAAGTTTCAGCACCGATATTACTTTAAGATTAAACCCATCTCTCCCCAAGGAATTGCAAGGGGAGAGCCGATGAACGCAGCGACAATTGAATACCCGAACAATCTCACGGCTGCGGAATACCATGAGTTGTTAGCTGGTAGCGCCATTCATCCGGCGTTGATTAAGCGCAACTTTTTCCATGTAGAGGGAGAATCAGTTTATGATTTCCTGTTCATATCTGATCAAATCCCACGTAAGAATGCGGGTCGGGTAACAGATGGATACATAAAAATGTATCAGCACCTATTACTAGGTGGGACGTGGATTCAGTCACTTGACCCATTCAAAAACTGGCAACCGATGGAATGGGGAAGAATTAAGCCCAACTTCCCGCGCTTTGATTGGGAAAAAGGCAAGCCAGTAAAATACGAGTCACCGCCCAAAACTCCCAACCGCGTTACCTACTTTGATGTCGCTAACCCCATATGGGACAAAGTTGCAAAGCGTTATTTAATTAAGCGCTATCATTCACTTTTAAGATTGCGCTTACTGGATAAACTCAATCCACTAATATTTTGGGAGTGGGTAAAGCAGCATCCAGAGATTCCGATTATCTTATGCGAGGGTGAGAAGAAAGCCGCTTGCTTGCTGAGTCTAGGGTTTGTAGCGATCGCACTTCCGGGAATTTGGAACGGGCGCGTGGGCAAACAAGATTTTGATGAACGGTTGCATCCTGACTTAGTACCAATGACTCAGGCTCTTCGCAAGTTCATAATTCTTTTTGACTACGAAACAAAAGCTAAAACCAGGTGGTCGGTGTTTCAAGCCACTGTTCGCACTGCAAAAGCAATTGAGTCTGCTGGTTGCTTTTGTGAAGTCGCATTACTGCCGGGGCCAGAAAAAGGCGTTGATGATTTTGTAGTTGGTCGCGGTGTTGATGTGAAGCTCGCCGGACAGAGTACTCTGCCCGGCAGACTTCACGCCAATGCCCTGCTAACTGCAATTATAGATGATGCCAAATCACTCAAAGATTACCAACGCTCGTATCGGGCTAAAAAATGGGGACTAAGTAAATACAAACCAGATGTCACAGTCAATATTAAATATTTGACCCAAGCACTCTGCATTCCTGACTTATCAGAAAAATGTTCATCTGTCCCAGCTCTTTATGATCTGGCAGAAGAAAAATTGTTTACCCCCTGTGTTAAAGGAGTAGAGGAGCAGGGGAGTAGGGGAGCAGAGGAGAATTTTTGTATAAATTCTTTCCCC
>NZ_CAXTNP010000414.1:0-4916 GCF_964245575.1 uncultured Nostoc sp. | reverse complement strand
AACTCCTAACTCCTAACTCCTAACTCCTAACTCCTAACTCCTAACTCCTAACTCCCCACTCCCCACTCCCAAAATTAAATACTTTTAAAATCATTCTGTTAATCAAGGCAATTTTCCCTAAAATCTATCAAGTGAGAGCATGAGGCTATGAAGATTGGACGACAACTATCAAACTTACTTAAATCGGTTAGCACGGCTGACGCTGCCAGAAGCCTACAGATCCCAAGTCCAGCATATCCAGGAATCTTCTAAATTTCAGCCACATTCTGGGTTGAGACAAGCAGCGTCCTTTCCTGGCTATACGCTAATTACCCCGCCAGCAGGAGAAGAATCGCAAAATTCTGCTTTCTATGACAAATTACAGACTTACCAAGAGGAACTTTTGCAGTTGCCTGTAAGCCGTGATTTGATTGTGCCTCTACCTCCTGCTAGCTTCCATATAACTTTAGCGGATTTAATTTGGGACAATGCTTACCTTGACGCCTGCGAAAAAAATCCCAAATTTGACGAGGAGTTACACTCTTGTTTAGCCGAAACCTTTCAGCAATATCAACAATTGATGACAAACAGGAGTCATCCGATTAAATGGCAAATGCTGGGACTGATACTGATGCCAAGGGCTGTAGCCGTTTGTTTAGTACCCCAAGATGAACGTTGTTACGAGGAAATTATTAAATTTCGCCGAACAATTTATCAAAATCCCAAGTTAATTGCTTTGGGTATTGAGCAGCATTATCACTTCACAGCCCATGTTACATTAGCCTATTTTGGGGAGGTTTCATCTGACTTAGACCGCACAGGTTTCAGCACAATGCTTTCTCAATTGAATGATCAATGGCTGTTGAATTTACCAGAATTTTTGATCAATCGCGTCGAATTACGAAAATTTGACAATATGACACGCTATTATCGTGAACCAGACTGGCCGATTTTAGATTTTTAAGTCATTAGTTATAGCGGTTTTCGCTTGGGTGCAGTGCAGTTTTTACCTCTCTTTTAAAAGGAGAGAGGCTTTAAATCTTACTCCTCTTCCCTTCAAGGGAAGGGGCTGGGGGTTAGGTCTGTCATTCAATTGGGAACCGCTATAATAATTAGTGGTCGGTAGTCTCCACTGATTGACTACTGACTACTCATTATTAGTTATGTCGTCCTGAAAATAAAGCAATTTTTTAATGTCGGTTAATAAAGTGATTGCAAATGCATTGTGACGAAATTTTCCAACCACTTTAGATAAATTTATTAAAATACCGTCTATCTAAAAATGCTCTAAATAAAGTCTCTAGCCTAAAATTCCGGTTGTTTATAAACAAGATAAACAGCTTCTAAAAATACATCAGGTGTAACAGCTTCTGGCAAGTTTTCTAAATTAATAATAGCTTTAACTTGCTCGGCTAGCTTTAGAGATAGTGATGCTCTTGCCTTTAACGACATTGCACCACGTCGCTGTAAATACTCACGAATCACAGCGAAATCATCTGGCATCAACTGCGATAAATCAGCAACTTCAATTAACTGTTCATGAAGTCCTTTTGCCTGTTCTGAAATTGTCAATGTCGCGGATGCAGTGGGTGTTTGGGCTTGAATTACAATTGTGCCAGCAGCCAAATCACCTAAGCGCTTTTCTCGACGACTCAACATAATTAAAAAAGCGCCAATAAACAAAGTTTCATCAAAGGGTCGCAGTAAAGCACGTAGCGTTGCTTGCTGTAGCCCGATAAGTTTACCATCATCTCGAACCACGCGAATTTTAGCAACTCGTTTACCAGGAGTTTGCCCAAACCATAAAGTTTCAAAAATTACAAAGTATCCTACGTAAATAATAAAACTGGCAAGGAATGCGATCGCCATTAACCATAAAGTAACTGCGGTACCGAAAATATCTACCCAAAAATCTCCTAACTGGACTGAAACGATAGACCAAGCTGTGAAAAATCCCACCAAAATCACAGCCAAAACGTGATAGTCAATAAGCAAAGCCCAGGCACGATTTCCGATTCCAGCAAGAGTAAATTCTAGTTCTACGCTTTCTGGAGTATTAAATTTAACATTATTGAATAGATGCATAATTGTCTGTATAGTGTGGTTTAAATTTGGCGATCGCGTAACTGCAAGCCTAAACCTTCACGACGACTTCGCATGTCATAGTAAATAACAGCTTTAATTGCTTGCCAAAATGGCAAAATTATTGCGCCAGTACTAAAACTCAATGCAAGGATAAACACAGCCAAAATCAAAGCAAAAATAGCAGAATTATCATTTATTAAGGGCAAGAAAATACCCTGAATCACAGTAGAAATAATCTGAAGAACAATTTGAGCAGGTATTGTGATCAAAAAGGCTACAAATGAGATAAATAAAATCCGCCAGACGTGACCTTGAGTTAATTCCCAGCTACGGCTAATAGTTGATGTACCATTAACATTGTCTTCAATAGCAAGGGGCACATCTACTAAATAGAATCGCGTCAGAAGCCATAAAACTGCCACAATTGCCACAATACTCACCACAATGGTAAGGAGAACAATGAGAATAGAAGTAGCTGGATTTCCTTGTTGTCCTAACCCTACAAACGCTGATAACAAACCAAACAAGACAAATAAAACTACAACACCTAAACCAATTCCCATACCGATCAGAAGCATTAACAGCATTGTGACTAAAAACTGCCACAATCGGGAATTGACGTAACGCTGACCTGACAAAATACTTTCGGGTTGATTGACCAACTCGCCAAAGGCCAAACGAGAAATCAGCGCTGAAAGGGCATAAAACTTAGCCCATCCATAAACTGGAACCAGTACCCATACGTAAGCTTTCAGTGCTAGTAAAAAATAATCTTTCAGATGAGAACGATACAACCGCACGGCAACACTCACTACATTCCCAACACTTAGTGGTTGTATCTGAACAGGAGATCCAAAGCTTTCAGACATAATGGTAAATTTACCTTGAAACTACGGAGATGAATTTGAAGCTATCTTAAGCTAAGTTAAACTCAGTGTTTCCAAAATTCATGAATATTCAACGTTGGATTGCGCGACGAGAACCAAATTGGCAGCGTTTGGATGCTTTATTAAAGCAGATAGAAAAAAAAGGGTTAAAGTCCCTACGGGCAGAAGAAATTAGAGAGTTAGCGAGTTTGTATCGTTCAGTAGCAGCAGATTTAGCCCGTGCCCGCACTCAGCAAATCGGTAATACTTTGATACAAAGTTTACAATCTTTAACAACTCGTGCCTATACGCAGATTTACCAAGGTTCGCGGCGACAGGAATGGCAGGCAATTCTAAAATTTTACCAATGGGGATTACCATCTATAGTTCAGAAAACATTTGCATATATTGCTGCTGCAACGGCGCTGTTTCTACTGGGGGCATTAGTAGCTTGGTGGTATTCTTGGCAAAACCCCAGCTTTATGCCTTTGATCGTACCTGAAAGTTTGATTACCAAGGTGCGAGATGAGCATAAATTATGGATGGGGTCAATTGTCGGCGTTGAACCTTTGGCATCCAGCAGTATCATGATCAATAACCTATCGGTGTCTTTTGGGGCTGTTGCCGGTGGCATGACGGCTGGGCTATACACAGCCTATTTGATGGTATTTAATGGCTTATTAATTGGTGCTGTTGGTACTTTGGTGAGTCAAAATAATCTGGCTTATCCTTTTTGGGCGTTTGTGTTGCCGCATGGTTCATTAGAATTACCCGCCATTTTTTTTGCTGGGGGTGCAGGATTTTTATTAGCAAGAGCAATTTTATTTCCTGGTAAATATCGGCGTGGGGATGCACTGAAATTTTACGGATCTCAAGCGGTGCAGCTAGTATTTGGGATTGTACCAATGTTAGTTATTGCTGGTGCGATCGAAGGCTTTTTTTCACCTAATCCCAGCGTACCTGATGCAATTAAATATCTCGCAGGAATGGGATTATTTGTACTTTTGGTAATGTATTGTAGCCGCAAGCAAACATAAAATAATTTCAATATTGGCGAATTTGTCAGTAAAAAAAATATTTTAGAATAAGGTAAATAATTTTTATTTAAGACTTCACTAGTTATGACTTAACTATATAAAAAAAGATAATAATGGTACAAACATCAAATAAAATATTGAGCTTAGATGAGTTTCTCGCACTACCATAAACTAAACATTATTGCAAATACATCGACGGTGAAATCATTTCAAAACCTATGCCTCAAGGGAAACATAGCACTATTCAAGGAGAACTCTGTCCCACAATTAATTCTGTTGTCAAAGTACAAAAAATGGGTTGGGCTTTTCCAGAATTACGTTGCACTTACCCTTCAAGAAGCCGTGCTTCGCACGTCTATGCAGGACGTTCTATAGTTCCTGATGTCGCTGTATTCTCTTGGGCAAGGCTTCCTGTAGACGAGAATGGTGATATTGCCAATACATTTGCCGCGCCGCACCCGACTGGATAATTGAAATTCTCTCCCCCGAACAAAGCCATACAAAAGTTACAAAAAAAATCTTACACGCTCTCAATCACGGAACTCAAATGGGTTGGTTAATTGACCCTGATGAGCGATTCATTGCTGCTTATCCTGCAAGACAACAACCTTTACCTTTTGAGGAAAATGAGTCCGTTTTACCAGTGCCAAAGTTCTGTCAGGGGTTACAGTTGACGGTAGGTGATATTTTTAGGTGGTTAAAGGTGATTGCGTAACAAATATTAATCGGATTAGGACTGCTATAGGATTCATATTTGATTGCGTGAAATACACGTAGGGTGCGTTATGCCTCTGGCTAACGCACCATCAGATAGTTTGGTGCCGTACTCTTGGCGATAACACACCCTACATATACTTAAATTTTTTCAGAAATCAAATCGGATTCCTATATATAAGCAACAGATACCTCGAAGTCGTGTTGAGGTACTCCAAAGTCGTGTTGAGGTACT
>NZ_CAXTNP010000413.1:0-4920 GCF_964245575.1 uncultured Nostoc sp. | reverse complement strand
GAGTCTTTGATACTCGCCAACGAGTCTTTGATACTCGTGAATGAGTCTTTTAACTCCGTTAATGAGTCTTTTAACTCGACTCTTCTGTGCCCCTGCTCCCTGCCTACGGCACTTCCTTCTGCTGCTCGATCGCCTTACTTGGGGGAATCTCCTCAAGAGGAATGAGTGCTTCGATTACCGACTTCACAATTGGGGCGGCGACAGTAGAACCATAAGCATTTTCTCCTTTTGGCTCATCCACCAGTGCGAACACTACATACCGAGGAGATTCCACTGGCAAAATAGCCACGAAGCTGGTCATTCTAGCACCCTTAATGTAACCACCATTAGGACTAGCTTTTTGGGCTGTACCAGTTTTACCAGCAATGCGATATCCCGGAATTTGTGCCGCCTTCCCGCTACCTTCATTAACAACAGTTTCCATCATTTCCACAACCTTTTGGGTTGTTGCAGTTGAGAAAATTTGGCGGGGAATGGTGTGAGTAGGTGAATCATGCATCTGCCCTTTGCTATCAATCAACCCCCGAACTACATGGGGTGTTACCAACTTACCGCCATTGGCTAAAGCGCCGTGCATTTGCACCAGCTGTATAGGTGTCATGGAAAAGCCTTGTCCAAAGGAAGTAGTAGCTGGTTCAATTGGCGAAGCGATAAATTCTTCTTGACTTTTGAGCCGGCCACCAACTTCAAAAGGTAAATCTGTATCAACTTTTTGCCCTAAACCCAAGCGTTCTAGCCAGTTGTAATAGATTGAAGGCTTTAAGCGTTGGATAATTTGCACCATGCCAATGTTGCTGGAATATTGCAAAATCTGAGCGATGCTGATTCGCCCATTCCGATTATTCATCGCATTTTTAATGGTGTAATTCGCTACTCGAATAGAACCGGAGTCATTAAACATATCATCTGGTTTGATGACGCCATTTTCCAGAGCGATCGCTACATTCAAAGGTTTAAAAGTCGATCCCGGTTCATAAAGATCCGCCACCGTCCAGTTTTTAAATAGCGAGATATTAGCTTTAGCGTATTCATTAGGGTTATAAGTAGGCTGAGAAACGAGGGCAAGTAAGGAACCATCCAATGCATCCATGACAATTACCGCCCCACGTTTGGCGTCAAACTTTTCCATCTGTTGTTTGAGCGCAACGCGAGCAATTCGTTGCAGACGGCTATCAATAGTCAGTTGCAATCGCAAATCATCAAAATGCAAAAAACCTTCCGGGGCATGATCCGGCATTATGGCCCCATTACCCGACCGACTGAGCCGCACCGTTTGCACAGGACGTTCTAGCAACTTCTCTTGAGAGTATTCCACACCTGCTTGACCACGACGGTCAAGATTCACGTAGCCCACCACATCAGAAACCAAATCATCTGGCGGATAATATCGGGAGTATTTTTGAGCCCACTCCAACCCATTTAAGCGTAAAGAGATGACGCGATCGATAATTTCTTCCGGGAGGGCTGGGGCAAGTATAATTCCGCTTCTTTTGCTTTGAAAAGTTTTTACCAATTCAGCAGTATCTTTTGCCAATATTGGGGCAAGTCGCTCTGCCATGTCTTCATTAGACTTATCAAACAGCTTGGGATGAGCGTACAAAATATATACAGGACGGTCAATTGCCAACAGATTACTATTGCGATCTACCACAGGGCGACGCGGCATAAAAGGTCGCAAATACACCATTTGCTGGTTTCGTGCCTGCTGGGTTAACTTTTGCCCCTTGACAATTTGCAGGTTATACAAGTTGACAGCCAACCCCAACCCTGATGCCATTAATACGCCCCATACTATGAACAGTCGGGACTTAGTGTAGGATGTTTGGTCTTGGATATTAGAGGCTAGTGTCCCCAATAACCCTTGCTTAGAACCCTTCTGTCGCCTTTTAAATGCTGGATTCCGAAACTTTCTGTTTGTTCTGCTTGGTGATTTTTGCATTGGGTTTGTCCTTTGTCATTAGTCATTAGTCATTTGTCCTTTGTCCTTCGTCCTTCGTCCTTCGTCTTTTAAGTTCTGTTCCTCCTTGGAGTTGGCATCATCACCTAAAACCGATACTCAGACCTCTTTGTTTGTCTGAAACTAATGACCAATACAACTCTTGGAGAGGCTGCGCCCTAAGCGTAGCTATGCCGCAGGCTTTACGACTACGCTCAGTACAAGTAACCAATGACCAATGACTCTTAACCTTAATACCCCTGTGGCGAGAGTGTTTGCTGTTGCGTTTCAGGTTTTGACGTTGTGTTAGACGATGCTGGCTTAGGACTACGAGATGCTGGAGACAAGAAAATCATCCCTTGAGGAGTCGGCGATACCAGCCCTGCTGTTGGTTGTTCTGCTTCCTCAGCAATTTTATTTGTCAGCGTCGCGTTGGTTGTCGTTAGTAGCCGCTCATGACGTTGGAGGTTTTGCAGTCTGCGATATGACTTACTCCAAAGGTCTTGCGAATATACCGTCCAGCCATAAACAGCAAGTGTCGATGCTACTAACAAGAACGCCAAAACTGTCGAATAACGCTGAAAGGTATACAAGCGTAGCAACCACAAAGGTGCTGCTCCAGAATTAGGCATTGTGGGAAGGCGAAGAAAATCTACCCCCGGAGTTTTTTGGTTTGCATTCGACTGCTCATTGAGATTTAGCAATTGTTGTCTAGCCACCTCTTTCACCGATTTGGGCGTAACTGCTTTATTTATCGGAGAAACCGCGAGATTTTTCGAGGAACGCTGTCGTCTTCGAGAGGATACTGGTGCAGCTTGGGCAGTGGGTGTAGAAGCGCTTTGTGCTGCTGATTCTATACGTGCAGAACGTCGCCTCCCTAAAGAAAGGATAGAATCTCGTCCAAACCAAGTACCCCTTGTAGAAACAGCAGATTTACGAGCAACTACCATAAATTTTTGAGATGGAAAATACTGTACTTTAGATTGATTGTCTTAATTGTCTGTTTTTGCTTAGTTAAAATCGCCTTCTGTGCAACAAGCACACATAACAGACTACACCCTTTTAACTCTTCTGATAGATAGCTATAACAATTGCATCCTCTAGATATTGCAATTTTGCAATCAGCGATTAGCAACTGGACAGCTTGCCCTTTATATATCGCACCTAAAGTATTGCAACGCGGGGTAGCAAGGTGCAATACTCCGGGAAAAAATAAATTTTTTGCTATGATAGCTCGGTTTGCTAGAAAATTTGGTAATTTCCGTTTTGCTCCTGAGTTAAGAGAAACTAATCAGATGGCTGTATGATACCTAATTCAAAAAAGAATACCCCAAAGGATTGTTTTTTTTAGTATGTAATCTTGTAGCATTTAAAAAAAAGCAATAAATACGGTATCGTATTCTACAGGCGAAAAATTGTTCTAGCCACAATTGGTGAAAGAGGAGTTATGAAAACAAAAATCTTTGGTTTGGCTGTAATCTTAAGTCTGGCTACAATTCTCGGAGCCTGTGAAGGCGGTGGCGGTGGTGATGCTGGTGGTGGCGCTGGTGGTAGCGGTACTACTAGTACCCCACCAGCAGGTGAACCAACTGATGCACCTGCTGGTGGATCGTCTACACCTGCTGCGACTCCCACAACTACTCCCGCAGCTACTCCCACTGCTACTCCTAAATAGGGCATCCTAAACTTTAGTTTAAATCATGCCCAAAACAGCTTAGTAACAGCGCTCGTCACCACATAGCTTGAATTAATTAGGTTCACGTAAAAACCTGCATTTTTCTGTTGGTGTATCAGAGCTTAGTACCGCAAGGCGGAAGTCAACCCCTACGGGGAAGTCAAAAGTCAAAAGTCAAAAGTCAAAAGTCAAAAGTCACGCCTGCTTTAATTTTGTGCTTTGTGGCTGTAATGAAATGGTAGGTTTATTTCCGCCTACCTGTACTAGAGTTTGGTCGAATATCAGCTAAGTAGGGCAGCAAGTAAAGGACACTGGTGATGAGGATTACCTCCTCAACCATGTGTCCGCCTGAAATCCTCGTCTCACCAGAGAGGCAGGGGATAAGTTCTAGCTGTCTTGATGGTGAGAAAGATGCTGGAATTTCCCAGCAATAGAGGGTTTCAAGCACCTAAATTTTTTATGATCTTCGGTTAAATATTTATTTAGGGCGTCAAGTGCCACAATAAATAATGCGTCCTTGTTTCAGCAGCCCTAAATATATTTATGGGGTTGTCCCCCAAGCTTTTTGCCCCCTGTCCCCTTTCCTCTTTTGTGACCGAACCTTATTCCAAGTCTAAGGGAGTTGAGTTCTATAAATCTGAGCCATCTTGTAGGCAAAGTACTTCCCTGGTTTGGTGTTTGGAACGGCTTAGACTCCTGAGTTTTCAGAGGGCAAAACAATTCATCGCGATCGCTGGCAATTGCTCTTGGGCATTCCCTGTAGTCTATTCCGTATCAGAACAGACCTGGTGATGTCCTTTGATATTGCCAGATTTTTATTGGGAAAATTTTTAACTTTGGGAATGGGGAATGGGGAATGGGAAAAACAGATTTTCATCCTGCGTTGTGAACGCAGTTCAGGAGATGGAGAGAATTAAAGCGATAAAGGCAATAAAATTACTGAGCTTAATTGTAATTATTATAATCTTTTGTGTGTTAAGTAGCTCTTGGCGATCGCCGACAATAGCATTACCACCACCAGAGGATACACCAGAAGAAATATTACGCACTAAGATTATCATAGAAGCGCGATCGCCTATTGATGGAAAATCCCTAACAGCTGCCGAATACATTCAATTACAAGCGCAGCTCCAACTTGCCCCGCCCCCAAAACTAGACCCCAAAATTCGGGATCAGATTTTCTTGCTTCGTATACGTAAAACCTTACTCCAGTTTTTCCCATTTTTAAATTTTTGATAAATTCGTCATTAGTCATTAGTCATTAGTCACTTGTACTGAGCGTATCGCTAAAGCGAAAGCTCCGCTAACG
>NZ_CAXTNP010000412.1:0-4979 GCF_964245575.1 uncultured Nostoc sp. | reverse complement strand
CCACTTGCTTCTCCTGTCGGAGACGCTGCGCGAACAAGCAGGTGTTCCCGTCCAACGCAGTGGCTCCCCAACCTACGCAGTTTAAGGTTTTTGGCGCTAATTGAACCGTATTGCACTATAAGCTATCTCTTGGCAAAGAGTTCGATGTTGTTTTCCAGCTAGTTTACAACTCTTGTGCTTGGGGAAGCGGGAAGATTTCACCAGCTAAGTAAGCCTGAAAGTGCTTTTGAAAGTACAACCAGGAAGTCATATCTTCACCATCTATCAATGCTTTTGGGGCTTGTTTATATAGAGGAATACGGTTATTAATTTCGTCTTGCAGCACTGGGGGCAGTTCTGTTAAACCATTGACTTTGCTGCCAACAGCACTGTAGATAAGTTGACCGGGGCGATCGCCCATTTTCATCCAGGGAAGCCATTGACCAATCCGATCCCAACTCAGTTTAAGTTGAGAAACTGAGGAGAGGGCTGTGTTGAATAAATCTGCGGTTGGCACTGTTAATTTAAACAATTCTGCTGCCTGATAAATTGGATTTGGGCTATATTCGGCAAATTTGGGATCGTCTGCTAAGGGATTAGGGTAATAGGGAAATATATCAAAAACAAAGGTTGTACTGTCACCATCTACTTGTGCGGGGAAATTTCCCTCAAACTTACCCTGCACTGGATTATTAGCAACGTGAATCACCGGAACTGTCTCGCCTGTCCAAGGATTCTCCCATTTGGGTAAGACTTCATCTGTTTGTGGGTTGAGGTAGTAAGTTAATTCCCTGGAAGTAAAATCCCAGCTTCCCTCTGCTGTAGGAATACATCTGCTAACACTCAATCCCAGGATCTTAAACAGGAGTTGTCTTTTCTCACCGGGGATAAAAGCGTAAATTTTACCTTTCCAAATCAGGAAAGTGGATTCGCTAGGGTCGAGGGAAGAACGAGTTTTAACCCAGTGCTGCGCTTCAAGTTCTTGAATTTGGGCAACCATCTAAAGCATCCTTTGTATTTGGATAACAAAAGAATAAGCTAATCAGCATTCAAGTTGCATCTTTAAAAGTGGGGAATGGGGAATGGGGAACTCGGGGCCCCCTCTGGGGATTAGGGGCAATGGGGAGTAGAGACAAGGCAATTACTGCGTAGGTTTTGCCTAAAAAATCACTTGCTCCCTGCCTAATGCCCTTATCAATTAAACTGGTTTAGAAACTTGCTCATCCAGACGACGAAATAAATACAGCCAAAGTGGCAAGGAACTGTTAATCGCAATTAGTCGCACTAAATGACCAGTTGTGACAATTTCAACATTATGATTCAATGCCAAAGAAACCAGGATCATTTCTGCTGATCCTCCTGGTGCTGTGACTAAAAGACAGGTTAACCAGTCCCAAGAGGTTAATTGCATCGCAAGTATAGCAGCGATCACTCCCGCTATTAGGGTCATACCCACAGACATCAAGGCATAGCCGACAGTTCGCTTTCTAAAGTTGGGTTTGTCTCCCCAATACTCACCAATAGTAATTCCCAAAAGCATTTGACCCAATAAGTTTATTATTGGTGGCGGACTAAAGCTAATATCACCTATAAAAGGCAGCGAATGTAGCAAAGGATTAAACCCGATACCAATCAATAATGCACCAAAGAAATCGCCAGCCGGAATTTTAAATAATATAGCTGGATAAACTATTAATCCAGTAATTACCAGTACTAACAAGAGTAATTCTAGTTGAAATGGATCGAAATTGAGCCAAGCATTGTTGATTGGGAGTGTTTGCGTATAGTAATTACCAGTTGATGTCTTAGCGATGAAGGGAATTAGAATAACTACTGAGGTGACGCGAATCGCCTGAACTAAGGCAACCAAAGTAACATTTTTGTTGTAATCGGCGGCGATCGCTGCCATAATTCCGACACCACCAGGAACTGTAGCCAGCATTGCTGTTAACAGGTTGGTTTTGCTAAGGCGCGAGTAAATATAACCAATACAGCTTCCACTCAGCAGTAGAAACAAGGTAAGAAAAATAAATATGGGAATACCAGAAGCAACACTAGCTAGATTCCCGTGGGCATTGGAAGCGCCGACAGTTAAGCCTACAAGTGCCATTCCAACTTTTCTAGCAGTGCGGTTAGGTTGGGGAGAATATTGATAAAAAATTCGACATCCTTGAAGAACCACTGTACCAGCAGCAATCCCGCCAAATATCCAGGCAATCCTACCAATTTGGAACTTTGCCAGAAGTAAACCCAGAGGTAATGCCAGAAGCATTTCCAAGACAAGGACAATTAGTTGCTTGGTAAATAGCTGTTGTTTAGTAATAACGGGATTTTCATGAGTGTGTTCTTCTAGGTTAGGAGCAACAGTTATGCTTTGATTCATCGATATGAGCTTTTTTATTAATTTAACTATGCATTTAAGGTAATGCGATCGCACAAGATAACTAGAGTCTGTCAAGTCAAGTTTACTAGGTTCGTAGTCAGCGCTTTAGCGCTCAAATCAAGGACTAAAGTTTTTACTACAAACTTATTCATCGATTAAAGTTGGTCTAGTGGACTACTCACAAGGTGGAAGTCACGCATTCACGCATTCACGTATGCTTTAAATTTGAGCTTTCTGGCTGTAATAAAATGGTAGGTTTATTTCGGCCTTGTGGTACTAGGTCTAAATTTACCGCGTGTTGGATTTAAACAAAAATGCCTATAGAGAGAGGATAGGGGCACAATGATCGTTGTGCCCCTACAAATAATTTGTATTCCTTTCAATGGTTCAGCCGTTTAATCTTCGTCAAGGGCTGGGAAAGCTTCTTCAAGCTGCCACAACCTGTCTTTATTTTCAACGAACCAAATACGAGTTTCTGGAGTTAATTTACTCCAAATGACTTCAACAGGGATGTGAGGAGATGCATATTGGTACTGCTGACCAAGTGATTTGAGATTTTCCGCCACATCATGGGGAATTCCCAATTGTTCCCAGTCAACTGTGATATTTCTGCCCGAAACTCCTGCTGTGGGGTCGAAAACTAATTGTGCTGATCTGACTAAATCAGCAAAGTGTTTCGGTTTGAGTTTGGTGATCTCCTGAATTTGGAGTGATTCGTTATGCTCTTGAGACATTATCGCCGCAGTGGTAAAGATTAGGGGTGTATTGAACTTACTGCCAGAGATTTTGATCCCAGTATTTTTTAGTTTAGCGCAGAGCCGTTAACTTGAGCATGACTTAACCATACAAGGGGTTTGAGCAAATTGTTTAAGGTGAGCAAACTTCCGGTACATTGTACCAGTACTTTTTCAAGCTAGTACCGCAAGGCGAAAGTCACGTATTCACGCATTTACGCATTCAAAAGTAGTATGGAATAAGCTATGCAGAGATTTTAAATGGTTGCTCTATTGACGCCGTGGCGTACTAGTGTAAGAGGGTTTGTAGTAAGCACTTTAGTGCATAGAAAATAAGGACTAAAGTCCTTACTACGAACTGTGCCCAGTCTCTATTTTAGTGACGAGTGTAAGAACGCTCAAAGTGAGTTTTGAGTGTATGAGCCATAGCTGACATTGCAACTGCTGCTATAGAAAGGGATATTGCTGCGATTTTAATTCTAGAATCATCTGCAACTATTGCTACAGCAGCTAGAGCGATCGCTACCCCAATACAACTTTGTTTGAGCCTATTTGTCACTTGATAAGCTTGATTGCAGGAATGACAAATAAGTGTATGTTGCGAGAATCGGTCTAACGTGATCAACTTTTGATCGGACTCGCTATTACCGACATTTTTTGAGGTGGAATAACCTTGATAAAAGGGCAAAGATGATCCAAATTTATCTAGCCACTTGCGATACTCAACCACTAAAGTATCAGATGTTTTGAGCGGTAAATACACTTCTTTAAGATTTTGTCCCAAACGCTCAATTTGTGCCTTTTGTTCAACGACTAATTGCAAATCACCTTCTAAGATTTTGTTTTGCCTCAGGATGTGATCTAACCAAGGAGGCATCAGCTTGATTTTTTTGGGAAACGAGTTACTATAATTTCTGATGAGAATCCGACATTTATTCTTACCTAGCGGAATTGAATATAAGGCTGTGCCTCCAAACTTACCTTGCTGTTCATTACCAAATTTGTAGAGAATCAAATTAGGAGCAATGAAATCTAATGAGATCCAAGGCTGATTGGGTGTCCGTGTTCGCCGCCACTTTCCCTTAATTCCCTGAATATTGCTGTCAATGACTTCTAGTTCCAGCGCTTGGGCATCTTTTCGACTTCCCATGATGCCATCATGGCTGATTGGAACATGAGCTGGGTCAATAATGTTTTCAATAAAATAGCTTTGGTCGTAAGGTAGGTCACGTATATAATCTAAGTTTAAGCATTCCGGCTGATCCCAATCTGGTAGAGATGGAATAAGCTCATCAATAGCCGTTTCGGCTTTCCCTGCCCACATCCAAATGATACCTTTACGTTCCAAGACTTTAAAGGATGAGACGCAAGCATTGGCCGGAATTTTGGCATCGGTTGGTAACTGAGGAATGTGCAGACATTGACCATCATTGCCAAATTGCCAACCGTGGTATAAGCACTCTATTTTGCCGTCAATAATTTGTCCATCAGAAAGTCTAGCTGCACGGTGGGAACAACGATCTGTTAAACAGATAAGCTGTCCATTTTGGTCTTTGAACAAAACGAAGGGTTCATCGTACAAAGAAAAGCTATAAGGACGATTTCTGGGCATATCTTGCAGAAAACAGACAGGATACCAAGATTGTCTCCAGTTAAATTCTTGCTTATTCTCAAGCGTCTCAAAGGTAGAACTTGGTGGTGTCGCCTGTAGTGTCTCTGTTTCTAATGACATAGTTTTCTCCAAGTTTCTATTATTTTATACTTTTGGATTAGAAAATTTTTAGTCCCAGAGATAGAACATTTATGAGTGAAACTTCAAAAAATAACCATGAGAAAGCAAACACAGCTTTTGAGTAAGTCAAAGGTCATTTTGCTTGCGGAAA
>NZ_CAXTNP010000411.1:0-4980 GCF_964245575.1 uncultured Nostoc sp. | reverse complement strand
GATAAGGGGCGGGGGAAAGGGGAAAGAAAAAACCTTTAACCTAAACCCAGCAACCTTTTCCACAAACCCAATTTCGAGTTAAAAAAGCAAAACCCGAGCAGTATTGGTTAGAGATTAGGTGGCATCGGAAAATAAAAAGCAAGGGGAATAGTAACTATATTATTGCAGCTTAAGTGCTGATTAGCTTCTGTGAATTCAAAGTCTGATTAATGAAAGGAAGTGCCGAACAGAAATTACTGGATATCTTGTTAAAGTAACTTAAAGAAAAAGGAATTATCAAAGACAAAGAAAAACAGAGCACCGATTCAACCTATGTGCTAGCAGCGATTCGGTTTTTTGTTTCGCCTGGAAAGCGTAGCCAAAACTTTGCGTGCAGCATTAACATTGCTGCTTACCTACTTACGTCTCATTACTTATTAGGTTAAGACACAAAGTAAGAATCTTCCAAGGAAAAACGTTAAATTTGTTTTGCTTAAATAATTCCTTTGAAGAATGTGTGATTTGCTCCAATGTATCGACAGAGTGCGACACTGCTAATCCCAAGTCGCTTTGCAGTGATAACTCAGACTGCTGTCCGTAGCATTCATAACAGCGTAAGATCCATTTTTGAGGGTTGTCTTCACACTGCTTGAGAGCCATTAGAACTAAGTTTTCAGCGGATAAATCTAATAAACGACCAACTGCTGCTAGAGGTTTTATTTTAGCAGCCTCTGTAGCAGGGCAAATCATAGCTTGCAATGGTATATTCAATTCATAACCACGTCGCACAGTGTGGGCTGATTGCCAACTACCTGTGTGAGGATAGAGAGCATAAGTAAATTTATGCTCACCCCTGTCTGCTGTTGGATCAGGCCATTTTGGACTACGTAGTAAAGTCAGACGTAATTGATTCGATTGGCTGTCGTAACCGTATTTGCAATCATTAAGCAAACTCACCCCGTAGTTAACCTCCTCAAGTTCTTCCTTCGACGCAGGTAAGTTCGATGCTTCTCCTTGTTTTTCTTTGAGAGAGCAAGTACTTAAATCTGCCCATCGTAAGGCTGGAACTTCCCATTTTGCTTTTTCTCTAGGTTCTTGAGGCTGAGTAGGGCGCTTAATAGCACCACAGGGAATTTCATAAGTAGCGTAGTCTGCCTGTATATTTAATGGAAAAGCTGCTTTTACTAAAACTTGCTGCTCCTGCCAATTTACAGTAGTAACAATTTTTAGAATTGGCGACTCAACCGAGAGGATATAATCTTGATAAAATTCAGAGCCTGCTAACTGCCGTACCACCTGTAAACGCTGTTGTATGTCTCCTTGCTCTACCCAATTGATGGATTTTAAATCTGTTGGAGGCAAAGGATGTTGAGCATAGTTAGGGTCAATATTCCAAGCATCCCAATATTGACCACTGTCTTGGAATGCTTGTAGTTGATTACATCCTTGTTGATTCACAATTTCTCTGTTATGAATTTTATCAAAAATACTACAAAACTCACCAGTTTTCTCATCAACAATTACTCGTAAAAATTCATTTTCTAGAATCCAATCTTTTCTATTTATCTTCGATTCCAGCTTTACAGCCTGTTGATGGCATAGCCAGAAAACGCGATAGCCCAGTGATGGAATATCATTTGCTAGAAATAAGAGTACTGAACCCTCAGATATCTGAGATGGTAGTAGCTTTTTTTCTAAGTCATAAATTTCCCAGTATTTAAAGGAGGAAGTTGGTAAAGGTACGGCAACGACTTCTGAGCGTTGCCAATTTAAAGGGTTAAAGACGATAATCGGTAAAGCCTCTGGCTGCGGTGGGGAAGGAAAGTCAATTTGGGATGCGATCGCTTTAAGTGAAGACTTTAATATTTCTGAACCAACTCGGTCTACTTCCTGCCAAGCTAAGTTTGTATCTACATAAACTGTAGGAATTGACGCTCCTGGTAAAATATCGTGGAATTGGTTAAATAATACCTTCTTCCAAGCGTCTTCTAATTCAGTTTTAGGATAAGCTACCCCAGCGCTGATCGTTGCTAAAGAAGCAAACAGTTCTGCTTGGTATAATAAGCCTTCACAGTGACGGTTCCAACGCTTTTGATCAGCATGAGTAGTGTAGCAGCCGCGATGGAATTCAAAATACAATTCATCATTCCAGACGGGAAAAGGTTTGGGCTTTTTATCCTCTGGCTGTGATGAAATAGACTCTTGACTGCTAATTTGTTGCAAATAGGCGTCGCTTGTGCTGAATTCTAAGCTTGGGAAAAAAGGAGATTTCTGCCAACGGCTCGCCACATCCAACATATCTTGAGTAGGGCCGCCACCGTGGTCACCACAGCCAAAAAGCCATAAAGCATCTTTCAAACCAGTCTGTTTTTTCCAATCAATGGCATAGTTAGCCATTTTGATGGGGTTGATATCTTCACCGATCGCGTTAGACATCAAGCTGAGTATCTCAGTCCCATCGAGCGATCGCCAAAAGAATACTCCGTAGGGAAATACTGTGGTATCATTCCAGCTTAATTTCTGGGTAACAAAGTATTCAATTCCTCCTTGTTGGAGAAATTGGGGCAAAGTTGCACAGAAACCAAAACTATCCGGTAACCAGATCACTTTACTCAATACACTAAACTTTTCCTGCACATAACGCTGACCATAAAGGATCTGTCGCACAATTGATTCGCCATTGATAAGGTTAAGATCCGGCTCAACCCACGTTCCGGCGGCTACTTCCCATCGCCCAAGAGCAACCTGTTGTTGAATAGCAGCAAACAAGTCAGGGCGATGTTGTTCAATCCAGGCGTACAAAGCTGGGCTAGAATGGCTGTAAATTAGGTTGGGAGACTCTTGCTGTAGCTTCAAAACCGATTCAAAAGTACGCTGGGCAACTTCCCAAGTTTCACTTATCGGCCACAACCAAGCTAAATCAAGGTGAGAATGACCAAGCAGAAAAATGTGGCGTTCTTGTAATAGTGGCAATTCATCAATTGCTAATGCTAGGTTTTGGCGTAAAATCGCAAGTGATTGCTCAAAGAATTGACCATCTGGCAGAGCTGCCCAATTAATTAGAGCAACAGCCACTGTCATGGCATCTAATTTTTCTGGTGCTTCAGCTTCTAGATAACGCTGCAAGATGGCTAACTCATCAGCGACAAAACCAGGGTCAAGCCGATCATCACTGGTAGACTCATATACAAGGTGCGATCGCATTAACGCTCCTGTATCATTATCTGGACTTACTAACCGCAATGCAACGACAATCTCCTCCCCTGTTTTTACAGATGGAATAAGCAACACCCTGGTTGAGGCATCAAACAAATCTCCTTCTTGCACCAGAGAACCATTGACAAAAATCTTGACATCTTTTGCCCACCAAGTCAGCGCTAGCCGTAATGCCAAATCAGTCAAAGGATAGCCATGCAAATTTTGGGGAATGACAAATTGTTGAGCAAGCCATAACACCTGCCCGCCAGGGGGTATAGTAACTTGTTCTTTGGCATTGAGTTCAGCACAAGGCCAGTGCCAAAAGTCTGTAGGCAGGCATATGCTAGCGTCAGGAGCATCTGAGTTACAACACCGCCAACTGGTGTGAACATTGAGCCGAGACATCTGGCTCAATCTTTGAATGGTTTGAGTAATCAGGTTACTATCCATTTTAAAAAATAAATAATTTTTATCGAGCAATGAGTTCTTTTAAAGCTAACTTTATACCTTTTTGAAAGGCCAGATGCAAGCGACGTGTTCTTGAGTCCATTTGCCAATTTTAGTAGTACTGCAACAACTTTTCTGCCCAAGACTCTTTATCAGGAAGTTTACCCTGTTGAAAAAAGTTTAGGATTGTGTGAGAATAACCCATTCCTTAGGCCAACCTTAATAAATGATTTTCTTGAAGACGATAAGCGGAAATTAAGTGAGTCAATTTCAAAGATGTAAACAGACCTGTACCCAAACCAATGTCACAGGAAGTCAGTGCTAAGTCATCCACCATCATGGATAATTGGAAAAGTGCTGCTGGACAGTAGGGGATCTGTTAAGGGATTGGAACCCCATCCCCAGGATAGATCGACTGCATGGTAAGGGTCAGAGCTAGGTATTAGACCTATTGAATAACCACCCTGCAATAGCATCAGGCACGAAGCTACGGCTATTCCATGCGTATCCTCCCAATTCTGCTTGAAATCACGGAAGTTGGTTGCCATAGGAATAAGTTCTAAACCCAGACTAGCAAGAGTCAACTTAGATTTCTGCACCGCTCTGTCAAAGGATTCTTGCTCAAAGAGGGGAATGTCAAACCCATGAACCATTAACCCTGCTTCTAGAGGACGCTGACTTCTACCACACTTTCCTCGGCTGTGACGAAACGCGGTAAAGCAGCTATCTAACCCACCTGAAAAAGCAGAAATTGCTCGTTTTGGCCTATTGACTACGCCCGGATTTCTCACAAACTCGGAAAAAAATGGGGGTAAAAACTGTTAAAATGTATAGGTGGCATGCATTTAAGCAGTTTTAAAGGATAATTCAACCAGCAAGGCGATCAATACCAAAACAGTTGAAATTTGAACAGCCAAAATCACCCCCAATCGTAGTAAACTTCACTGGGGGGCAGGTAACATCCGATGCTGGTTTAGGGTTAATTGCGGAACTAGACCGAAAATTGCAAATAACATCACGATTAGCTCTATGTTTCCAAACACAAAAATACGCTCTGGCGCGGGGAAATGGAAAATCGCTTTAAAGAGCAACAACTTGAACTTTTTAGTGATCGAACCAGTACACACACATTTGCGGGCAATCAGTTACGTTTGTGGTTTTCTTCTCTTGCTTACGTTTTGATGAATGCCTTGCGGTCAAAATGTTTGACCAAGACGGAACTACAAAATGCCCAAGTCGGAACTATTCGGACTAAATTACTGAAATTAGGCGCTCTGATTACTGTAAGCGCACGGCGAATTTTATAGCGGTTCTCAGTTGGGTGAAATATAGTAACAGCAGTGGGTGAACCATCCA
>NZ_CAXTNP010000410.1:0-4993 GCF_964245575.1 uncultured Nostoc sp. | reverse complement strand
GTTAGCACTTTCAGCCTACCTGTTTTGCCCCCTTTCTTATCCCGAACTCACGTTATTTAGGAACGTGCATTAAATAAAATGCAAAACTTCATCCTGTATCTAGCTTCCCTCTCCTTTATAAAGAGAGGAATTGAGGGTGAGGTAAGCTAGGGATATAAATTGTATGTTATTTAATTCTTATTCCTTAGAGGGAACAAGGGAGATTACAAAGGTCTGGTTAAATGAAGTGGCCGTTAATGTTGTATCTTGAGGACATTCCTGATTACGAGACCCTGCTGATGATGTAGATTTTGGCTTCCCCTGATTTGGTGGTGGTTTGAATATTATCCGCTGGAGTTTTGAGCGATTAGTCGGCCTTGGAATATTTGCATTTGATTGGGCAATTGTTGGTTGCATCCCCATCACAAACAACGCGATCGTCATTAGACCAATCAACTGTTGACTATTTAACATGAGTTATCTTTTGGTAAAGTCTATCCTTAGTTAAGTGATACTCATTACTAATGCTCAATTCCGCAAAAATAGTATACTACTTGCTGGCTACAACCAATTACCTACTAAGACAAATGGTGCCCAGTAGTAAGGACGACTATAATTTGGCGATCGCAACAGGAACAACTGAGCTTGACGAAGTGCCTCAGCTTTAGTGACTCTAAGTTGCTTCAATTCTGAATAGAACTTGTTCATCAGCTCAACTGTAGATTCATCTTCTACTGACCAAAGCGTTGCTAATGTACTACGTGCCCCAGAACGCACTGCCACCCCTGCTAGTCCCAGAACCGCTCGATTATCACCTGCGGCAGTTTGGCAAGCACTCAAAATTAACAATTCCAAAGGACTTTGACCAGGGCGATCGCGTGCTTGCAATAATTGGTCTAATTCTTTAACATTAATCCGACCATCCCAAGTCAACAAAAAGGTATTGTCAGCCTGCGAAGAAAACTGACCGTGGGTTGCTAAGTGAACAATGGGGAAAGGTACATTATTGATTTGAGCTTTCAGGCGACTGCCGGTAAATTCTTGGTTTAAGAGAACTTCTGTGGGAACTATCTTTGTAATATCTTGAACTTCCTCTTCCACTCCCGGCAGTTTAGAAAACCCTTGCCTAGCCTCAGTCAAACCTCCCACTAAAGTTTGCAATTTGTTTGGGGAAAGCGAAGGTGAATATAACAGCTGTAACCCTGGACTCAAAGCAACGTTATATTTTTCAATTAGATACTTTTGCTGCTGACTATCATAAAGTGCTGACATGGGTACTGCACGCAAAACTCCATCTAGTACAAACACCAAAGTTTTAATGTCATCCTTTTGCAGTTCTGCCTCAATTGGACGGATTAACCAATCATAAAAAATTGTTTGTGGACGTAGTGGATCTATGTAGATATAACTGGTTAAGCCAGCAAACAGATCATTGTATACACGCTCGACCTCCCCAATTTCTCCTGGCTGAGAATTAGGCTTCAGAGGTGTTGCGTAGTATTTTAAGTCCTTTTGAGGTCGAGATAAGATCACAGCAAGGCGATCGGGCAAAATAATTGAATAGATGACCGCAGCATTTGGATCTAATCGGTCAATTGGTTGGGGTTGGCTGGTTATACAAGCTTCCCGAAAAAAGTTTGTCAGTTCTGCTAGTTGGAGTGCTTCTATAACATCACGAGCAAGCTTGAGATTTTCCTGATTAATCTCCGTTTGCTTTATCTGTTGAGAAGCTTGGGGTGGCAAGAGCAAATTGACCAGTTCTCGATAGACTGGTTCTACACTATCCCGAAAAGTAAATTGAATTTCTGGGTTAATACCAACTAAGTCTTGACGCAAAGACTGAAGAGTTTCATAGGCTAAGGTGTAGGCTTCAAGTGCGCTTTTTGGGTCTTGTTGAGTGTGGTAAATCCGTCCTAGTTGCCATTGCCAAAGATAGGTAATACTGGAATTATTAAAAGCAGATTTCTGCTGTAAAGCTTGTTCAGTGAATTGTCGTGCCTCTGCCAATTTCCCCATTTGCAGGTAAACTCCTCCTAGATAACCACGCACATCGGCTTCGGCTTGCTTATCTCCCAATTGTTGAGCTTGATTGAGGGCAGTTTCTAAAATTTGCCCAATTTCTGCCCATGAGGAAATTTTTGAGGATTCAAGAGTTTTAACACTAGTGCCCGTAGGTATATTCTTGACAAAGTTACATAGTTGCAGAATCGGGGATAAAGCATTAGATGAGTTTTCACTCAGTTCTGATTGCAGACATATCAAACTTTGAGCAAATTTGATCTGAGCATAGACAGTGGGATGACTAATAGGTAAGTTACTGAGGTTAGACGTAATTTCAGATACCAAAATTGGTACTTCAGACCATTGCTGAGTTTGTACCAAAAGGCTAAATCGATTCAATTGAGCTTGTCTTTTGATATCTTCTGATGAGGTAGATGATTCAGCTTGCCGATAGCAAGTAGCAGCCTGTTGATAAAATTCAGCAGCGTCGGCTATACTGGCTGCTTGAATACAGTTTATAGGCTGTGTAGGGGGTAGCTGTTGTTGGCTTGATTTTCCCAATTGTATTTTTCTATTACCCAAAGACCGGGCTGTATTGCCTAAACTCAGGTAAATAGCAGATAGATTTTGCGAATCTCCTGATTGTTGAGCTAATTGCCCAGCTGCGGACAACACCATTTGCGATTGTTCGAGTTGACTAACAACTCGTAAAACATTGCCAAGACTACGCAAAGCCAGAATATTTAAAGAAGAGGAATTTCCCTTGTTGACAAATCGCTCTTTTAAAGTTTGCAGTTCTTCTTTTGTGATCTGGCAGTTTTGATGATCGAACTCTAAAGTTTTTAGTAAGGTTTTGCAAGCCATTGGGTAAAGACCCAAATCTTGCATGGCTTGAGTTTGGTTAATCTGGCTTCTAATTGCGCCATTTTGATTGCCGAGATTTTGATAAATTTCAGCCGCTTGTTTCCAAGTTGCTAAGGCTGCTTCTGATTCTCCTACTGCTAGTTGCAACTGTCCTTGGATATCCAATGTGGAACTGAGGATTTGCGTTAGCGCAGCTCCTCCTTCGGAGGCTCGCTCTGGTGTTTTTGACTGTGTTTGCAGGATATTTAAGCTGGTAGCGATCGCTTTTTTAGCTTGCTCCCACCTACCGAGTTGTTGAGCTGTCAGGGCAAGATTGCTCAATGCCATTGCCTGGTTAAGTTTATCCTCTCGCGCCGCAAAAGCCGCAGCAACTTGTTCCCAAAGGGTTAACGCTGACTCAAATTGTCCATTTTTGTAAAGCAATTTGCCTTCTTCTACCAACTGGAAAGGCTCTTGTTGAGTTTGTCCGATCGCAGTTGATGCCCAAACCTGGTTAGTAACCAGCACTCCTCCCATAGACAAGAAAAATAACAGAATTGCTAAAATTAGCGATCGCACTTGACTACTATAAAGTCTAGATTTGTAATGGTTAATTTGTGAGAAAAATTTGGCTTTGAGCGTAGGCGTAGCCCGTCGTAGACATCGCCATTTCTGCTTTTTTTCATTCATATTTTATTTTTTCTGTCAAGTAATTCACAAAAATACCTGTTTTCACCTTTTTTTTGCCGTCTCATGGTGCAGGACAACTATTTAAATTCTTAGGTAGGCGATGAATTCCAATGACATTGGGATTGTAGGCGGTGAGAACTACTTCACCTTTATTGTTGAATACCCATCCTTGAACTGGCACAATCGGGCTAGGGATTTGGAATTTTGAATTATGACTGGAAGAGATTTTTTGCGGTGGTTTGACATTACTGACGGTTGAGACTGGTTCAACCAAACCAACCTGAGTAGCTTGTTGGCTTAAGTCTTCGTTGGGACTAGGAGGCAGTCCACCACGTCCGGCGATCGTGAATTCACTAGCAACACCTTTACTACAGGGATTTTGGGCGATTTGGTCATTGGGATCGATAACATTTGCAGGTAATTCCACTAAATTCTGGTTGGAATCAATCTGTAGATAGAGGTTCACCACTCCCTGATTGCGACCAAACTCTGAACTAGCGGTGATGTCATTTAACAAATCTCTGGGCTTGTCCTGAAATTCAATCCCAAAGATACCAGCAGCTGTGATATCAACACGACCACCGTTACCATAAGTTGCATTGGCGGTTATATCACTACCCTTTGGTTTGGAGGGTAGTGCAACTATAAATTGGCTATCAATCTTAATGTTCCCACCAGTACCAATTGCCCCTGGTTGGCTTTCAATGCCTGCATTGGTAGTAATTTTGCTCTCGTTTTGCATCTGCAATAAATCTGCTACCTTTAGCGTGATATTGCCGCCTGTTTCTTTGGCAGTTTCGGCTGAGATCGTTCCCTGATCCAAAGTCAGAGAATTGCCTTCCAGAGATATATCCCCTCCTGTACCGCTTCCCTTGCTATTTACAGAAAGTTCAGCACCATTTTGAATCAGGACATTTTTGGGGGAGCCAATCACGAAGATATTACCACCATTACTGGTAGAAGTATTTTCAGTCTCAGCTAAGACTGCGGTTCCAAAGTCAGACATAGTAAGGCTATTTGGTACATTCAGTGTGATATTACCTGCTTTGGAACTCGCTGAAGTATTAGTGCGGATTTTTCCGGCGCTGGAGAGTTCAATAGTGTTAGATGTGACATCAATGTTACCAGCATTGCCATTCCCGTTAGTATTAGCACTGACAATAGCCGCATTACTTACTTGTAAGCGAGGAGTATTGATTGTAATCCCTTCGGAGTCTCCGGTTGCACCAGTCCCAACTTCACTAGCTATGGCAGAAGGAAGGGAGCGATCGCTCGTACCGTCAACAACTACACTATCACTAGCTGCGACTCGAATAGAGCCGGAATTGCCCTTCCCTAAAGTATTAGTATTTAGTTCTGCACCATTGGTAACTCTCAGGATCGGAGCATTGATTTCAATCCCTCCTGACTTGCCCTCAGCAGTTTGTGTCACTTGGCTAGTTGCAGCACTGCCTTCACCCTGCCTCGATTCACCATCAAA
>NZ_CAXTNP010000409.1:0-5007 GCF_964245575.1 uncultured Nostoc sp. | reverse complement strand
TGCGAAATTTCTCCTCGCTTTGGCGCAGTGCAACTTCTACAAGTTGGCGATCGCGCTGCGCGGCTTGCTGTTCGGTAATATCTCTACCTACCGCTTGGATTTCAACAATCTCTCCATTGTGATCAGGAATTGCGATCGCATTCCATTCAAACCAGCAAATACCATTGACTGTGAATGCACGTCGCTTACGATTAGTCAAGGGATGGAATGAAGATCCTAAAGCTGTCATATCTTCCATCACTTCAGGCAAGTCATCTGGATGAAGAAACTGGAAAAATGACTGACCACGAAACTCATCTTCTTTCCGGCCAAAGGTTTGACAAGCAGCCGCATTGGCAAAGGTAACCCTAAAGAGCAAATCAATGCGGATAATTATGTCAATTTGGCTTTCCACGAGTTGGCGATAGAGGTTTTCGCTCTGTTGTAATGCAACTTCTGCGTGTTGGCGATCGGTAATTTCTTGTTGCAACAAGACATTGGACATCACAAGTTCTGCTGTCCGTTGTGCCACTCGTTGTTCTAACTCATCATTAGCTTGGCGCAGTGCTTCCTTGGGCTGTTGGCGTTCGCTAATATCGCAGAGTAACCATCGCCAACCAACTTGCTTACCCTGTGAATCGTACATGGCAGCCGCTTTAATGCTAGCCGGAAAAGCTTTACCTCCCTGTGGTTTTAGGTGAGTTTCCCACTCCTGTCCCTGCTGTCTATTATTTAGTCGAGTGGTAAAAGTCTGGCGGTCTTGGTGAGGAATAAATATACTTAATGGTTTGTTTACCAAATATTTTTGGCGGACAGCCAGCAAGATTGCTACTGCTCGGTTAGCCTCTTGGATAATACCTGCTGTATCAGTTACTAAGTAACCATCTGGAGCGAACTCAAATAAATCCTGGTAACGCTGGCGCTCCAATTCTACTAGCTCACGGGCAACAGCCAACTCTTCGTTTTGTTCGCGCAGTTTTTCTTCTACAACCTGGAGTTCTTCAAGGGCTTGCTGAAGTTCCTGATTAACTTGCATAATTTCAGCCGATTGTGCCTCAACCCATAGTTTTAAGTTATTTTGAGTTTGGCCGCGGACTTGCTCTATCTCTGTGTGCTGATTAACCTGCCTAAATTCATCTCTGGGTTTTTGTAAATATTGCTGCAAGCCTTCAACCACCCCAACCATTTTTACCAAGTCAAAGGCTTGTAGCAAGCTAGTCTCAGTGATGATTCCTTGCAATTGCCCGCGATCGTCCAAAACGGGCAAATAATCAGTCTGATGCTGACGCAATAACGATAAGGCTATGAAAATATCCTGAGAATCTGATTGTCTAAGTGTAACCACTGGCTGCGTCATCACTTGTGCGATCGTCACCGTGGATAAGTCTATTCCAGAAGCTATAAGCCTAAGTACATCTTTTTCAGTAAAAATGCCTAATAAATTTACTCCCTCCAGAACCAAGACACAACCAGTTAATGGTTGATTATCGGAGTTTAAATCCAATGAGAAATTTAAGTTGGTAGGTGCATAATTACTACATCTTTCCTGACTCATCAATAAAATAGCTTCGATTACAAAACTATCAGGGTTAATCGTTAAAGGATAACGATTAATAACATTATTTAAGCTAGGTAAGTTAATCAGATGATTGTTGAATCGCATGGTTAATTTGTTAATTTTAATGATCTTTTTGATATCAAAACGAATTAGCAAAAGTTAGCGAAAACCAGAGCAAGCAAACTGTTGAAAATCAGGAATTATTTTTGCTGCAATCAACTATCAATCAAATATCTTGATCAATACGCCCTGTAAAGATTAGAACACTTAATACAAAGGACACAATGCAAGTTAGTAACTAAGCCAGGAAGTAGATAGAATTTTAGAGCCGCCAAACTCATTCTATTGTCAAATTAGAGATTGCAGATTATCTATATCAAGAGATTACCTTAATTGATGATCTTGGTAGTTTTGTTAGTGTGAAATCTTTGAAATTAATTGATGAGTGTAAATATTAAACCCTTGTTCCCTAATGTCACCAAAAAGGTGGTGCTTTCGGCTGTTTTGATAAACCTCCAGCAAGACTTTCAATAAACAAGGCAGGAGGTGAGCCACTACGGTGGACGGTTTCACCGACATAAACGAGCCAGCCGCGAAGCGTCAAAACGAACGTCCGTAGGAGTATCACCCGTTCGCGCAGCGTCTTAGCTAAATAGCCTTGATATCATTACTTAAGAAATATGTATAAATAACACAAAATTATTAAGTGTTTTAATTTTCCTCACAAGTTCCTCATACTTGAATAGTATAGTAAAAATATAGACACATTGTTTTAAATACTTACGGGCTTGTCAACTGGCTACCCTGATTTGGAATAACACTTTTATTAACAGGATTTGAGAAAAATATGAATTACTGTCCTTGCTGTTCAAGTCTACTTTTAGAACATGTACGCGGTGCAGAAAGTTACTGGTTTTGTCGCCACTGCTGGCAAGAAATGCCTGTTTATAATCTGAACCAATCCAGTTCATTCACCGAGGCTGTCAAGGGAAAACTACTTAGAAAACCTCAACAAGAAAAACGTAGAAATACTACCGTTTACGCAAGCCAATGGCAATCTATCACCGAATGGATAGGGCTAGAAAAATTGTCTGCCTAATCCTAAGTGACTAAAATTGGTTTAGTATAATTTTTTCTTGATTCCACCAATCAATCGTGATAAAATGCCAGGTTGTGGCTCACCCATGAGGTATTACCTGACACAACTATTTTGAGAGATTGTCTCGTTTGCCTCGTTCCAAGCCTCTGCCTGGGAATGCCTACTAAAAGGCTCCACCTTCCGCCTTCGTTACTCGCGGCAGCAGCCCAATAAAGTGCATTCCCAGCCTCAGGCCCAACCTACACAGTTTAAGGTTTTTGGGGCTAACCCAAGCGTATTACTTTATAAATAACCAGTAATAATCTCTTGTTTATAACCCTCAACTTAATTTGAGGGTTTTTAATGCTGAAAAATGAATTTTTAATTTGAATTTTAATTTTATTGTGATGCTGCTAAGAAGGTTCAGCTTCTAAATGCAGCCTCAATCGTCTTCCCACAATTCGTGATTCAGGAGGTCGATGATTCTATCTCTGAGCAGAAATTCGTTTTTTTCTAACTCAAGTTCAAAATTAACCCAGTCACGATGAGGAATATATTTACAGAGGGTATAAATTGACTGCTGACGGTTAACAAGTCTCTTTTTTACAAGTTGAAGTGCTTCTTCCTTGATAAGCTCAATGTCGTATTTAACCGTAGTATTCATAGCTCGTTCCTTTGTTTTCAATCAAGGAATTAAAAGTCGAAACAATTGTTGCTTTGACTCTCCCTTAAACTTATCAAATAAAATTGGCGACAATTGTAAAGAATCAAGACATTAACCCTTGCAGGAAGTTAGATATAGCGATTATCAATTGAATGAGGGCGTCTCCCTACTAGTATTTGTAATTTAGTTGTATTTTATACTTTTTTATACGGAAACTGCTATATGTCAGTAACATCCTCTTTGAGTCACCAAAGATACCCCCTCTAGAGAGATTCTTGCAGTGGCATAACAAGCTGTAAACATCAAGAGAGGATGTAGATGCTCTCTGGGCGACTTGCTAAAAGGTAGGCTAGGGTAAAGAACATTCTCCAAAAAACTTATACTATGCTTTTGAATCTTGATAAAGTTCGGCAATATTTTCCCGCCCTAGCTGGTGAATGGACATTTTTTGATAATGCTGGCGGGTCACAAACCCTGAAAAAAGTAGTAGATAGAATTAGCGAATTCCTCCTGAGTTCTGATGTCCAATTGGGAGCTTCTTATGCAGTTTCTCAACTTGCAGGAGAACGATTGGCTTTAGCAACTAGGGGAATGGCTACTTTCATTAACGCCAATTCTTATAAAGAAGTGGTTATGGGGCCATCTACTACAATGATGTTGAAAGTTCTTTCAATTTGTCTTGGTCAAACCTTTACGCCTGGTGATGAAATTATTGTGACTAATTGTGACCATGAGGCCAATATTGGTGCTTGGGTTGCTCTCGAAAAACAAGGAATGAAGGTTAAAGTGTGGCAAATTCGCCCAGATAGCTTGGAACTTCATTTAGCAGATTTAGAATCATTGATGAGTCAGCGTACAAAACTAGTAGCTTTGACTCATGCTTCTAATGTTTTGGGAACCATCAATCCTATCAAAGAAATTGCTGCATTTGTACACGATCGCAACGCGATGATTTGTGTGGATGGTGTAGCTTTTGCACCCCACAGGTTAGTTGATGTCCAAGATTTGGATGTTGATTTCTATGCTTTGAGTTGTTATAAAGTTTACGGGCCACATCATGCTTTACTTTATGGCAAAGAAGAACATTTATTAAGATTGCCTGGTCTTAACCATTATTTTATTGAGCAGACAGATATACCTTATAAATTTCAGTTAGGGAATGTCAATTTTGAATTAAGTTATGGAATGTTGGGTTTATGTGATTATCTAAGTGAGTTAGCACAACTGCACTATGGCAATCAAACTGCACCTGATTTGAGAAATCAAATGGTGCAGGCGTTTGATTTAATTAGCATACATGAAGAAAAAATTAGCGATCGCCTCTTAAATTACCTCAACAGCAAGTCTAATGTGCGAGTGATTGGTCAATCAAAAGCTGACCATAAATTCCGCGTGCCAACTATATCTTTTATAGTAGATGGAATGAATAGCTCAACCATTCCGGCAAAAATTGATCAACATTATATTGCAATTCGCTACGGAGACTTTTATGCTAAACGGCTGATTGAATACCTGGGGTTAGCGTCGCAAGGTGGAATAGTCCGAGTGAGTATGGTGCATTACAACACCCTTGAGGAAGTTAACAGTTTGATTGAGGCTTTTGAGCAGGTATTTTAAGATTGGGCATTGGGAAGAGGCTTCAGGTTTGATAAATATTTGCAGATTAGGTAGGTATAGTTGATGCTCCTGAAGTCGATATTTCTGAAGTTGTACTGAAAGTTGAGAAGT
>NZ_CAXTNP010000408.1:0-5007 GCF_964245575.1 uncultured Nostoc sp. | reverse complement strand
GCCCCCTGCCCCCTGCCCCTACTCCCGTTCGGCTACGCTCACGGCAAGCCCACTCCCTGAACTACGTAGACATAAGGCAAGCGCAGGGAACTATATACAAAAGCATTAATGTTAGCGATCGCATCACTCACCAAATTTACCAGCAGTGAACCTGCAATACTGGAGAGTAGCAGTGGTTGGGCAAGTATCAGTGCGATCGCATTCTGCATTGTCTCCGTACTCAATAAGCGGGTTATTTCATCAATAATCAACTTGTTGAGCCAAATAGCGATCGCTGGGTCTGCACCACCCAATAATGTCAAAATTGCCACATAGCGTAGCTCCTTTGGAACTATCTGCATTACCGTTACCACACTCCGGCGAAATGCTTGGAATGGAGAAATTTCTATGATTTGCATATATTTTAAAGAAGCAAATAATAGCAAAATTCCCAGAGAGACGTTGTGATCTCAATTTCAATGAGTAGGGAGCGATCGCATAGGTGAGCGAGAAAAAATTTTGATAATTGGGCGACAGTTTTCCGAAATTGGCAACCTAAGTTTGGTAGCTATTACCAGAACACTGATTTATAAATAACTCCTATAACTAGCCTTGGGGGAATATGGCCCCACAAAAACCTGGTCTTCGTGACCGGGTTTTTTGGCATGGGATTAATTTCTCTTTCCTGACTCCCCTCTCCGCTTCGGAGAGGGGCTGGGGGTGAGGTTAGGCCGGATAAATCCGTAATCTTCTATTTGGTTCTTCGCCAAAACTATGCGACTTGAGGCGATAATGTTCTACCAACTCATGTTGCATTTTGCGAACTTGCGGAGAACGCGGCAATAACTCGACTGGCTGTCCTTTCGGAATCACAATTTGCTCAACAGCAAGTCTAGCTTCTTCCAAGGCATCCATCTCATCATCGCTACCATTGTGCAAAAACAGTTGCAATTCTAGGTCGTCGGCCATTTCCGGGTCGTCCATGTTCAGCAACCGCCGCAAACCACGGGTAATTTGGGGAATGGTGCTGGACTTAATCATGTGGATGGGTACATGACGGGCTTTGGCCATTTGGCGTAATTTGGCGTGGTTTTTGACGTGCGATCGCAGTGCTAAAATTGCATCAGCACTATCTATATCTTTTGTCAATACCACGGGCAAAGTTAGCACACTAATTACCTGTTCCAGTTGATGGCGACTAACGCCATAGGGGTAAACGTGCAGTGGTAAATCTTCACCGTTAGGCCCTGGCTGTCTAGTAGCAGCATCCAAATCAATGCTTTCAGAATAATTGAAGGATTCATCCAGCAAACGATCAAATTCACTGCGTCCAGTTACCCGCTCTACAGGCAATTGCGGCAGTGCTACCATTTGTCCAGATGAACGCCAGCCATTAGACGGTCGCGCCGGTGAGAAAGATTCTTCCACTGTCGCTAGCTGTCCACCGCGACCGTTGACAACAGCTAACTGCCTTGTAACAGCGATTTTGCCGTGGTCATCAACGGTTCTCGTTTGTGGGGTAGACTGACGCCCCCGCAGCAGATTATCTACTGTGTCAGCAACACTTTCATGTACTGTCCAGCGTTGGCGCTCCAACATTTCCACAGCAATCTCGAAGGTAGGAGGCGCTTTCCGCTCCAAAACAGTTTTTTGAGAACCTCGCCGTCTAGCTTCATCGTCTCCCAGCGTCACAGCTTGGATACCCCCAACTAAATCAGCCAGGGTGGGGTTTTTAATCAGATTTTCGATCTGATTTCCGTGGGCAGTACCTACCAACTGTACACCCCGTTCCGCAATGGTACGAGCCGCTAAAGCTTCCAGTTCTGTGCCAATTTCATCAATGACAATGACTTCTGGCATGTGGTTTTCCACTGCCTCAATCATCACCTGATGCTGTTGATCTGGATGAGCCACTTGCATCCGCCGAGCGCGACCAATAGCGGGGTGAGCAATATCACCATCCCCAGCTATTTCGTTGGAGGTGTCAATAATCACTACTCGCTTTTGCAGATCATCCGCCAAAACACGGGCGATTTCCCGTAAGGCAGTAGTTTTGCCCACGCCTGGACGCCCCAGCATGAGAATCGATTTACCAGTTTCTACCAAATCACGGATCATGCCAATGGTTCCGAATACCGCTCGACCGACGCGACAGGTCAAGCCAATAATCTTACCCGTGCGGTTGCGGATGGCGCTGATCCGATGCAAAGTTTGCTCAATTCCTGCTCGATTATCTCCGCCAAAGATTCCAACTCGTTGAATACAATCATCTATCTGTTCTTGAGTAACGGGTACTTCGCTCAGATACTCAGCTTGATTAGGAAACCGAGCCTCTGGGCGACGACCCAAATCCAAAACCACTTCTACTAAACTATCTCGTTTGGGATGACTCTCTAGTACTTGTTGCAGGTCTTGGGGCAAAATGTCTAATAATTTTTGGAGATCGTCTGTAATCGTCATGCTTTCTATGGTGACGTTTTTAGAGATAGCGAGGACATTTGCGTGCAGGAGAAACCGCTCTGGGTAATTTCCCGAAACGAGCAATTAACGCTCCTGCTGTGACTTGATCTGGGAAACGAGAGAATGGGCAAGTTTTACAGCTTGCCAAAGTAATACGTCATTTTCTTCAAGGCGAAGATTCGCTTGCACATTAGTGTTATTTACCTCCTTATTCTCTAACTGTTCGAGAATTGGTGACAGCAGTACGCGGGCGTAGCTACCATAGGCGACCCCGGAAATCGAGGCAGAAGGGCTCTTTGCTGGGGGCAGAGGAGAAAAGTTTTCCCCCTTGCTCCTTGCTCCCTGCTCCCTTGCCTCTTTGAGTAGTCCCATTGCCTTTAACTTAGCAACGGTATAGCTATTTGTGCCGCCTGCTAACTGCACATATCCCGGTAACTTAGCTGCCAAAACTTTTTGCCCTAATTTCACCGTGGCTATTGTGGTGCCATCGCCAATATCACCACTCATGGGACGGCCATCGGTTTGCCAAATTAAAGTACTCTTGAGTGGGGCAATCAGGTCATATACTGCTCTTAGGTAGTCAATCATCCCCTCGCCATCGGGACAGCTGATAGCTAGTAGCTTTAATTGAGCGGCCCACGGTGAAATTGCCTGCCATAATTGCTCAAATTCTGTCAACCGCCCGACTTTTGTATGGATTTCTACGGCATCTACTCCCGTTGACATTACCAATGGCGCGATCGCTCCTGGCGTTGACATATATGAACTTGTATCAATTATATTATATGGACAAACTGGTATACAACGACCGCAGCCATAGCACTTTTGTGATATTACTCCCGAAAAGTTTTCTTTTACATTGTTAAACACGATTGCTTGTGCCGGACAAATCCGTTCACAGGGTCTAGGGCAATCTTTAGGACACTCAGTAGGATTAAATTCTGCTTTCCGAAAATGGGGGTCTTCTCCATCGTTCAGGCTTACCATTAAAAAGGGTGAGTTGCCTTTGTAGCTAAAGCCTCGCTTTTGGGCATCCGTAGCCAGAGATTTGGCTACAAGTAGCCCTGCTTGCGCTGCTGCAATTACGGCCGGATCAGCTGCAACATCTATGCAGTCAGCGCCCGCCAAAGTATAGGCTAACGTTAAACTTCTGACTGCCGGTAAATGCTGGAAGCTGGCTCCGCAGATCAGCTTGAACCAGTCACCTTGTTTGAGAGATTGTAAAGGGGCGAACAGATCAGTCACTATTCTATTATGCGTTTATGCGACTAAAAATAGTAGTCCGCGATCAAGAAAAAGTCCGGATTTCTTGATTCAGAGCATTGGACACTTGTACTGAGCGGCGTCGAAGTATGGGGTACTTGTACGTAGGTTAAAACGCTAACAATTACAGCTAATGCAGCAGCTAAAACAGCTACAGGAACAACAAAAGTTAATTGGAGCGATCGCTCTTGATATTCGCAAGTCCAAGAAGTTTCAAGATATCCTCGCTACGAGTGTCAAAGAAGTCCGCCAGTTACTCAAGGTTGATCGGGTGCTGATGTATCAATTTACTCATCAAATGCAAGGTAAAGTTGTAGCTGAGTCAGTTTTACCCCAATGGACACCAACCTCGGGACTGGAGATTGAAGATACCTGTTTTCAGCAAAGCCAAGGGGAAGAATACTGCCAAGGAAAAATCTGGGCATCGACGAACATCTACGAAGCGGGTTTAAGCGATCGCCATATTCAAGTTTTGGAACAGTTTCAGGTAAAGGCGAATTTAGTTGTCCCCATTTTGTTAGAGAACCAAGGGACTCAAGCAGTTGTATGGGGGTTATTACATGGTGCATCAATGTTCTGCACCGCGACAATGGCAGACATTTGAGGTGGAATTGCTCAACCAATTGACGGTGCAACTAGCGATCGCTATCCAACAAGCCCAACTCTACCACAACCTGCAAACCCTCAAGGCTGAGTTAAAAGCCAAAGTGGAGGAACGCACTATTGCACTACAGGAAAGCGATCGCCGATTCCGGGCAATTTTCAATAACACTTTCCAATTCACAGGACTGCTAACGCTAGATGGTATTTTATTAGAGGCTAACCAGACTGCGCTCAGTTTTGGCGGACTGAAGCTTGAAGATGTGATTAATCGCCCTTTTTGGGAAGCACACTGGTGGACGATTTCACCTCAAATTCAAGAACAATTAAAACAAGCGATCGCTCGTGCAGCTCAAGGAGAATTTGTCCGCTATGAAGTTGATGTTCTCGGCGCAAATAACCGAGTAGCAACAATCGATTTTTCACTGCGTCCGTTGCAAAACGAGATGGGCCAAGTTGTTTTGTTGATTCCAGAAGGACGAGATATCACGCTCATGCAAAGCAACAGAACTCGCCTTGCATGAGCGTGAAGTGATGTTGTACTTAATTGGAGATAATCTGCCTAATGGCGGAGTTTATCGGGTGAGCCGGGAATTGGATGGTAGCGATCGCTTTTCCTACCTGAGTGGGGGAATTGAAAAACTGATGGAAGTCAAGTCGCTTCTCGAAATTAAAAATTAAAAATATAAAATTAAAAATTGCAAT
>NZ_CAXTNP010000407.1:0-5078 GCF_964245575.1 uncultured Nostoc sp. | reverse complement strand
AGCTCTTTAATGTTCTTTTAGCACAGAATGTTACTATTTTGGAGATGTCTAATGGCTGTAGAACAGCTCTACGTAGAAGTTGCCTTAGAAGCAGGAGAAAGCATAGTCTTGGAAATAGAACCTTTTCCCGACAACTACAATTTGGAAATACTCAAGTTTTAAAAAAGAATTTAAAGTCAAGAATTCACGTTGGGCAATTAGCATCCTTAATCGGTAGTGTCTCAGTTTCAAATTAGCCGCATGTCCGCTTCCGACCCAATTGCGGTCGTTCAAGATTTAGCGACAATCATCGTAAGCGGTCATTCGGAAGTTGCACTTTGACCAATAATCCGAGCCTCCCGCACATAGTCAAAATCGCCCTCACCCGACCAAGCTTGTCCGTCAGGATAACGCAATTCTATTCCGGCGAGGTCTCTCTCATCCGCTAGCCGCATGTTGACGCCCATCAGGCTATCCCCGAACCTCGATATGGCGTTTGCCGTCAAAACCCAGTGAGTCGTTGAACCGCACTTTATGCAGAACTGAATTTCCGCGGCCGGGTCGTCCTTGTCTTCCCTACAATATCCTTTTGCTGTTCCCTCAACGCTTACCTCCGACGGATGAAAATAGCCCCAGCGGGCGCCCGCTTTGCTGCATAGTGTGCAGTTGCACTCGTTGATGTAGTCCGGTTGCTTTTTGGTTTCGACGCGGATTTGGCCGCAAAGGCAGGAGAGCTTCAGCATCTTGTTACCTCGGTACATGTATTCTCCGTATTTATTTATCTTTACATAGTTTGGTTTTTTCACGCCGACTTACTTAAGTCCTCAAACTGCTGTAAAAGACATCAGCCTCCTGTATCGGAATTTTTACTGGGGGGTATTGATAATAGCCCTAGTAAAAACTCTTCAGAAATAGAAATACCCCCAAGTAAAAATAACCCTAGTAAAAGCGCAGAAATTGGGGTGAGGGTAACAGCCTATTCATTGGCGCACCATTACTAGGGGTGGAAAGGACTATCCCCAGGCTTATTATCATTGGCAGGAAAAAGGGAGAAAGAAGACCAAGTACATAGGGCTAATCTTAGTACATTCCTAAGCAAATATTTGCGGTTATTCAAGAAGCAGAGTTCAAGAAGCGCCCAATTAGAGAAATTTTGACATTACTGGGTGTTGTGCCTAGCCCTAGTAAAAACACATTACTGGGGGATATCGAAAATAGCCCTAGTAACGATGTCGAACAGTCAGAAATACCCCCCAGTAAAAATAGCCCTAGTAAAACTAGACTAAACAAAGGATTAGGTAGTGGCCCCATTAAACAAAGAGACAAGGGGACGGGAGAAATCAGATGGGGATTCAGACCCCACCTGATTTAAGTCCACCAAAAAGTGGTGTTCTTGTCTTAAACGCTTGGGCGTTGCCTTTCAAGTTGGGGATGGGGAAACAATTCCCCTTGTCTTTTTGTCTCCCCATCCCCTTGTCCTCTTCGATAAACCTACCATTTCATTACAGCCAGAACGCCCAAAATTAAAGCAAGCGTGAATGCGTGACTTCCACCAAACGGTACTAGGTAATCACAGTTGGCTGTTCCCGTCCTGTCAGTTCGCGGATCTGGGCTATCTCCTGGGCAATAGTGATTAAAGAACCAAGTGCAAGCTGTGGATCAAGCTCATGTTTAGCGGGATCTGGCTCGTAGCTTTCTAGATAAACTCTTAGGGTTGCACCTTGAGTACCCGTACCAGAAAGTCGCACCACAATGCGGGAGCCATCAGTAAAGCCAATGCGAACACCTTGTTGATGGCTAAGGCTGCCATCAACAGGGTCGGTATAACTAAAGTCATCACTATATTCAACTTGATAGTTACCAAATTGCTTGCCTTTGAGAGTTGGCAATAAGGAACGCAGTCTTTCTATTAAAGTGTTGGCAGGCCCTGTCTGTATCTCTTCATAGTCATGGCGGGAGTAATAATTGCGTCCATAGGTCTGCCAGTGTTGCCGTACAATCTGCTCAACAGATTGTTGCCGGACTGCTAGGATATTCAGCCAAAACAGCACAGCCCATAGCCCATCTTTTTCGCGGATATGGTTAGAGCTGGTACCAAAACTTTCTTCACCGCAGAGAGTAGCTTTACCCGCGTCTAAGAGATTGCCAAAAAACTTCCATCCAGTAGGTGTTTCATAGGATTCAATCCCAATCTGAGCAGCAACTCGATCCACTGCTTGGCTAGTAGGCATTGATCGCGCTACCCCGGCTAAACCCGCACTATAACCAGGGACTAGCTTGGCGTTTGCGGCTAACACTGCGAGGCTATCGCTAGGGGTGACAAAGAACTTACGTCCTAAGATCATATTACGATCGCCATCTCCATCAAAAGCTGCCCCAAAATCTGGCGCATCCTCTGCGTACAAAATATCCACCAACTCATGAGCATAAACTAAATTTGGGTCAGGGTGTCCGCCGCCAAAGTCTTCTAGGGGTGTACCATTTTGCACAGTTCCTACTGGTGCGCCCAAACGTTGCTCGAAAATGGCATGGGCATAGGGGCCAGCTACTGCGTGTAAGGCATCGATGCTGAACCGAAAATTTCCTCTTGTTAACAGTTGATGAATCCGTTCAAAATCAAACAAGGACTCCATTAACTCTTGATAATCATGTACCGAGTCAATCACCTCAACTACCGTCTCTCCCAAATGTGACTCACCCAAGGTTTCTAAATCTACATCTGGTGCTTCCAGAATTTGGTAGCTATCAATGACTTTACTGCGATCGTAGATAGCCTCTGTCACCTTTTCCGGCGCTGGGCCACCGTTGCTAATGTTATATTTAACACCAAAGTCACCATTTGGCCCGCCCGGATTATGACTAGCAGACAATATGATACCACCAATAGCCTGGTACTTGCGAATAATAGCGGAAGTCGCAGGAGTAGACAAAATCCCTCGTTGACCAACTTTAATCCGTTCAATACCATTAGCCGCAGCCATTTTCAAAATGATTTGAATGGCTTGGCGATTGTAATAACGACCATCACCACCCAGGACTAGGGTTTGAAAGTGCAAGTCCCCTACAGAATCGAAGATCGATTGGATAAAATTTTCCAAATAGTGGGGCTGCTGAAAAACCTTAACTGATTTCCGCAGTCCAGAAGTACCGGGCTTTTGGTCGCTTAAGGGAGTAGTAGAGACTTTATGGATGTTCATAGATAATGTTTAACAAGGCATTTTCTTTTACAGCTTTGCATAATATAAGTTGGTTACAAAAAAAATTGCTCCGTATTATGTACCCGTCGGCTACTAACCCCCTGTTCGTAGATGATTGTAGATGCAGCTTCTGACGATGATTATGAAATGTGGGCAGTTCTGGAGTCTGTTAAAACTGCCTTTGCCTTTGTCGAATTATATACTGCCGAGTGTCAGGCGTAAGCGTGCGTAATACCGTTTAACTTCAAGGTTAATACATTTTAGGCAAGTAAGGTGAGAAAACTACCCACACTGTACCGCAAGGTCAGTGTGGGCTTTCAGCAGCCCTGAAGAGTCCGTACTGAGATTACAGCACAAACCGTTCGAGCCTCCAGGCTGGTTTACAGACAGCCCCAATAATGCAATCATTTTTGCTTTATTCAAATCAGCGTCACAGGACAATCCACAGTTGCCGCATTTGAATTTTTTCATAATTTTCGTTAAAGAATATATGGGTAAAATGATTTTAATGAGCTGTAAAAAAGTGGGGAAAATCTGCGTTTCATTTAATATGTAATAACAGAGGTCATCTGGAAACTTAAAGGCAAACTCAAGCTTAAGGTTGAATTGAGTGGCATAAGATATCAATGCTGTATAATTATCATCGACAAACTCTGCACCTAATTCGCCATGCTGTTCTGCTCCCAAAAAGACCGTGTGGACTCGCCCTCCAACTCGCTGGCGGGCTTCAAACACTTGCACATCAAACCCAGCATGAACCAGTTCATAAGCAGCCGTCAATCCTGCCAACCCAGCCCCAATTACAATTACTCGTTTGCTTATTGGTCATTATTATCCTGCTGCATACCATCGCCCAAATTCAATCAATTGTCTTGAAGTATTAAATGGCTAGTACCACAAGGCAAAAGTCAGCCTCTTCCCTACGGTAAGCTGCGCGGACATGGATTAACCCGGTATTCTCCAGCCAGAGAAAGAACGTACTTTAGATTGGTATCGGAAACATCAGCACTAGACAGGTAAATTTTACCGTAGCATCTAACCGAAAATCCGCGATCGCCAAACTTTTTAGAAAAATCAGTGGTGTACCAACAGGTTGTCCCCACTTCGGCTCGACTTTTGATCGCTCTTTTTAATGATTCGCTGTAACACCTGCCTGAAGACATTGGGATGGAAAAATACACTGGGAGGTTTGAGTAGGTGCATCACTTCTAAGAAAAGCCTGTGGATGTCAGGGTTTTCAGTAGCCAGCAGCAACACTTGATCTAGATACTGCTGCATCAGTTTTGTCATTAAATTTGGTCGTCCGCCTACAGTAGTATGCCAGCGAAAATCTTCACCTGTTGCCATTAACCAAGGGATTGCAATAATTTTGCTAAGTTGCTTTTGAAAGCTTTGGGATAGCCCGACTAAATTTCCATCAGGATGGCGAGATAATTGCTTTCTCAAACACTTGTCTAATGTAAATGCACCTATTGCCGCAGTAGTCATGCCTTGTCCATAGACGGGATTGAAAGCACAAACAGCATCACCTACTAGCACAAACCCTGACGGCAATCTCGACAGTTTTTCATAGTGACGCCAGCTATTTTCCGTGCGGTGATAGGCAGTCAGGGGCGAAATGGCTTTGGCATTTAGTATTGCTTCGTAGATAATTGGATTACGTAAGCTCCGAGCAAAGTCTAAAAAGCCAGCTTCGTCAGTAGGTGGATAATCTCGACCAATTCCAGTAAGTGTAACTATCCAACGATTTTCTTCAATTGCAGACATTACACCACCGCGTGTGCCTGGCGCTTTTGCCGTTACCAATGCACCTTGCCAATCAGCCTGAAAGTTTTCTGAAAGTTCATATAAGGGACTTCCAAGGAATAAAATCACCAAGTACAATAATGATAATCATTGTTA
>NZ_CAXTNP010000406.1:0-5086 GCF_964245575.1 uncultured Nostoc sp. | reverse complement strand
AAGCACTCACCTACCACTGTTTAGGAACGCTTGCAGAAGCAGAAGAAAACTACGCAGAGGCGAGGATTCTTTTGCAGACAGCGTTGGAGATATATGTTGAGTATAAGGATGAATATTGGGGGACGATCGCACGGGAGGCGTTAGAGAGATTACCGGAGTGATGGCAAGGCGATCGCATTTAACAGGGGTGCGACCAGATCATACTCATTAGGCAGGCGTAGCAAGTTGATACAATGGCATTGTCAGCCGATACAATGGCATTGTTAGTCAATACAATCGCATTGTTAGTCAATACAATCGCATTGTTAGCCGATACAATCGCATTGTCAGCCGATACAATCGCATTGTCAGCCGATACAATCCTATTGTTAGCCGATACAATCGCATTGTTAGCCGATACAATCAAATTGCAAGAAATTACCAGGACTTACGCACTTGTACAGTGACTCTTTATTTGTCGCTGTGCCTTGCTTTGTGTCATCAAGGCTGTGAAGGCTGGAATCTCTAACGTTTAGACTAGAATCAGCACAGAAAACTTACAGGCTGCATCAACACAAATTGTTGCAAGTCTAAAGGGGGTAAAGCCCAGCTTCATGACACGAATTTGTTTCGACGCCATTTAATTCGTCACTGTACAAAAGCCTGTACGTTTTTCGGACGACAATCTCTTGGGAAATTGTGATGATCAAAACCTTTATTGGAAGCTGCCATTGCGGCGCAGTTCGATTTGAAGCCGACATCGACCTGAGCTTGGGTACAAACAAATGTAACTGCTCGATCTGCACGAAAACGCGGAATTGGAACGCAATCATTAAGCCTAACGCATTCCGATTGCTATCTGGCGAGGGCGATTTGAGCGACTACCAGTTCAATCTAAAGGTTGGACATCATCTTTTTTGCAAGCACTGCGGCGTGCGATCGTTTGCTCGTGGGCACGTTGAAGAGATTGGCGGTGACTACGTTTCAGTCCAATTGGCTGCCCTCGACAACGCCGAGCTAACGGAACTCATTGAAGCGCCGATTCGATTTGCTGATGGCCGTAACAACAACTGGGATGCGCCTCCAGCCGAGACAAGGCACTTATAGGAACACGTCCCCATGTTGACTGTCGGTTCGCTCCTTATAATAACGCTTCTGTGTTGAGTCCAATACAGACCTAACCCCCAGCCCCTTCCCTACAAGGGAAGGGGAGTAAGATTCAAAGCCTCTCTCCTTTTAGGAGAGAGGAATGGAAGTGAGGTCAGAGTATACGCTATACACAAAGCATCCAGAAAAAGGCAATGATTTGCAAAGTATCGCATCAGTTTCCTGGTGCTAAAGTTGCAGAATTGCCAACGGGTGGTTCGGTGTATTCGCAAAAAATATTCAAGCCGATTTTGAGGATATATAAAACAATAACAGTTGCGATCGCTGGATCAATTGGCAAACCGTGTGCCGTCGCTACACCAACAAGGGAGATAATCAACCCTGTCAGCAAGGGCGAACTCCCTGGATTCTTCGTGTAATCTTTGAGTTGACCGCGAAAACCTTCATCGCCACAGAGTTCCTCACGTAATACCTTTAGTGTTACTTGCCAAAGTGATTTACCTTGCTGCATCAACGGTTGCCCATTTTTCTCAATCCACAAATCCTCAAAAGCGGTTTCAACTTTGCCATTGTGTTTTTCCAAGTGATTCAAAGCGTGTTGTGCAGGATCGTAATCTTCTAAAATCTCCCGTGCAACATTCATTTCTGTATGACTTAATTGAGCATCCATCATTTATCCTCATTTTTTAGTTTGTCATTTCTCATTGAGCATAGGCATCAAGCATTGGGCATCGGGCATTGGGACGAAATAAGGTAGAGACTTTTTCAATAATTCCCCCTTGTCCCCCCACTCCCCACTTTCCGCAAGAGTTCAAATTACGTCAAAATTTAAATAAACGCGATCGCACTTACCAACAATGCAAATTACCCAAAGTCTCCATACAGCGATTCTTGTCACTGACTTAGAACGCTCCGAACACTTTTATGGCAAAGTATTAGGATTATCCAAAATAGATCGTTCCTTAAACTACGCTGGTGCATGGTATCAAGTCGGCGACTATCAAATTCACCTGATAGTCGCAACCACTGTCCCCACCGAAAACCCCAACGAAAAATGGGGACGTAATCCCCACGTCGCCTTCTCAGTAACTGACTTAGACGCCGCCAAACAGCAATTCCTCAATCATAATTATCCCATTCAAGCCAGCGCTTCCGGTCGCGCTGCCCTGTTCACTCAAGATCCTGATGGAAATATTATCGAGTTGAGTCAGCAGTAAAGGGGAGTGGGGGACAAGGGGGAATTATTGAAAAAGTCTCTACCTTGTTTTGTCCCAATGACCAATGACCAATGACCAATGACTAATGACTAATGACTAATGAAAATCATTGCCTATTCTTATACTAATCCGCTATTAGAATCTTCTCCCGATCAAGCCGATTGGGGATGGGAGGTGGATCGGGTTTATGAAGATTTGGGCAAGCCAGAGTCTTCTGGACACGCTACGCGAGAGTCCTCCAGACACGCTACGCGAGAGTCCTCCAGACACGCTACGCGAACGCAATTACAACAATTATTTACCGATTGCGAAACTGAACCAGCAGATTATCTCTTGATTCGTCGGTTGGAAGAATTAGGAGATACTGTAGAGGAAATTAGCGATCGCTTACATAAACTCGAAGCGATTGGAGTAGCGATAATCGCCACAGAACAGCCCTACACTACCGAAAATTACCCTCTGGGCGCTGACTTGCTGAATTTGCTATACGCAGTCCAACGTCAGCAACGTAGCCGTCGCATCCGTGAAGGACACGCCCGTAATCGTCTTGAGGTTGCACCGCCACCGGGCAAAGTTCCCTACGGCTATCGCAGAGGTAAGGGAAAATATACTGTTGATCGCAGTACTTCACCAGTAGTCAAAGATTTTTTTGAACACTTTTTACTCTATGGTTCCCTGCGGGGTTCAGTTCGTTACTTGGCGAAAAAATACGCCAAAAAAATCTCTGTCACCACAGGAAGACGCTGGCTAACTAATCCAGTTTATCGCGGCAATACAGCTTACCAAAATGGTGAAATTATCTCTAATACCCATATTCCGATAATTTCTAAGGAAGAAGCAGCCCAAGTTGACCGGCTTTTACGCCGTAACAGCCGTTTACCATCCCGAACTGCTAGTGCACCCCGTTCTTTAGCTGGGTTGGTTGTCTGTGCTGAGTGTCAGTCACATCTGACAGTTACTCGTGTCACCCAACGCAATCAAGATAAGGAGTATCTTTATTTACGTTCTACTAGCTGTCCTCAACACCCCAAGTGTAAGGCTATTCCCTACCAAGAGGTTTTAGAACATACAATTGAAACGGTTTGCCGTGACTTACCCTTAGCTGTAGCGGGGATGAATTTTCCTCAATTGGATGCAGTGAAGAATAGTTTAGGGCAAGCGATCGCTCGTCAGCAAGAAATACTTGCTCAGTTACCCACTTTAATTGAAACTGGAATTTTAGATGTTGAAACAGCAAAGCTAAGGGCTTACAAACTCCGCACTGAAATTTCTGCACTCGAAGCAAAGTTAGCGACTCTTCCCCCAGTTAACTTGCGTTCTGTTGCTCAAGCTGTTTCTATACCACAATTTTGGTTTGATTTATCGGAAACAGAGCGACGATTTTACTTTCGAGAATTTATCAGGCAAATTGACATTACTCTTGAGAATAAAGAATTGAAACTCCAAGTTATTTTTATTTTTTAATTGAAACGCTATTTCTGAGGCGGTTGATCCTTAGTATACGCAACAGGTTTTGGCCCGGCATTTCGCACATTGACAACTTTATTTAGGATATCAAACCAAAAAGGCGCACCCATCGCAATAGCTAAACCACTCAATAACCAACCGCAAATTAATTTAAAACCCTGCCAAATTGTGATTAATGAAAAGTTACCATTCTTCGAGTCTCTATTATCTAATGGCTTCAACTGTTGATTGATATTTTGCCATCCAATGGGTACAGAAGCATTTCCTAATAGGTTCTCGATTTCATTTCTAGCTTTTAAGTTTGTGATATAATTGGTTTGTTCAGTTACACTTTGAGTAATGCTAGAGCGGATAACTGAATCCCGCGACAGTCTTTTTACAAGGTAAAATGTATCAGTATTGGTTAATATCGCAACTGATATTCCAATTAAAATTGCAGTTCCTTTGGCATTACGTTTATAAACACCACTGGCTCGATCCATAGAGCGATCAAACCATGCTTCGACTTCATTTTTAAACTGATTCGCTTCTTCTGTGAGGTCATGAATCTTTATCCTGCTACGTTTAGCAATCACACCAAGACTCGTAATTAAATTATTAGGTACATAATCCGGTAAATCATTATTAACAAAATCTATAAAATTTTGGTCAAAATCTCCATAAACTTGTTTAATTTTTTTGTAACTTTCACTATTGGGATCATTAATTCCTGTTTTAAGTTCTTTGTAAGATGCTAATATCATGTGCAAGTTAGTTTGAGATTCATCACTAGGATGCTTCACATAATTAATTAACTGGGGAATTTTTAAGGCATCGAATAAGCTAATTGCAAATGTTTCCGAAGGAAGATACGAAGGGCCACTGTGTTTTTCTCCTAGTGCTTTGTTTTTGACAATATTTTTCCTACCTTCCCGTAACTGCTTTTCTACTTTATTTTTGGCTTGTTGATTCAATGTATTAATCAAAGGATCGCTATAAAGTTGCTGTACCAAGTTTTTTGCTTTGATAATATCTGAATCTTCACTTTCGCTACCACCTGCTAAAAGTAATTCAATTGAATTTTTTAAATGTTTAGCTCTCCATTGTAATAATGTGGCAATCAGCTCCTGAATTTCAGAAGCTAGCAAGCTCAAAATCAAGTAGATAAAAACTAAGCCAATAGTAATATCCACAATCACAGGTAAATTCATTAACAGGCTCCTATAATTTTCTAAATCTTTATTCTTCTAAAAAACGCTTTTATAGCATTTTATAACATAGATTATTCAATTTTATAATTACTTAATTAAATTTAAAATGTTAAAACTTGCTTAACT
>NZ_CAXTNP010000405.1:0-5104 GCF_964245575.1 uncultured Nostoc sp. | reverse complement strand
ACTGCGAGCGCTCTAATTCTGTCTGAGTCTGTTGTAGTTGAGACTGCGAGCGCTCCAATTCTGTCTGAGTCTGTTGTAGTTGAGACTGCGAGCGCTCTAATTCTATTTTTGAATATTTCCTAATTTTGTAAATATCAAGCCAATCTTGAAAAAGCCAGTCTTTAAAACAAATATCAACTTCTAATGGGTCTAAGTGAACTGGTTGGCATTTTAAATCAGCTTGATTATTCAAATCATTATATAATTCCACTGCTTCTGGAAAAAACCTTTTAATTAGCATCGGTCTGTGACCGTTTGGTGCTAAATTACTCATCAATGATTTATCTACAATCCCTTCATTAGGCTCTTTAAGTTGAAGACCAAATTTATTTCCACATAAAGTTGAGATAACAGTGTAGTCTGCAATTACAGTCTCAGTATTTAAGAGAATGCATTTATCTGGAAATTGATGATAAAAATCTAAGATGATTTTGTTATAGTGCATCCAGATTTGTAAAGCGTATTTAGGATTGCTATAAAATATTTCATCTACTCCCCGACGATATAAAGAATCGATAACTTCCCAAGGCGATCTATATGTAAATATAAAATATGCTTGCGGTAGTAAATTTTTCCAAAAATATAAGAAAAGAGTAGTGCGTGGATCTTTCCATCCCCAGTAATTCAGTGTTGCGTTTTCAGCGATAATTAGTTTTGCTTTGTCAAACAATTGTTGTGGTATGTGGATATCTTTCTGTATTGTCCATCCTTCCTGAGTAATACCTTGAGAACGTAAAGCACATTTGTGAAAATCTACGAAGTCTAAGTTTTCAAAATGGCCTTTTGGGTTACTAGGAGCTGCATCCATTAATCTCTCACCTATATTCACTCCTGCACTTTCCATCAACGATGCAGTGAGAGAAGTGCCAGAACGGTGCATTCCAGTAATTATGAAAATTGAAGAAGATTTGTTATCTTGGCTCATCATAAGCTTGCCTTATTTAGTTATCAATAAATCCAATTGATATGGATAAGTTGCAGATTATAGAGATATTTAAATATTATGTCCGATGAGTGACAGTTTTTTCATAAATTTTGCTTATACTATCAGGATATCAGACGCTTAATATGGTGCAGTTATCCTTGTGAATTCTGATATTTTATCAAATAAGGGTCTCTGAATATAAAGCTTTTGGCTCTATTCTGATGCATCGATCTAAAATACAATATAAATTTCTATTATTTTTTTAATAAATGTTCATTCTTATTGCGGAAGTACAGAGTTTAGGTACTTATTTACAACCTCATCTGTATTCCCAGTTAATTGGAGCTTACCTTTATCTAACCATATAGATTTTTGACAAGATTCTTTGATAAATTTCAAATCATGAGATACTACTAAAATAGTCACATTTTCATCCCATAACTTTTTAATTCGTTGCTTACATTTATTCTTAAAACTTTCATCACCTACAGATAGTACCTCATCTAGAATTAAAATATCAGGCTGCACATCTGTTGCAATAGCAAAACCTAGCCTTGCCACCATACCTGAAGATAATCCTTTCACTGGAACAAAGGCATAATCTTGCAATTCTGCAAATTCCAAAATTGAAGGCGCTCTATTTCGCATTTCTGATCTAGAATATCCTAGCAGTACACCATAGAGCAGAATATTATCCATTACGGAAATTTCCAAGTCAAAACCTGCTCCTAATTCAATCAAAGGAGCAATTTGACCTCGTACCCGTACTGTTCCACTGGTAGGTTGCAAAATTCCAGAAATGACCTTTAGAAGAGTGGATTTACCAGAGCCATTCGCACCAATAATACCAATTTTTTCGCCTTTTTCAACTACGAAATCAATTTTATCCAGAACTAACTTTTTCACTGATTGACGATATTTACCTTCTAAAATAGATAGCATTGTTTTCTTAAGGTCATAAGAAAACTCCTCTTGTGTCCGTCGCAACAGCGAAACATTATCCAGCCGAATTACTTCCATTTACAGCAAATCCATAAAATGATGTCGCCACAAGTGAAAACAAGTCCATCCCAGGGCTAAAATAATTACTCCACTAAGCAAAGCACCCCAAATTAAGCCTAAATCTGGTACAGAACCTGATAATGTAATCTGACGCAGACTTTCAATAATTGGTGATAATGGATTTAAACCTAAAAACTGCTTTACCTGCGGTGGAACAATAGCTGCTGGATAAAATATAGGACTACTCAGCCAAATTACAAATACAACTAACTCATAAAAGTAAGGCAAGTCTCTAAAAAAAACGTACAAAGCACTTACTAAAAAACTAACTCCTGTAGAAACTAAAACTAGGGCCATAAATGGAAATATCAGCGCCAACACATTGACTAAACTTTTAGAATTAATCAAAGTCATCAATGCCAGCAATGGAAATGTCCCTAGTGAAAACTGAAATACATTTGCGGCAATCATTGATACAGGGAAAACGCTGACTGGCAGATGAATTTTATTTAAAAGTGAGCCATTACTGACTACACTGCTCAATGCTTGAGATGTAGAAGCTGAGAAAAAGTTGATTACCACCAGGCCCGTAAATGCAGCTAATACATAGTTCAGTATTGAGTTGTTATAATATGATGCAAAAGTTGTCCCAAAAATTGCAGAGTATAACCCGGTCATAATCAACGGGTTCAATAGCGACCAATAAATCCCCAAGAACGAACCTCGATAACGCACTCTGAGATTCCGCGCTACCAAAACATGCAGCAATTCCCAATAGCGCCGCACTTGCAACCAAGTTGAATTATCTTTAAGCGAAATTCTCATCCTTAAAAACCACCACACACCACAGGCAAGTTATTTGCGAATTTTAAACTACTGGAGTGTACTTTGCCGCACTAGCCTACCATTAAAAACTTTATTTTAAAAAGCATTGTTCAATACACAACTTAATAATTCCCAATTTTATCCTCTAAGCACATCCTACCCCGGCAAGACTAGTTAATTTATCAATTGGTTCCTAGAACTCTCCGCCACAAACCAGCAGGTTAGATATATCACAAAAGTGTTTAAAAGTCAAAGATAATCCTTTTCAAGATATTCTACTCATTGGATAATCTAAGCGCGACTCTATAGACCTAACTCAAATTATCTGGATCAATTCCTTGCGATCGCAAATACTCTGCCAATCGCTCTGCTCGTTGATATTCTTGTTCAGCCCGTTGACGTTCTTGTTCAGTTTTTTCTCCTCGCGTTAGTACCCAACCTGCTGCATTATACCAACGTAACCATAAACCTGTTGTCTGCTGATAAGAACCTTGCCAAAGTCCCAATCCTAGTTCTAACTCTTCCAACCATAAGCGGTTCTCTAGTAAAGATATTGCCTCGTAGCGAGTGCCTATGAGTTGAAAGGTACGCAAACGATTTTCATAGCGATCGTAGACAACGTAGGGAGCCCGCAAAATATGTTCATATACTTCCCACTTTGTTGGGGGTCGATTTACCTCGCGCAGTGTTTTTCCTAAGTCTTCTTGTTCTGTACCTGGTGAAAGTAATTCAACTACTAAAAATGGATCAACCCCCTCTTTTGGAATTTTCTTCCTCATCTCCACTGAATTTTTAAGAGCAGAGTCACGGATTCCGCTACACTGAGACTTGGTTTATCTGAATTGTAATCAGGCATGGAAATCGGACAAAAGGTTAAAGTCTTTCGCTTGCGCGATCGCGTCTCTGCCCCGGTTGTAAAAAAGCTGGGACAAGTGGGTATCATCCAAGGCTACAAAGTCACTGATGGTGGCAGTATCGGTGTAGTGGTGCAGTTTGACGACAAAACTTCTACTTGGTTTTTTGAAGATGAAATCAAACCTGTGTAGCTGTAAAGAACTCAGATACGGGTTTTTCTTGGCATCTGAAATTTATTGCACAGGCTGAGATTCTTTGTTGAATGCTAAGTTGGAGTTGAAAAGACCGGCGGTGAAAATAGGAATTAAGTAATGGCTTTAATATTGACATTTTTGGGCAAAGGCGGCACCGCTCGTACCAAAATTGCGATCGCCGCCGCCAAATTATTGGCAAGTCAAGGCAAGCGCGTACTTCTAGCAGGACAAGCAGAACCAACGTTGCAAATCCTGCTGGGTACTCCCATTGCTGCCGATCCCCAGGAAATAGCTCCCAAGTTGCAAGTAGTCCAGTTTCAAGCATCTGTACTCCTAGAACGCAACTGGGACGAAGTGAAGAAACTTGAGGCGCAATACCTCCGCACGCCCATCTTCAAAGACGTTTTTGGTCAAGAACTGGTAGTATTGCCGGGGATGGACAACGCCCTAGCACTGAATGCTATCCGTGAATATGATGCCAGTGGCAAATATGATGCGATCGTCTACGATGGCACAGGCGACTCTTTAACGTTGCGGACGTTGGGTTTGCCAGAATCTCTCAGTTGGTATGTCCGGCGATTTCGGCAATTGTTTGTCAACTCCGATTTGGGAAAGACGATTACTGAATCACCCTTGATTCAACCGCTGATTAGCAGTTTTTTCAATATCAACTGGACAGCAGATAACTTTTCTCAACCCACTAACCAAGTCAATAATTTCTTGGAAAAAGGGAGAGCCGCTCTTGTTGATCCTAAGCGTCTCGCTGCTTTCTTAGTAACTACAGGAGATCCCATTGAGGTAGCAAATGCTCGTTATTTGTGGGGTAGCGCTCAACAAATTGGTTTAACTGTTGGTGGTGTTCTGCTTGTGTCTACTGAGAACAATGTTAACATATCGGAGGAATTTATCCCCCTACCTGTGAGCGTTGTTCCCGACTCGCCAACAGGTGACTGGCAACCACTGATAGACGCCCTACCCAACTTTGAAGCACAAGCTTTACAGGCTCCCAAACCCATTGAAATAAACACCCACAATCGTCAAGTAAGCTTATTCTTGCCAGGTTTTGACAAAAAGCAAGTCAAACTTACCCAATATGGGCCAGAGGTCACGGTAGAAGCAGGAGATCAGCGACGCAATATTCCTTTACCCCCGGCTCTGAGTGGCAGACCCGTTACTGGAGCAAAGTTTCAAAATAATTATTTGATAATTTCGTTTTAAGTTAGTTAGGAATAAAGTTAGGAGTTAAGAGTGAGGAGTTAGGAAT
>NZ_CAXTNP010000404.1:0-5105 GCF_964245575.1 uncultured Nostoc sp. | reverse complement strand
CGGAAGTTGCTACAGACTGCGCCAAACACGGAAACGTCAACCCTGGAGCAATATTTTTTGATGGATGCTAAATGTGGGATTCTGTTAAGTTTATTCTCATATTATGTCCGGCTGAACACGAGTCATATTATTTTTGGTTAAATATTGATTACAGATGTGTTTGTTTCCACGCAGAATTGCATAGAATAATTCCCTTGTCCAGCATGGAGTTTCAAGTGTTTTATTTTATGCATCTTCATAGATAATTGGTATTAGCTTAATATCTAGTAGCCTGTGAGGTTTAAATTGATGGGTAAGCAAGTTCGTAGTAAGGACTTTAGTCCTTATTTTCTAAGCACTAAAGTGCTTACTACAAACCCTCAAAACTAGTACCAATTCAATTAATGATTGCAACACATTTTTGGGTAAAGACGCGATGAATCGCGTCTCTACAAATGGTCTATTTGTCGCATTCTTTTTTTGAATTGGTATAACTTAGACATTGTACTAGCCCTATTCCCATGATTGAAATTCATCAATGGCGCTACGAATTAAAGAAGTTATTTGAGCGCGACGGGTTTCAAAGTTGGCGGCGATATAAATTAGGAGGATGCCAACTAGCAAGCCAATAACCCATTTTAAAAAGGAGTACTGCAAGCTGAAAATTACTGATTGATAAATTGTAGTAATTAAAAAAGTGGCTGTACCAATATAAAGAAATGCCCGCACTCGCAAAGCTAATCCAGCAAAAATGCCAATGAGGCTGAGAAGCCCCGGTATCCAGGCTGCATCTTGATAAAATAAAATTGCCCACCCAGAAATTAAACCACTACCTAGCACTCTCAAAATATGACGAGATGTTTTGTACTCTGGTAGCTTCAGTTGAGAATCGACTTGAGCAATATACAGCAGTGATAACCCAATTGGTATTACATACCATAAATCATCAGTTAAATGTAAAGAATTAAACCAGCGATAAAGTGCCCAATCGATGAGCGCCACACTAATATAGGTAAAACGGATGTTTTCACCCATCTTTGCAAGGAAGATGTAGAATCCAGCTACGAGTACCAAGGTAATGGGGTAAGTTTGCAGTCTGGTTTCCCATAAAATTATCAGTGGTATGATGTAGGCGGCTTGTTGCCAAGGTCTTTTAGACCAACCCCAATTTTCCCAAGGCAGAATGTACAGAAAATAAGCTACCACACAGGCGATCGCACCATTCCAAGGAACTAATGGCCCAGCCCAAAATCGCCCTACTGCTGTCTCGCGCCAATAAACTCTCATCCCGGCTACTTCTAATAAGCCAAGATAAACCCACATTTGGGCTATTGTGATTCCTCCAAAAATGCTGGGGGAAGTGCGCGAATTTCGTCCCTGAAAGATGGCATAGCGAATCAAAAATACCCCCGTTCCCAATCCCACTAAACGGTTAACTCTAATGGGAAGAGGAATCGCAGCCATTAATAAACAGCTACTCCAAGCCCAATGAATATGGGCAATTCTTTTCAGTTCTTGGGGAGTCAGGCGTAAGTAGCTGACAAGCCTTGGCGACAGGATGCGGTAAGCATACATAATACTCGCGCCAAGGGCAGACATGGCAATCAATCCATCACCTAATGCTTCTGTTGAAGCTTGTAACATTTGATAGAACAAAAGTTCGTATGCAGAAATTGATACACCTATGATTCCTAAATACAGCAGGGGTTTAAAGTCTTGGCGCCGTCGCCCCACGCCAATGATAATTAAAGCTACACCCAAGGAATACAACCCTGTCCACTCGGTGAAGGTGTCCAAACGCAGCAATACACTGAATGCACCATAAATTAATGGCAAAATATGAAAACTGCTAGGAAGCCTTTCTAATTGATGTCGTCGTCGCCACCACTCGCCGACAAGTTGAGCGATTAAACCTAAAGCAATATTTGCGGTCGCTATCCTAACAGTTGAAGGTTCCCCAAATCCCAGCGCTTGGGCAGTCAACAATTCCAAACACCAACCGATGCCATAAAATGCCCAATTTGTCGGTTCTCGCCAACTGCGATAAACAATGGCTACCAAGGTGATAGCAGTGGCAGCTAAGTACAAAAATCCAGAACTAATAAACCCTGAGTAAATCAGTATTGAGTGTAGCGTCAAACTAAACAACTCAAAACCACACAAGGCGATCGCCCACTTATCACTTGCGGCTGCATATATAATTGCTAATTCGTTACCGCGTCGGTTCAAAATCATCCGTGCTAACCATAGAATTAGGATTGCGATCGCTCCGACGAGAAACCAACCTGGTAGCGCGAGGCGAGGTAAGCCAGGTACACCTATCCATAACAGCGCCACTATAAAACTCAGAAGAAATCCTTCTGTAATTACCGCAGATATTTGGTTTCGCAAATAGCGCGTATTTGCAAACATCAATCCCGTACCCACGGCCAAACCGATTAATCTGGTTTCTGGTAGCTGTAAAGTAACTAGCTGGGCAACTATTACAGCCAATACACTCAAGTAACGGCTAGTAAGGCGACGCTCTCTAATTGTGGCATTGGCAACACCCGTGAGAGTTATAGGCGTAACTAGCCATAAGACTCCCCAATCAGCTTGTGCATCAGCTATGCCATACCAAGCTGATTCTGCATTCATCCACAATAGGAAAAAACTAGCGGCGGCTAATCCTAAACCGATGTCCCAGGCACTATGTCGCCATAGTCCTTCGCTTAGGCTAAATACCCATTCTGCAACCATCAGAGCTAATAAAATACTTGCCCAAGCTTGTTGACTGAGGGTTGGTAATAACCAATTAATGGTAAAGCAAAAAGTCAGCACTCCCATGATGTGAGTTAGATATATCAGGGGAAGGGATGGGGGGGATCGGCGTTGAGTAACGAATGCAAGAGTGATGGTAGAAAATAGCAGATTTAGCGATCGCAATGCGGGATTTACAATCGCGATCGTTGTTAAAAAAGCTCCAAATAAGAGGGTTAACAGTTCGCCAAATTTAGCCAATTTTCGCTTTTCGGTGCGATGCAGACTATCTGTGAGCGCTACCATCAAAATTATGTAGGGAAATAAAGCTACACTCAGCAACGCCCAAGGTTCATTTTGAGAATTGGTAAGTTGAGTACCAGTTGCGATCGCTAATTTCTGTAAGCTATCAGGTACTAATCGCCAAAAGAGCCAAATCGTCTGCAAGCCAATGACGAAAACTGCTGCAAAGTCTATTTTTAAACTGTACTGCTGCAAGCGACTTCCCACAAACCACAAACTCAAAGCACTTACAACTATTGCTGACATCGGATAATTTACTACCGAAACCAGCCAACCCAGGAAGAGTAAGATGCCGCCAAGTCTTTCCCATAAGAGGGATGAGGGGAATGAGGGAGATGGGGGAGATGAGGAAGATGAGGAAGATATTACTGTAACCTCCCCTGCTTCCCCTGCTCCCCTGTTTTCCTGCTCCCCTGCTCTCCCCTGTTGTGCAAGCCTTGTTACCAACCAGCCGCAAATACCAATAGCTAACCCTAACTGTGTGACATCTACCTTGGCAAGAAAAATCGCCCGCACTAACAGTATTATCAAAGCATAAATAATTACAGTAGCAGGTAAACTAATACTTAACCTTCGGCGTAGGCGTAGCCCGTCGTAGACATCGCGCCGATCTTCCTCACTGATAGAATTAGGCTGTTGGTAAAGATTGTGATAAACAGTAATAATAGTTGTGCCGATCATTGCCACATAAACGGCAATCAAGGGAAATCCTCTTAATTGCCAACCCCAATGCAGATAACTCAGCCCCAGAATATTTATTAGAGGTAATTTCCCGGTAAGTAAATTGGGAAAAATACTGCGATTTTTGGAGAGTAAAACAGTTATAGCAGTAAGGGTAGGACAGGCGATCGCAACTACAATCCAATCTACAGGATTTTGCCACAATCGAAAGCTATCCATTGCCCAAAAATTCACTGGGATTAACAAAAGGGTGACAATCAGCAAAGTTTGAGCCGTCAATCTGAGGTTGCTTTGCCTAGTTGCCCAAAAGCTTAATCCCCAGAAACTCAAAGTATAAGCAAATAAAACTCCATACTGTCCAGAAGCCGGAAACCTCTCCCATTGACTCGCAGCCAATACCCCAGAGGACACCACTACCAAGAATACCCCTAGAAAAAGCAGCCACCGCACACTCAGTTCTGCTCCCAAGGACTGCAACATTGTGCTGATCAAGTTGGGTTTAGCTGGTTTTTGCTGCGGTTGTCTACGGCTACTAGATTGTAAAGCTGCTACAGGCAACTGCTGCACTGAATCGGAAGTTACAAACGCTACCTTTGTTTCAGCTTCAGGCTGGGCTTGCAACACCACCGTACACACCAGGAATTCTCGGCATAGCTGCCTAACTTGGGTATCAGATATCAAACCTAAGTGCAGCCATATATCTAGTCCTTCTAATAAATGAGGATGGGAAGATGGCAGTCTGATTTCAAATTTTAGCGGGCGCTCAAGGGGTGATGACATAAGCGGCAGCAGTATAACTATATACTTAATCGTGCATTTAATTAAAGTATATTTTGGCTCTAATTGTGCCACTTATTAGGCTAATTGATATTAATTTTTAACTTAGTACAGCATGGCGTAAATAAACATACCCTTCAAGAAACCCTCCCGCAGCGCTGGTTCACCATTTCAAATGGCGCAAGAGCTTGGAATACAATTATGCGTGAATGCGTGAATGCGTGACTTCCGCCTTGCGGTACTAGTGGTTTGTCCCATTAATTTTGATAGCTGAAAAAGTTCGTAGTAAAAACTTTAGTCCTGGATTTTTAAGCACGGTTTGTGCTTACTACGAACTCATCAAAATTAGTAATACCAATTCTCTAAAAGAAGGTAACAGATGTAAGCAGGGATTGCTTTGCTGCATCTTAATTTCTCAATTGCGAATGGGCGAAAAAGCGAACTTGTACTCTCGCACTTGTGCCGAGCGAAGCCGAGGTAAGCCGTTGGCGCAGCCTCTCGTAGAGAAGTATTGCGAATTGGTATAAGACAGACCACTAAGCTAATATTCCTTCTTCCCAGTCCCCATGCCCCTAATCCCCAACGCCAGTCACCTCAAGTCGGGAAACCCGCCCACAGCGCTGGCT
>NZ_CAXTNP010000403.1:0-5127 GCF_964245575.1 uncultured Nostoc sp. | reverse complement strand
CGTGAAAAATATAGATAAGGAAACGAACCGCCTTTCCTTCCCTACGGGACGCTGCGCGAACGGAACGCTATGCGTTCGCGCAGCGTCTCCAAGAGTTGAACGCAAAGAGAAGAAAGAAAAAAGAGATATATAATTTTCACAAATGATTTAGGACTGCTATATATCTGTTGCGATAAATTTTGTTAATGGCGATGTCTTACGACAAGCCTCTGCGCGTCTACGCTCACTGTCGCCTGCTATATAACTATTTACAATCTTAAAATCGCTTAACCTGGCGGGGCTGCTTCTTCAAAGGGGCGGATAATCGCCGGGGCTGGTGTAACTTCTGGTTTAAAAATTCCCTGCAATGCTTGTTCTAATGTTTGCGCCATGACAATCCGGTTTTCGTAAGCCACGACTACCCGCACCAAAGTTGGCAAGCTATTCTGTGTGGCTTCTAGATAGATTGGCTCGACATACAGCAGCGATTGCTCAATGGGAATCACTAATAGATTACCCTGAATGGCTCTTGACCCCTGACGATTCCATAGGGAAATTTGCTGAGAAATTACTGGGTCTTGGTTAATCCGCGCTTCGATTTGCTCTGGGCCGTAAACCAGGCGTTCCTTAGGAAAGACATATAGCACCAGCCTACCGTAGTTTTTGCCATCCGATCGCGCCGCTAACCAAGCGATTAAATTAGTCCGTTGTTTGGGAGTATAGGGCAGAAGCAGAATAAACTCTTCAAAAGGTACGGTGGGTAGACTAGTAATCAAATAATACGGCTCTACTGGACGAGGTTCACTGCCATAGATTTCGTTGGGGATTTGCCACTGGTCTTCCCGATTGTAAAATACCTGGGGATCGGTCATGTGGTAGGTCATCAACCGCTCAGATTGAATTTTGAAAAAGTCCACCGGATACCGCGTATGACTGCGGAGATTGACTGGCATTGTACTGAGCGGTTTGAACATATTGGGAAATATCGCTGACCAAGTGGCAATGATCGGATCGCTCTGATCGGCAATATAAAAGTTAACAGTGCCGTGATAGGCATCAATCACTACCTTGATCGAGTTACGAATGTAGTTGATCCCCTCCTTACCAGTGTCTGAGTAAGGATAGCGATCGCTCGTCGTGTAGGCATCAACAATCCAGTAAAGATAACTGGGATTACTTGGGAAATCTTGATTAGCAGCAGCAGCAACTAAATAAGGGTCGCTGTCAAATTTCAAAAAGGGTGCGATCGCTTGAATTCTTTGCTTGACATTTCGCCGCAGTAGCACCTTTGTCTCTGGCAAAAAGTCACGCGTCAGCAGCATCTGCCAATCTTTCAAATACATGGCAAATAGCCAGCGTCGCCATGCTGAACCAATTTCAACACCACCCAGACCATCGTAAGAGTTGTAAACATTGTCACTACCACTAGGGTAGTCTAGCTCTCTAACTCTTGTACCAGTCATTACATAAGTATTAGTAATCTCGCCGTAATAAATCCGGGGTTGCCCGATGGGAATACTGTCACGAATGGCTTCATTGGAAGTTGTAAGGGCGCTACTATCACCGCTAATATCCTTGACAAAATATTCTGGTAGTCCACCCGGCCCAACTGTATTAACTGGGCTAACAGTAAACCCGAAACCGTGGGTATAAATTAAATGGCGGTTAACCCATGTTTGAGCTTCCTGTGGTACGGTACTGTAGTCTAATTCTCGTGCGGCAATCAGTACCTGCCGCCGTTCTGTTGATTCAACTGATTCCTGCTTAGGTTCTGGTGGCTTTTGCGGGGTAGCTGGTCGAGGGGAAGTTACATCTGTTTTGAGAGTGTAGCGGTCAATATCGGCATCGGGGAACTGATAGTAGGGCCGAATTTGTTGCAGTTGACGGTTGGTTTCTAACAGTGGTCGCTCATCCCACAGGCGAATATTCCGAATTGTCAAGGTATTCTTTTGAATATCAGCTTCAGTCAATGTTCCTTGCGGGTTAAAAGTTCTAACATCGATCGCCTCTAAATCAAATGCTTGGCGAGTCAAGGCGATAGTACGCTGAATGTAGGGTTGCTCTCGTTGCAACTCATTAGGTTGGACAATTAAATATTGCACTACAGTAGGTAGAACAACGTCAGCTGCTGCAACTAATACCAGATAAATCCCTAACCCGTAAAATACCAATCGGCGATACTGAGATTTGGGTTTCCAGAAAAATGTTCGCCAAAGTAGGTAAAAGGCGATCGCTACTGCCAGGATGCACAAGACGGTGTAAGCTGGCAACTGGGCTGTCACATTTGTATAGCTGGCACCATAACTTACTCCCCGGCTAGAATATACGAGTTCATAGCGACTTTGCCAGTAACTCAGAGCTACTACCAGCATCAACAAGCCACCCATACCAAATAAATGACGCTGCTGCTGGGGCGAAAATCCAGGGAAAATTCCCTGACTTAAACTGTCACCCGACAAGAGATAAGTAAGAATAACGGCGACGAAGCCATACAAACATAATCCCATCAGCCAGAGTTCTAGCAGTTCCCAAAAGGGTAAGGAAAATACGTAAAAGCTGATATCTCGACCAAATAAAGGCTCAGTGCTGTTGAAAAGGGTGGGGTGCAAATATTGCAGCACCTTTGGCCAGTGTCGGAATATGATGAAGGCAAAAATGGGACTGAAGAGAATTGCGATCGCTCTTAGTAAAAATTGGTGATAAATTAAGATGGCGATCGCTACTCCCACAATTAAACCGAGATACCAGACTTGAGAGAAAATCTGCCTCAAAAGTTGCCAGATTGTCTCTGGTCGAAATAGGGCGGGAATGGGTAAAATACCCTGATTAACTGGAGAATGCCAGTAGAAAAGAGCAATTTGACCATAGTGAGCCAGCATTAACCCGATTAACAAGCTCAGTACTAGAGTTAGGGATAATAACCCGCGCAATCTCATTTTTTTTAAGCGTTGCGGCGCAAGTATCCGGGTTTCATTACGTCTTGGATAATCAGGACTGAGAAAATTTGTTAATTCACTAGTGAGTTCTGCTTCCTCACGCCTGACTTCCTCAATTTTCAGAGACTGGGAATATTTCAGCCGTTGTGCTAGAGCCAGATTTAGCAGTAGATAGGTAGCAGTTATTCCAGCCACCACTACCCACAAAACGCCACGAGTCACTAGCCTTAATAGAAATACTTGGAGATAGCCGACTTCCTGAAACCAAAAAATCTCTGCTCCCACACGGGAACCCAAATCCAGGAGTAGCCACAGCCCGAAGAATACAATTAATAGTCTAAAGCCCCATTTCCAATACATTTGATTCACCATCATTCATCCTTAGAACTCGGATATTGCAGTTCAAAGCACGAAGTTCCGAGTTCCCAGCCTCAAGCTTGCTGATTAAAAATCTATTTTCCTGTTCTACCGTGCTTACTTGCTACTTGCTACCCTCTAAAAGGCTTTGGGAAGTCCAGCTTGTTTCAAAACTCCGTTGGCGGTATGGCGTGACTTGATGGTTCCGTCTACAACAAACCGACGATCTGTAATTGGACTGTACCAGATTTCATGATCTCCTTTACCTTGCCGTTCAAAGTAGCACCCAACTTCTGAAAGCATCTTTTTCAACTCAGGAATAAACGACGCACCCATCTATGAAGCCACCTTAATCAACTCTTGTCGATGGCTGGTTAACTCAAAGGTGATAGAACCTACATAGTCAGGAGGGACAATTTTGTTGAGAATGATCAGTTCTGGAATTATTTCTCGCAGCTTTTGGGTCAGAACTTCAATTGTAGAAGCTTCTGTCACCAATCCAGGTACGTCATCACTAATTGCTACCCAAACTTCTGCGTCTGAATCCCAAAATGCTTCAACCTTAAACGTGATTTGTGCCATCATTGAGTGCTTACAATGTAGTTCCAGTTTAGAACATCCGAGTCATTGTAGGGGCACGGCAATGCCGTGCCCCTACCAGGTGTTGCATCCCAACGCGAATTCATATTTATGACATAACACACGATTTTAAATCAAAAAGGGATATCAAACAGGAAATCTTGATCATCAGAATTACGTTGCGGGTTTTCTGGATCATCTGCCCAACGCTGGGGATTATTTAAAATATATTGTTGGATATTATCTACAGATTTTTGCTCTCTTCCAATGTGTTCATAAAAATTGCGTTGCCAGATTGATTGTCCTTTGGTCTGCCAAATTATATTAATGCGTTTGCTGACAACGCCTTTATAGCTGCGAATAACTGTAGAAATAGAACTAGGTACAGGTTTACCGAATTGTTCTGTGTTGCAGTTAAGATGTTGATTGAGGGCACAACAATGTTGTGCCCCTACAGGTTTATCGGTGATGATTAAGATGCCGTGTAGATGGTTAGGCATGACCACAAAGGTATCTAGTTCAATGTGGGGAAAATGATCGGGTATTGTTTGCCAGCAGTTGAAGGCAATATGACCTAAAGAATTTAATTGCATTTCGCCCTTAACTACATTACCAAATAAACATTGCCGCACTTTGGTGCAAATGGTGATGAAATATGCACCAGGTTGGGTGTAATCGTACCCTTTCAAGCGAATAGAATGGCGGTGGTGTATTTGTGGATCATAGGGCATTGATTTTTACATACAGTTATTAGTAATGTGTGTTTATTTTAACTGATAATTTCTATTGCCATTGATATAAATAACGTAGGGGCACGGCATTGCCGTGCCCTCCTACCCATTTGGCATCTCAACGAAAAACAATATTGTTTTGCACAATGCATATTACATTTGAATGATACTGATAATTTCTATTGCATTAATATAAATAACGTAGGGGCACGGCATTGCCGTGCCCTCCTACCCATTTGGCATCTCAACGAGAAACAATATTGTTTTGCACAATGCATATTACATTTGAATGATACTAATTCCTCTACGGAAAATTACAAATAAAATCTTGGCTGCGGTGAACAGTTTTATCAGGGCACAACATTGTTGTGCCCCTACGCAAAATATTTGTGGTAGCTTTAGTTTGCAAGTTTGTGAAAATGGGATAGTAAGGTAAATATTTGCCTTTTAATCACCATCCTTCACCCTTGGATCTCGGTTGTTGCAGTTCAAAGGTCGGAGTTCCGAGTTCAAAGGTGGAAGTTCCGAGTTCAAAGGTGGAAGTT
>NZ_CAXTNP010000402.1:0-5159 GCF_964245575.1 uncultured Nostoc sp. | reverse complement strand
AGTTATCAGGGTGCATCTACCAATTAAATGTTCTAGGTTTAACCACCATGCTCCGGATAAATTTCTGAGAAAATTGATTTTTCTCCTGTGTTAAAAAAACAAGAGTGGATATTAACTGAATTAGGGGAGTTAAAAATCAAGGGATATCCCATCTACTAATCAAGTATTCTAGGGTTAAGCACTATTTTATGGTCGAGAATATCTGCGTCTGAAGTTGCTGTTGTTTGCCAAAATTGAAAAAAACCCCCAGTGGGTTTTAACCAACTAGGGGAGTTGAAGATCAAGGTGCATCTACCAATTAAGTGTTCTAGTCGTAAGTAATCCGATCCGGATAAAGTTGTAAAGGTAGAAAAAGCAAAACAACTAGAATCAGAAACATTCAGGGGTGGGATGCATCTAAGTTATCAGAAGGAGCGAAAAATCGACTTGAAACTTTCGCGTTTCAAACCAGATTTAGGAGGCAAACAGGAGAAACTGTGACCCAGGAATTCCACATTTCGGTAACTCCTGTAGGGCGAAATGACTACTTGGTGCGGACGGAACAAGTCGCGCCTGGAGTACCATTGGCAGAAGAATTGGTGACTTGGCCTGTAGCTGATTGGTTAATAACTGCTGGGCATTTGATGAATGATCCGTTGAAGTCGGTGTTGCAAGGAGATCCATTCGCCTCTGGTGGGCACGAAAGCGATATCGCCAGAAACTCTGTTAATTTGGTGGCGTTGGGTCAACAATTTTATAACGCTCTATTTCAAGGCACTCTCAGGGATAGTTGGATTACTGCTCAAGGTATTGCTCAGAACCATCAACAAGTACTACGCTTGCGCTTGGGGCTAAAAGATACTAGATTAGCTCGTCTGCCTTGGGAAGTGATGCACGCAGGCGATCGCCCTCTGGCTACCGGGCCTTATGTCGCTTTTTCTCGCTTCCAAAGTGGAATTTTGGGGGCTTCGCCTTTGCGATCCCTGCGGGGGGCTACGCCTACGCAAAATATGCCCACACCACTACAACAAGGTGGTGTAAAAGTATTGATGGTAATTGCTTCCCCCTCAGATCAAGTCCGCCTTGACTTACAGAAACAGGAAGCTATCAAACTGCAAGCAGAACTTCACCGTATACCACGAATTGCTGAAAATAGCAATCGTTTTCCAGAAATTGAACTAACTGTGTTAGATCAACCAGGGCGGGAAGAACTGACGCAAGCTCTAGAACAAGGCAGATACCATGTTCTCCACTACTCTGGTCATAGTAACTTAGGTTCCAATGGCGGAGAAATTTATCTTGCTAGTCGCAGAACTGGCTTAACGGAAATCTTGACTGGGGACGATCTGGCTGGTTTGCTCGTCAACAATAATATCCAAATGGCAGTGTTTAACTCCTGCTTGGGGGCGTACACAGCTGCATGCGATCCCGGTGGAGATACTGGCGAACGAAACCTGGCAGAAAGTCTGGTGAAGCGCGGAATTAGAAGCGTTTTGGCTATGTCAGAACGGATTCCTGATGAAGTGGCGTTGACGCTCACACAATTGTTTTACCGCAACTTGAGTCAGGGATATCCAGTAGATTTGTGCGTCAGTCGGGTGCGCCAAGGATTAATTTCTGCTTATGGTTCTCACCAGATGTACTGGGCATTACCGATTTTGTATCTCCAGCCAGAATTTGACGGTTTTCTGAGCCAGGAAACTGAGTTATCGGAAAGTGCAAAGCCCAACCAGTATAATTCGTCTTTAGGGGCAACTTCTACGATGTACTCTGCTATGGCAGATGATACCGAGATGCCTTTAGGAATGGAGGATATGATTCCTTCTGGTTTGGCGCGTGATTCTGGGTTGGACTGGCTAGGTGAAGATACTTGGGGCGATCTTGTTGATGAAATTGAGTATGATGACCCAAGCTATGCAGAAGATTCTGCTATAGTTTCGGATTTGTTTCGTCAGCTAGATAACCAAAAAGCTCCAATTGAACTGGATCAACAAATTTCAGAAAATAGTCTTCAGCAAAGCCAGGTTTTAGAGGAAATGACTTCTTTGCAAGAGGAAGCAGATTTGTGGGGAGAAGCCCCAGCACCGCCACCTCAAATTGCTGGGAACTTGGAGGGAAATTGGCAAAATTCTGCTGATTTTTTGCGTAGGCATAGCCCGCCGCAGGCATCGCAACCACCGCCACCAAGACCTCGTACCCAACGCCGCAAGCTGTGGCCAATTGTCGGTATTGTGGGGATCAGTGCCTTAGCTGCTGCGATCGGTTTAAATTGGTGGTGGCATCGATCCCAGCAGCCAATTCTGCCTAACATCCCAGTAATTCCCACCCAGTCTTTACCCATTAAAAAGCAGCAAAATACCGACTTACAGACAGCAGAGACTGGAATTGTCGCCGCCACCGCTACGGAAAAATTGAGCCAGGGCGACTTGCGAAGTGGGTTATTGGCTGTAGAAGAACTACTCAATCGTGGCGCACTGGCTGCGGCTGAAACTTCCCTGAAACTAATTCCAAATAAACAAGCTGACGATCCATCGGTGAACTTTTACAAGGGACGATTAGCGTGGCAGTCTATCCAAACTGGAGACAATAACTATAGTGTCGATGATGCCCGCCGTTACTGGGAAACTGCTGCAAAAGCTAACCCAGAATCGCCTTTGTATAATAACGCTTTGGGATTTGCTTACTACACTGAAGGCAATCTGAATCGAGGTAATGATTCTTGGTTTAAAGCTTTGAATTTAGCTCTTAAAAAGCAGAACACAGACTCAACATTTACAAAGACAGCAGTGCCTCAAGATACTTTAACTTCATACGCTGGTTTAGCTCTTGGACTGTATAAATCTGCACTGAGTCAATCTAATGGTAAGCAGGCACAATATCTGAATGAAGCGATTAAGTTGCGACAATTGGTAGTTAAGTCTGATCCAGTAAATTTCCAGGTAGATCAATTAGCTAAAAATTGGTTGTGGACGGAGAAGGCGATCGCAGATTGGCGATCGCTTCTTCAGGAAAAGAGCGAAGGACAGTAATATGTTGTGGTGGAGCGATCGCGGTTGATTAAATAGCAGTTCTCAATTCCATGTAATACAGTCGGTTTTTAGGGGCACAGCAATGCTGTGCCCCTACTGCATGTTGCTTTTGCAAGAGGTTTTGCAATTTTCATAATTAAAATAGGATTTTTCTATACTCTTATTTGTTGCCTTGAAACTGCTTAATAATATTGCTAATTAAAGGTAACTGTTCCAATACCATTTTTGTCAAATCTACAAAAGATTTCTCCGAAAGGCGGTCATCTTGACGGAGTTGCAGAACACCTATTAAGACGATAAATATTGCTGTACCAATAATTGCTAAAGCTAGATAATGAAATGGTAGCGAACCACCAAAAAATGCAATTAGACAAAATACAACTACAAATACAAATAAATAGAACATTCCATTTCTAAACGCAAACGGAAGTTTAACTATGTCTTCTGGCTGAGAATTGTCTTCCTGTTTAGATGGTTCTGTCATAAAATTATTCTCTTGCTTTGACGGCTGAATTACATTATTAATTGTTACAACGACATTTTCCCTTCTTGTCTCTGAGGAATTAGGTAGAAAATCGCTACTCATCTGTTGTTGTGCTTGAAGTAACTCCCTTCTGTCCATCACATCATCAATTAAGCCTAAGACATCAACCATTTGATAGCTTTTTTGACATTGAATGCGTTCTTGTTTATCGGCTACAAACTGTCGCAATATTTCAAATTGGTAAAAGTGTGGCTCTTGGCTATCTTTGCAAGTGACACAATTACAGGGAATTAACTTGTTGTACTTCAGTCGCTTATACGAGTCATGAATTTTATCGAGTTCATGTGTAACTATGGTCATCAAATCTCTTTTGTGACGACCTGAGACTCGAATCTTAATCTCCCGCTTGCCGTAATATTCAATTACCTCTGCCTTCGTCTGGTCTTTGCTGAGAACAACGCCGCTTTTCCAGACACACTGTTGTTCATTTATCAACTCATGCATGGCGACGATGAATTGGCTGATGATCCCCTTGGGCATGAACTCGTAAGTGTAACGCAGAATCAGGTTGTTGGTTTCATCCCAGTTATATGAGAGTTGATTTGCAGATAGTAATTGTGGAGCAATATACTTTCCTTTACTTTTAGGAATTTCGTAGCACAGCTTGAAGTTGATCATCAGGCGCAATAGTTCATCATGCATCGTGGCGTATTTGTCTTCACACCAGATGCTTGCCAAGTCAGACTGGGTGAAACTGCCCAGTTTGTGAATCACCTTTTCATTATCCAGGACTTTGTAGACTGCATCAGTTCCCCACTTGGGTTTGAGGATGACGGTCTTGTTCAAAAGTGCGTCTTCCTGGAAGTGCAAGTATACACCTAAATCGTGCAGATAGCTGCTCAACTGCAACTTGTCATTTCTTTTGGTGAACCCATTTTGTTGGCAAATGTTCAGGTATTCATCCAAGCCGATATAATTGCGTGCGTCACTCTCCAAAGCTTCCCGGACTTTAACCCAGGTTTTTGGGAGGGGACTGCCAATATGGGGTAGATTTTTAACGTAATGCTTGATTTGTTCTAAAACTTGTTCTAAATCTCTGTTGGTAGCAAGGTTTGTTGCTAAAGTCTCTTTTAAATTAGTAAACTGTCCCCGTAACTGGAGTTCATTAATCTCTCGGTGGCGGTCTTGCTTCTCATTTTTGATGATTAGCAGCGGACTGTTATCGCTCAACAGTTCTACAACATTCAGCCAGTAATAAAAATCCATGTCTTCCTTGCGGGTATCTGCCACCAAAGTATAGAGGGAACGCTTGGTGAGGAAAAATTGGTGAGTAGCATGGTAAATCTCTTGCCCCCCAAAGTCCCAAATATTGACTCGAAATTCTTGCCCATTTTCCATTGGGAAACCCCACTGGATCACCTCAATTCCCTTTGTAGAGTCTTCCTCTCGGAGTTGATAATTTTGATCTTCAATTTTCTTCGCCAGTGTTGTCTTCCCTGCTCCTGCTTCGCCGATAATTAGTAACTTTGCTTCATACAGATAATCTGTGCCTTCTGCTTTTAGTTGCCGGAAATAATCCTTAATCGCCTTAATACCATTTTCAACCACTTCTAACGGTGGCTGTTCGATGGGGTTGCTGATTAAATACAGGGAAGTGAGTTGTTGCA
>NZ_CAXTNP010000401.1:0-5165 GCF_964245575.1 uncultured Nostoc sp. | reverse complement strand
CTGGTGATCTTGCTCCTGTCGCTCTGACTGCTCCTGCTATCAACGGTTAATTCTGAAGTATTAACTAAATAATAAAGCGCTCTCCCAGATTGGGAGGGCGCTTTTTAGTATCAACAACAATATTAAGAAAGAAGATAATATTATATTTTGCGATCGCACATGCGGAATGCGGGTTACTATGCTGAATCAAAATTATCAGAGAACCGTTGAGGATCTGCGTAAGTTAGCCTCTATGTTTTGGCCTTCAGAATTATCTTATTAATGATAAATATAAACCTCTATCGGGTAACTTTTCATTTGAAGTTTATAAGTTTGTAGATCCAAATAAGATTTCGGTAACGTTGGTTGCAAGTGATGCTAATAGATTGGGAGTTTACCACAATCAGAGAGTGCGGCGACTAACTCCGCGAGAAGCTGCAAGGCTGCAAGGTTTTCCTGATAGATTTATACTTCATCCCAATGACGATAAGGCTTACCATCAATTAGGAAATTCTGTGAGTATTAATGTAGTTAAAGCTGTGGCTCAGGAAGTGATAGCCCAAATATTCATGCCATCTCCAGCAAGGCTATCCCAAGCAGCAATTTCAGCTTGATATTCTGGATCTTCAGCATTCTGCTTGAGCGCTGTAATCATTTCTGCTGCTAAAATTTGGCGGCGGTGTTCTGCTAGCAGTGTATTGATGTATGCACTACGATTTCCCTGTGCATAACGATCTACAAATTGCAGAATGTCTTCTTCTAAGGTAATTGTGACTTTCATGATCTTTTTTAGCTATAGAAATTAAGCGGACAAATATTTTTGACAATTAATATCAATCTTCTGCCCGCAACAACCAAAAGCCGCTATAAGTCATCCCGGAATCATCGGGCTGGACTAACAAAAAATGCAATCCTCGGCAATGCTTTTTTCGTTGTTCAAATGCTTGGGCCGCTGTTGTAACTTCTGGATCTTCAAATGTGGCAACAATCCATCTATCCACCAAGCCAGCTTCTAATATTAAGCCGTCTGGTGCGCCAGATATGTAATTTAAGCCTACGGGACGGGCTTGCTGCAACCACCGCGCTAGGCGCATCGATTGCCGTCCACCATAAATTACTACACCAGGGACGGGCACTGTTGATGCCAAACCCAAATTGATGGGTTTGCGATGTTCTGGGATGTGCAAAATGGGAATGGGGCGATCGCTAAATCTTGTTTCCACATCACTAGCAGCTAAACTCGCAAAACGCCATTGTTCTCCCCAAAGGTTTTCTGGCAATGGTGCTGGGGGTGGTTTATCCAGGGTTGAGGGATATTGCTTTTCTTGTAACCACTGCTTTAACGCCAAAGTATGGCGGGTAGGTTCGACATTTATACTTAAATTGCGTCCAGCCGCCTCAATTAAACTTAGTGACTGAGGACGAAATACCTGAATCACATCTGGCAATTTTTCACCTGCGGCTAGCTCTATTTGAGTAGCAACCCAACTCGAATTTGCTGCTGACTGGAGACAGCTAGCTTCATACTCAAAGCTGCGAGTTGCGTCACAAATCGACAACTCCCATAAAACTTGTCCAGATGCATCCTGTAAAGGACGACGATAAAAATCAACCTGCCAAATTTTCATAATTATGTGGGCATTGGGCATTGGGAAATGGGGGGATGGAAGAGATCGGTGAGAGTTAAAACTGAAAGTTTTATGCTCAGAGGTTCAACGTTGATGCTCAGAGGTTCAACGTTGATGCTCAGAGGCTCAAAGTTGATGCTCAGAGGTTCAACGTTGATGCTCAGAGGTTCAAAGTTGATGTTCAGAGGTTCAACGTTGATGTTCAGAGGTTCAACGTTGATGCTCAGAGGCTCAAAGTTGATGCTTAGAGGTTCAACGTTGATGCTAATTCTCCCATGCCCAATGCCCCAAACTTAATTTAAAAAGCCTGAATCCATTCTTTAACAGAATACTCAGTCCATATCCCATTTTTCCAGTAGGGATCATTTTCAATCAACTGGCGCACAGTGGCTTCGTCTTCGGCTTCGTAAATCCCAAAAACTTTTGTGACATCTTGGGTGGGGCCAATGGTAATCAGTACACCGGATTCTTTTTGTTTTGCTAATCCGTCTAAGTGAGCTTGACGGTGGGGGGTGCGTTTTTCAAGAACGTCTTCGCAGTAAGTTCCCCAAAGTACATATTTAGGCATAGCTAATTAATTCCAAATAAAAAATGAACGGGGAGTGGGGAGTCGGGAGTCGGGGGAGAAATCAATTAAAAATTAAAAATTAAAAATTAAAACATTTTAGAACTTCTGCCTCCTGCTTCCTCTTTCCCAATGCCCAATAACTAACTTCTCAGATTTACGCCGAATTTTTCCACTAAAGCTTCGCGGACTTTATTGTGTACTGGTTCCACTTCAGCCTCAGTAAGAGTGCGATCGCTAGCCCGATAAACTAAGCGGAATGCTAAACTTCGCTGTCCTTCGGGGACATTTTTGCCCCGATATTCATCAAATAATTCTACAGATTCGAGCAAATCTTTACCAGCTTTGGTAATTACTTTTTCAATTTCCGCAACTGAGATTTTCACGGGTGCGAAAAAGGCGATGTCGCGATCGCTAGCTGGATAGGTAGAATAAGGCTGGAATGTTGGCACCAGAACTTCATCTTCTCCCAGAGAATCTAAAAGCACATCTAGATCCAACTGGAAAACATAAACGGAATCTGGTAAACCTTTTTCTCGTCGCAATTGGGGATGGAGTTGTCCAAAAATACCCAGCCTGTTACCCTGAATCCACAGGGAAGCGGTGCGTCCTGGATGTAAACGATTATCTCGGCAATCTGGTTGAAATTCTACCTGCAAGGCAAGTTGCCGAAATACACTTTCTAAAATGCCTTTGGCTTCAAACCAGGTGATGGGTTCTTCGCGTCCACTTTTTGACCATTTCCCAACAGAAATATCCCCTCCCACAATCCCAGCCAGGGCTTCTGTTTCTTGCAAACCGTCTTCTTCTCGCCAGAAAATTTGCCCGATTTCAAAGCCGTTCAAGGCACCATTACCCTGCTCTAAATTGTATTGAAAGGCATCAATTAACCCAGATATCAAATCGGTTCGCAGCGCTGAATATTCGACAAATAATGGGTTTGACAGTACTATATTTCTGTCTTCTCCCGGTTTGACTAAAGAATAGTGGATTAATTCTGTCAATCCTTCAGCCCGGAGGAAAGCTCGTAATTTGCGAATCAATTCCTCATCTAAAGGCAGATAGCCAGCTTCCGCTTTTTCTGGTAAAGTATCGCAGAATTTGTTGTAACCATAGAGACGGGCTATTTCTTCAATTAAATCAATTTCTCGCTCTAAGTCGCGGTAACGATAGGGTGGAACAGAAACTGACCATGTAGGTTGATGCGTGCTATCTTCTCCTGAAGGAGTCAACTGACATCCCAATGCAGTCAGGATGCGCTCAACATCTTGTTCTTGGAGTTCACCTGTATCCTCTCCTAAATCTATCGGCCCTAATATTTGATTAACGCGGTCTAAACGCAGGGCGATAGAACGACTCCAGGTAGACCGATCGGGGCGGGTGTCGGCAATTTCCTGCTGGACAAGAATTCCACTAGCTAATTCGCTAATTAAGGATAAGGCGCGGCGATTAGCTATTTCCAACTCAGCCCGGTTAACTCCCCGTTCATATCTGCCAGAAGCCTCACTTCTTAACCCAACACTCCGGGATGAACGGCGAATTGCCACGGAATCAAATAAAGCTGCTTCTAAAACTAGGTTTTGAGTCCCTTGATGGACTTCTGTTTCTTCTCCACCCATGACTCCCGCCAGTGCAACAGGTTTGTCGTTAGCGGTAATTAATAAATTTTGGGTTGATAGGGTGCGAGTTTGTCCATCTAGGGTTTTGAGGGATTCTCCATTATTGACGAAGCGAACGCCGATGGTTAAATTTTCGCTACTTGCAACAGATTTTAGGCGATCGCAATCAAAGGCGTGCAGTGGTTGTCCCCATTCCAACAAAACGTAATTAGTAATGTCCACCACATTACTGATGGGACGTACCCCAGCAGCCCGCAAACGCTGTTGCAACCATTCGGGAGACGGGGCAATTTTTACCTGTTCAATTACCGTACCAATGTATGCAGGACAAGCTTGGGTATCGGCAATTTTTAAAGCTAAATTTCCGGCACTTTTGGTAATAGAGACTTCAGCAGGTTCAGGAATGCTCAACTTTCCACCAGTTAAAGCTGCTACTTCCCGTGCTACGCCTACCATACTCAGAGCATCAGCGCGATTTGCAGTTGCCGTGAGGTCTAAAATTACATCATCTAGACCCAACAAAGGACGCACATCACTACCCAATGGTAGATTTTCCTGAGTAAAAATATGAATTCCATCTACATCGGTGGGCAAACCGAGTTCCTTTAAAGAACAAATCATGCCCTGAGATGGGACACCACGTAGTTTTGCAGGTTTAATTTTTAAATCAATGTTGGGTAAGTAAGTACCCGTAGTTGCCACTGGTACATAGATATCTGCCTTCACATTGGCAGCGCCACAGACAATATTTAAAGTCTCACCTGCACCGATATCCACTTGGCAAACACTCAATTTATCGGCGTTGGGATGGGGTTGACGCTCAAGCACTTTGCCGATAACCACGCCATTTGCCCAAGTGCGGCGATCTTCAATATCTTCTACCTCAAACCCCGCCATTGTCAGGGTTTCGGCTAATTCTTCTGGACTAAGTTTTATCTCTACTAGTTCGCGCAGCCAATTTAGAGAAATACGCATGGAGTGTGCTTGTTTTAGGAATCGTCTTTTGCTCTTATTTTAGGGTGCCTACTAGCGATCGATGGCTACTCGTCCCGCAAGGCGTACCCTTTCACTTGAACAATCCTACTACGTTTCAGGTAGGGGCAATTCATAAATTGCCCCAGAGCGCGTGTAGTTTTGCGTAAGTCCTAGATAAGTAAGTCGGCGTGAAAAAACTAAAGCATGTAAAAATAAGTAAATACTGAGAATGTATCTACGCAGGGAAGTAAAACATTATTTTTATTTGGTTGATTTTGACGTTAAACTACATACGCCCGGATTTATCACAAGTGATAAATCCGGGTGTTTTGTTTCAGAAAAAAAGCGTGTCAAGTCGCTTCTCGAAATTAAAAATTAAAAATATAAAATTAAAAATTG
>NZ_CAXTNP010000400.1:0-5170 GCF_964245575.1 uncultured Nostoc sp. | reverse complement strand
GCTCGTACCCAAAATTAATTAAAAATTATTATTCTGATTAATTTTTAATTTTTAATTTTTAATTAAAAAAAGGTCAAGAGTAGTGCTGCTAAGGTGCAACAACTAGAAACTCAGTTAGGACAAACTGTGGTGCGATCGCCTGTTGCTGGAGTAATTGCCGAGAAACTCGCCAGAGTCGGTGATGTCACTGGTGTACCGCCACAAACCCAGGTGGGGACTGTGATTGGTGGTACACAAAAGCTATTTTCGATTATCCGAGATGAAAAATTAGAACTTCAGACGAAAGTACCCGAAATTCAACTAAATCAAGTGAAAATTGGTGCATATGTGCAAATTCCTTCTGATGTCGATCAGCGCGTGCGATCGCAGGGACGAGTCAGGGAGATACAGCCACAGGTGAACGATCAAAGACGGGAGGCTACAGTCAAAATTGACTTACCGCCAACAACTTTACTTAAACCAGGGATGTTTGCTAATGCTGCAATTACTACTAACTCAGGAATGAAGATAGTAGTGCCGCAAAAAGCAGTGCAATCTCAAGCAGACTCAAGTGTAATTGTATTTACCTTATCGAGTGCAGATATAGTCCGCAGCCAAAAAGTAGAGTTAGGAGATCCTGCGAATAACGACAAAGTGGAAATCAAGAGTGGATTGCAGTTAGGCGATCGCGTCGTAGTTGATGGTGCAGGATATCTCAAAGATGGCGATAAAGTTCGAGTTGCAAGTTGAAAGGAATGGAATGGGGAATGGGGAATGGGGAAAAATAACCAATAACAAATGACAAATGACCAATGACAAATGACCAATGACAAATGACAAATGACAAATGACCTTTAATATCTCAGCTTGGTCAATTAAAAAACCTGTTCCTACAATAGTATTATTTTTAATTTTGACGGTTGTAGGTTGGTTCTCCTTCATATCCTTGGGGATTGATATTAACCCAAATATTGATGTGCCAACAGTTTCGATAAAAGTCACCCAACCGGGTGCAGGCCCGACCGAACTAGAATCCCAAGTGACGAAAAAAATTGAAGATGCCGTCGCGGGGTTGGGCAATATCGATTATATGATTTCCACCGTCAGCGATGGGAATTCCAAGACGACAATCAATTTTGTTTTGGGTACAGATAGCGATCGCGCCACCAATGATGTTCGCAATGCGATCGCTCAAATTCGCCAAGATTTACCCCAAGATATCAACGATCCAATTGTGGAACGCCTGGAATTTTCCGGCGGCCCGGTGATTACTTACGCAGTTAAATCAGATCGGCGTTCTGTAGAAGAATTAAGCAATATTGTAGACCAAACCATTAGCCGCGCCTTATTGGGAGTCCGTGGAGTCGCACAAATTCAGCGTGTGGGTGGAGTTGACCGAGAAATTCAGATTAATCTTAATCCAAACCGCTTACAATCTCTGGGTATCACCGCCACCCAGGTAAATGAACAAATCCGCGCTTTAAATATTAACTTACCTGGGGGACGGGCAGAAGTCGGTGGTAGCGAACAAAGTATCCGCACTTTAGGGAGTGCCGCCAGTGTGGATATGTTGAAAACCTACGAAATCCTCTTACCACAAGGCGGTTCAGTACCCTTATCCACTTTGGGAACCGTAGAAGATAAATTTGGCGATGTGCGTCAAGCCGCCCGCTTGAATAATCAACCTGTGGTAGCTTTCCAAGTGTTGCGTAGTACTGGCAGCGTTCTGGTGACTGTGGAACAAGGAGTGAAAACCCCCAAGCACTGAATCAAGCTGCTGATGCCCTAGAAAAGCAGATGCGATCTATAGCCGGATTGGTAGAAGTGTCTTCTACTGCGAGTTTGGTTAAACCAGAGATTTTAGTAATTCCTAACCCACAACGGGCAGCAGATTTGGGGGTGACAGTGCAGGCGATCGCTCGGACTGCTTCCCTTGCTACCATCGGCGACAATCAGGCCAACTTGGCAAAATTTAATTTAAGCGATCGCCAAATCCCCATTCGTGTGCAAATCGATCCGAGAGCGCGGGCTGACATCAACACAATCACAAATCTGCAAGTCCCCAGTCAAAATGGTAGATTGATTCCCCTCGTCGCAGTCGCAGACATCCGCTTTGGGAGCGGCCCTGCTACGATTAACCGCTATGATCGCGCCCGTCAAGTTGCCGTAGAAGCCAATTTGCAAGGGATTTCTTTGGGAGAAGCAGTAGAAACAATCAACAAACTACCTGTGATGCAAAACTTACCACCAGGGGTAGTACAGCAACCCTCCGGTAGCGCCAAAATTATGCAAGACATTTTCAGTCGCTTTGGCGCTGCATTAGGATTGGCATTAATGTGTATCTATGCAATTCTGGTGCTGTTGTATAACAACTTTCTCCATCCATTATCGATTATGGCGGCATTGCCCTTTTGTTTAGGCGGCGCATTGGTAGCGTTAATGGTTGCTCAAAAACCCTTGGGAATATATGCCTTGATTGGTATCATCCTGCTGTTGGGAATTGTCACCAAAAACTCAATTTTGTTAGTTGACTATACAATCATCAATATGCAGTCAGGTAAAACCCAGCGTCAGGCACTGGTTGAATCGGGCGTGTCACGTCTGCGTCCGATTTTAATGACTTCTCTAGCAACAATCGCCGGGACTCTGCCTTTAGCATTAGGAATTGGCGCGGGTTCTGAAGTTCGCCAACCAATGGGAATTGCCATTATGGGCGGTTTCACAACTTCTACCCTGCTGACACTGGTGGTAGTGCCAGTGATATTTAGCTACATTGATAATTTCCAGAATTGGATTATGGATAGATTGCGCTATGGCTTTGGTAAGAAACCATCGCGTTCATAACTACAGACTTTTAGCATTTTTACTGCGGTGGATGCAGTCCGGCTGAAGTCAGAAGACGACGCAAGTTAACAACTCCAACCCGATTTAATTGCAGAGCTTCCACCGTGGCTCGACCACAGGGAGTTTTCCCGATAATCTTGGTAAAATCATCGTTCCAGGTAAAATGCTCTGACCAAAGCTGCTGACGAGGATGAAACAGCGCAATCTCTTGTTTGGTTTCTGGATCAGAATGGCTGATTTTGGTATGCTTTCGAGCATTGCAGCCAAAACACGACCAAGCTAAATTTTTTGAGATTGCTTCTCCACCTGCCTGACGGGGTTTGATGTGTTCTACAGTGAAGCTGTCAGGAGAAAATTCTTCTGGGCATCGGCAATATTCACAAAGATTTTTAGCTCTGCTGGCTACCGTTCGTCTCAGTGCAGCAGGTACTCGCTCAAACTCAGACGGCATGAAATAACTGAGACTCTGATAAAAATTGGCGATTCAAGGTAAGCAAGTCGATCTTCTTGAGCTTTGCTAATTCAATGAGAGCTTGCAGACGTTCGACTCTCCAGTGTTCTAGCTGATCTTCATACTGGATCAATTCTTCGTGTTCGATCGCTGTGAGTTCGCCCCATTCACAGCGATCGCGTAAATCCTGTAATCGTTTCTGCTCGTCAGATGCAAGGTGACGTTGGATGACTTCCAACAGGACTACTTCCTGATGATTGGATATAACTGGCTGGGAGGGTTCAGACAGAAACTCCAATAACTGCACTACGGCAGATAACTTTTCTGGAGACAACTGCTCAATCAGTTCGATCGCTCTTTTACGAATATCGGTTGCTGGAGTCATAGAAAGTCGGACTTACCTATATTTAATCAAATTGTACTCAGATTGGGCTGATTTTTCGATTGCTCTGAAATGCAGCGATGTCTACAACGGCCCTAGCTGCGGCACTTTAAGCTATGAAATATGGGATGTGCGTAGGCGTAGCCCGTCGTAGACATCGCATTTACCAGTGGGAATCATAACAAACAGATTCATTACGGTAAATATCCAATGGCTTACCAAAACATTACCGCCTCCCTTTCCCCAGCAGATATCCAAGAAATTAAAGCAGCTTTTGCGACTATCCAAGCAAAGATGCCTTTTCTTGTAACCCTGAGTGTGGAAGAACGACGCAAGTTATTTAAGATGGGCGATAAAAGCCTAGCTTTTGTCAACACCAGCCTGACTGCGGCCCAGTCTAACCGAGAAATTCTCCCAGCCAGCTTTGATGTAGATGAATTTGTGCGGGATTATCAACTAGCAGCAACGCTTACCGAACTTTTGATTGGATTGCGACAACTGACAGAACAAGTAGATGATACCTTAATGGCAGTCGGCAGCGAAGCAATGGGCAGCAGTTTGACAGTTTATGATTACGTCAAGACTGCTGCTAAGAAAACTCCAGGGTTAAAAAGTCTTGCTGAACAATTAGGCGATCGTTTTAAGGCTATTAAAAATAAACCTGCTAAAACTAACTCTGGTTCATAGACTGAAAATCTTGCCAAAGATACCGGAAGAGTCAAAGGGGAAAAGTTAAAGGGAGATTTAATTCCCTTTCTTTTCCCCTTTTTATTTTGTCAATTGGTGAATGAGTCTTTGATACTCGCGCGAGAGTCTTTGATACTCGCGCGAGAGTCTTTAATACTCGTGAGCGAGTCTTTGATACTCGCGCGAGAGTCTTTGATACTCGTGGACGAGTCTTTTATACTCGTGGACGAGTCTTTTATACTCGTGCGAGAGTCTTTGATACTCGTGGACGAGTCTTTAATACTCCTGAGCGAGTCTTTGATACTCGTGGACGAGTCTTTTATACTCGCGCGAGAGTCTTTGATACTCGTGAATGCGATCGCCTACTACTTATTGATAACAAGTTGCATTCTCAATCAGGAATTACGAATTGCAGGGTTGTTATTAAACTCATAACCGCGTCTAATCTGCCACTTGGCTCCAAACATGGTAACAACTCCCCGCCACCGCAGCAAGCCTTCTCGCTTTATCCTTTATGCTTTAGCCTTTATCCTTTCTTTCCTTTTTTGTCTGCCTTGGGTAAACGCCAAAGAAACCCCCAAACCCAAACCCCAAGATTGGCAGATTAACGGTATATTAGCAGCCCTTGATGATGGATACGACGAAGTTAAGGGATATGCTCTCAAGCAATTAGTTGAATATGATCTCAAAGATTTAAAATCCGTGGGCAAGAAACCGGAGGATGTTGCTCAAAAAGCTGCCAAAATCCTCAAGGATAAATCCGTTGGCAAATATTTTCGTTCCAATGCAGCAGAGGCATTGGGAAATCTGGGGGAGGCAGCCAAACC
>NZ_CAXTNP010000399.1:0-5184 GCF_964245575.1 uncultured Nostoc sp. | reverse complement strand
AGCCATCCAAGCATTAGCCAAACACTTTAGAAATCAGCCTGAGTTGTTTGAAATTTACTACAACTGCGCTGTCAATGACCCCTTTGAGCGTGAGCAAGACTATGAAACCAACCCTCGGCGCGTTGCACTAGAGATAATTATCAAGCAATTTTCTCAACATCTCCAGACTTTACCACTGTTGCGCGACAAAGCAGCGAATGATGCAGATGAGCAAGTGCGAAAGTTTGCTCAACAGAAGTTAAAGCAGTGGAGAAAGTAAATGTAAGCTGAGTATATGCCTAAGAAAATCAGAGAACTCAAAAGCTTGTTGCTACAAGCAGGGTTTACATACCGTGCTGGAAAAGGTAGCCACACTAATTGGTATCATCCCTTGCTATCTGGGAGAGTTACTATATCAGGTAAAGACGGGAATGATGCTAAAGCTTACCAAGAGAAAGATGTTAATAATGCACTTCAAAAGTTAGAAGAAATTAAAAAGGCTCAAGAGGAAGAACAAGAATGAATTCTCACTACACAATAATTATTCAGTGGTCTGATGAAGATGAGTGTTTTGTTGTTAGTCTTCCTGAATGGGGAGAGTTTTGTCATACTCACGGAGATACTTACGAAGAAGCTTTCAAAAATGCTCAAGAAGTTTTAGAAATGCTGATTGAATCATCTTTGGCAGACGGTCAACCTCTACCAGAGCCAAAAACACTAGAAAAGTCGTTAAACGTAGCATAACTCTAAAGAGCGCTTCCCATAAATCCAGATAATCTTAGTTAAATATCTCTTGGCCTAAACTCCACCAACTACAATAATCAGATTAATTCCATTTTTGGGGTCAGCGATGAAATTATCTGCAACCCAGCTAGGCATAGTCATGATGTTTGTAGAAGTATTAGGTTACATCATTAAAGGAAAGTGTAGGTATTTGATTATAAACTTCTGCATTTTCTTCAAGAGCTTGACGTATATCGTATTGCGTTTGTAAATTCAACCAAAACTGAGCGCTGTTACCAAAATAGCGAGATAAACGCAAAGCTGTATCTGCTGTAATAGTGCGTTTTCCAGATAAAATTTCACTAATTCTTGTCTGAGCTACACCTATATCTTTGCTTAATCGATAAGGGGTGATATTTAGTGGCTCTAAAAATTCTAGTTGTAGGATTTCTCCAGGGTAGATATTTGGCAGACGGTTGTTGTTCATGATTATTTCTAGGCGTTAGTGGTAATCTACTATTTCAACTTCCAAAGCATTGTTCTCATCCGTCCACACAAAGCAGATTCGCCATTGCTCGTTAATACGAATACTATACTGCCCTTTCCTATTGCCAACTAGCTTTTCTAAACGATTACCCGGTGGAACACGTAAATCGTTAATTGATGTTGCAGCGTCAAGGATAAGCAGTTTTCGGAAAGCAGTTTTTTGGATATTGGGCGGATACTGAGAAGATGTAAAGCCGTCAAAGATAAGCTTTGTCTCTTCAGATTTAAAACTAACTATCACAATCCTATCGCTTTGCGTTACTATCGTCAAACGTTAGTATACACTTCAAGGCGAACTTGCAAATTGCCTTGGTCAAAACCGCGACAACAACAGGCTATCAAAATTGCTCAATAACTTTTAGATATATTGAATGAATCATCTTGAGCAGATACACATGGTGAACTGCTACCTAAACCGAAAACACTAGAAAAGTCGTAAAAAGTAGCATCACTCCAAAAAAGCGCTCCTTTGACATCTACCCAAATAATCCTAAGTTATACTTTATTGGTTTAACCAGCAGCATAATCTGTTCGATAATCTCTTCAGAAGATGTGCCGCAGCTACGTCCTTGGTAGACATCGCATTTACTCTGGGAATCATATACTTAGCAAATCTTGCTACTGACTCTCTAGTATCCCCAAGTAATTATACGATGGCTAATCAAAACATCACAGGCACTCTTTCGCCAGAAGATATCCAAGAAATTAAAGCAGCGCTACAAATAATCGCCCAAAAGATGCCCTTTCTCATTGCTTTAACTGCACAAGAACGACGCAAGTTATTCAAAATGGGCGATAAAAGCCTAGCTTTTGTTACCAATAGCGTCAACGTTGCTCAGTCTAACCGTGAGATTCTCCCAGCCAGCTTTGACATTGAGGAATTTATCCGGGATTATCAACTAGCTACCACACTCAGCGAACTTTTAATCTCAATCCGGCAACTCAGCGAACAAGTAGATGATACCCTATTGGCAGTCGGTAGCGAAGCGATGCTCGGCAGTTTGACAGTTTATGATTACGTCAAGACAGCAGCAAAAAAGACTCCAGGTTTAAAAACTGTAGCAGAACTGTTGAGCGATCGCTTTAAAGCTATTAGTAAAGGCAGAGCTGCAAAAACTTCTGGCTCTTGATAAATTAATACTCGTGAATGAGGCTTTGAGCTAGGTTCATCCACCTTTGATACTCGTGAATGAGTCTTTTAGCTCCATTCATCCACCTTTGATACTCATTAATGAGTCTTTTAGCTCCATTCATCCACCTTTGATACTCATTAATGAGTCTTTTAGCTCCATTCATCCACCTTTGATACTCATTAACGAGTATTTGAACTGGATTCATTTACTTCAATAGTGCGCTTCTTCTGAGTACTAAGCGGAATTCCACGGGTAAATGCAGAGCGATCGCTAGTTGATAAATAGATGCCGCGTCAATACTATTGCGCTTTGATTGAGTAAATAGACCATGCTGTAGGGGCGCAAGACCTTGCGCCCCTACGATAAATGTGGTTGAAATAAATGAAAACTGCTGTAAAGTTTTGATTAGACCTGGGTGGGCAATGCCCACCCCAAATTGTTATCCAATTACCTCAGCAGTGTTCTGCTTATCCAATTTGAGAATCAACACACCCAAAGGTGGTAAACATAAATCCAGCGAATAAGGACGACTGTGCAAAGACCAATCATCTGTCCACTTACCGCCTAAGTTGCCCATATTGCTGCCGCCATACTGACGCGCATCACTATTGAATAACTCAGTATAAAATCCCTTTTCCGGTACACCGATGCGGTAATGAGAATGGGGTTGCGGTGTAAAATTGCAAATCACGATCGCAAAATCATCAGAATCCTTGTCACGACGCATGAAGGCAACTACACTATGGCGGTTATCACTACAGTCAATCCACTCAAACCCCGCTTGGGCAAAATCCTGGGTGTACAAAACTGGTTCAGAACGGTAAAGATAATTCAAATCATGGAAAAACGTTTTTAACTGTTGGTGGGCTTCATTCTGCAATAAATGCCATTCCAAATCTGTCCAATCATTCCACTCACTCCACTGCCCAAACTCCATGCTCATAAACATGGTTTTCTTGCCTGGGTGAGCAAACATGTAGGCAAATAAACAACGCACATTTGCTAACTTCTGCCATGTATCCCCCGGCATTTTACCGATGATATTGCTCTTACCATGCACCACTTCATCGTGAGACAGGGCCAGCATGAAGTTCTCACTGTGGTTGTACCACATACTAAAGGTGATATTGTTTTGGTGGAACTGACGGAACCAAGGATCCATGCTGAAGTAATCCAGCATATCGTGCATCCACCCCATATCCCACTTCAAGTTAAAGCCAAGTCCGCCTGTGTAAGTGGGCCAAGATACCATTGGCCAGGAAGTCGATTCTTCAGCAATTGAGAGAACACCGGGGAAATAGCTAAAGATAATGTGATTTACCTGACGCAGAAAATCTGCTGCTTCTAGGTTTTCTCTGCCGCCATACTGGTTGGGCAGCCATTCTCCTGGTTCGCGGCAATAATCATTGTAGAGCATCGAGGCAACAGCATCGACACGAACCCCGTCAATGTGGTACTTGTCAAACCAGAAGAGAGCGTTTGCTGCTAGGAAATTACTGACTTCATGGCGACCGTAATTGAACACCAAAGTACCCCATCCTTTGTGTTCGCCTTTGCGGGGGTCAGCGTGTTCGTAAAGGTGGCTACCATCAAAGAAAGCTAAACCATGTCCATCTTTGGGGAAGTGACCAGGAACCCAATCTACAATTACCCCGATATCATTTTGGTGACATTTGTCAATAAAATACATTAAATCTTCGGGTCTGCCAAAACGGGAGGTGGGGGCATAGTACCCAGTGACTTGATAACCCCAAGAACCATCAAAGGGATGCTCCGCAATGGGCAGCATTTCTATGTGGGTGTATCCTAATTCTTTGACATAAGGAATGAGTCGGTCAGCCAGTTCCCGGTATGTAAGGAAGCGTGCGCCCGGCTTCAGTCCAGAAACGATAACTACAGGTTCAGTTTCACCATTTGGCAGTTTAGCAGGTTCGGCACTCGAAGCGTGTAACCAAGAGCCTAAATGCACTTCATAGACTGAGACAGGCTCTTTAAGGGGGTCAGTGTGACGCCGCTTTTCCATCCAATCTTCATCACTCCAAGCGTAAGCATCTAAATCAGTAACAATAGATGCTGTTTTCGGGCGGACTTCTTGCTGGAAACCGTAGGGATCGGATTTTTCGTAAATGTGTCCTTCAAAATTTTTGATTTCGTATTTGTAATGCTCTCCCACACCGATTTCAGGAATAAACAATTCCCAAATTCCAGTGCGGCCTTTACGCATCTGGTGTTTACGCCCATCCCAGAGGTTGAAGTCTCCCAACAATGAAACGTTGCGAGCGTTAGGTGCCCAAACTGCAAAATAAACGCCTTTAACGCCGCCTATTTCCGTGGGGTGCGCTCCCAGTTTTTCGTATATTCGGTGATGGTTGCCTTCACTAAATAAATGCAAGTCAAAGTCTGTCAAGTTGGGAGAACGGAAAGCGTAAGGGTCATAAATGACACGCTCATGTTCCCCTTCTTTAATCCGTAACTGGTAGTTTGCTAGTTCTGTGGTTTCAATCGTGCATTCAAAAAAGTGGGGATGATGCACTGTTTGCATTGGGTATTCTTTACGTTGTTCAGGAAGAACCACCCATGCTGCACTTGCATTTGGTAGGTAGGCCCGCACAGCCCAGACAGTTTTGCCATCTTGTTCTATGGGATGAGAACCTAGTATTTCAAAGGGATCGTTATGCTGATTCCAAACGATACTGTTAACCTGTTCAGGGGCGATCGTGGTCATGGACATGAAGCTACCTAAGCGAAATAACTTGACTGACTAAATCTACTTTTTTAACATCTATCTATATTTATATATTCT
>NZ_CAXTNP010000398.1:0-5271 GCF_964245575.1 uncultured Nostoc sp. | reverse complement strand
GGCTTAGTTATGTACGGGCTGATTACCGTGATTTACTAAGCAACGAATCGCACCTGGGTTCCAGCCAAACAATTCTTTGAGTGGATTAGATGAAGCAGGTATGTGACTCAAAATGCGGCGAGTTGTGAGATTAAGTCTATGTACTGGCTTGCCATTACACCAGCTATCCTTCGCTTGTACCTGGTGCTTTATCACTTGCAATAGTTGCCCTTCTAAGGTAAAATACCCAATAGCTTCAGAGCCGAGGGCTGTCAGAGCGAAGGCATGAGCAGAGAGATGGGTAGGCTCAAAGGCAACAAAATTGCCGAGATTTTCCCACAAGAGTTTGTTAAAATTTTGTTTGTCAGAACGTACAATCAGGCGAACGTGCGGATTAAGACGCCGGGCTGCAAAGGCAGCTTCTATATTTATTCGCTCATTTCTTGTTACTAAAAGTATTGAACGACACTGCTTTATACCTGCCTGCTCTAAAACACTTGGTTGGCGGCAGTCTCCTATAATTAACTTTTCTAGTAAGCTTGGTACTTCTGGGACTTCCCAATGTTCGGATTGCACATCATCAATGGCGCTAACTTTAACATCGTACTCCTTTAGGACTGCAACACAATGTTGTCCTAAACTTTGGAGTCCGCATACTAAGAAAAGGTCTTGGGGTTTTTTGGGATTGGTGCTAGGAGGGGGATGCACTTTCTGTTTATGGCAGCATTTGACACTGCTAACAGTATGTGTTTGCTAGGATTATACAGCAGTTTTCGTTTGCATGAAGTACAAAGTCACAGGTTTTGAGATAGAAGGATAATTTCTGTTTTGAGTTATTGGTTTTTTACCTCATTTAGTTACAAACTGCTGTAATATCATGTCCGCTAAATTACTTGTAATATGTCGTTGCGAACGCAACGAAGTGAAGTGAAGTGAAGCAATCGCAAGGGTTCGGGGATTGCTTCACTTCGTTTGCAATGACAATTGTTCAACCGGACATGATATAACTCATCATTCGGATAATTCCTTGAATTAGAGTCCCTAATTCCCAGTCCTTTTTCACAACAGCAAACTAGCAGAATTAACATCCAAAAATAACGTTGCTTGGGATTGTTGACGGAGAATAGAAGCCGGACACTCTGTACTTGTAGCTCCTTGCAACATCTCTTTTACCACATTCGCTTTACGTTTTTCTGGAGCAAGACAAATAATTTTTTGAGCTGAACAAATCGTCGAGATAGTGACAGTAAAAGCATACAGTGGGACAGTTTCTAAACTCGGAAAGTGACCTGTGCTTACTTGTTGCTGACGGTTCACTGTATCCAGTTTCACTAGTTTCACACTGTAAGGATCTTGAAAATTTGCTACTGATGGATCGTTAAAAGCTAAATGTCCATTTTCGCCAACACCAAGACAGCATAAGTCAATTGGTTGTGCTTGCAGTAGTTTAGTGTAGCGATCGCACTCTGCGACTGGTTGCAATGCATCCCCTTCTATATAGTGAAATTGCTTAGGAACAACCCGCTTCTCTACACGTTCTCGCATATAGCGCCGGAAACTCGCAGAATGGTCAGCCGTAATTCCCAAATATTCATCTAGATGGAACAGAATAATTCGTGACCAATCTACACCACCCAATGCAATCAAAGCATCGAGAAATTTCAGTTGGGAGTTACCTGTTGCTAACAATACAGCAGCTGTACCTTGTTGCTTAAGAACTTGCTGTAAATGCTTTTGCGCGATTTCAGCAACCTCCTGGGCCATTTCGACTTCAGAGTTGTAAATCTGCACTAGTAAATCATCAACACGAAAAAAGTTTGTAGCGGCTAGCATTTGCTTACACAAAAGGTTATCAATAATGCGGCAGTTATTTGAGAGGCTGTATCTGTCTGCCTTTACATGCCCTATCCAGTATAGATTTTAGGATTTAGCAGATTAATTTGTGACTTTTTGCCCTGTATTCACCAAGGAACAATCACTAAGGACAAAAAAACAATGTAAACTATTTAAATTAAGTTAATAATTATTTACATTTTACCCAAAAATCATGCTGGCTGCAATTCTCTTTGACCTAGACGGCACTATTGTCAACACTGACCCTATACACTACCGAGCTTGGCGGGAAATGCTGTTAAATTACAGCATAGAAATTGACGAAACATTTTATAAATCCCAAATTAGTGGGCGGCTAAATCCAGAAATTGTTAAGGATATTCTGCCACAATTATCAACAGTAGAAGGGCAAAAATTTGCAGACGAAAAAGAGGCGCTTTTCCGCAAACTCGCCCCGCATTTAAAACCGTTGAGTGGATTTTCTGAACTACTAGCATGGACAGAGACACATCAGTTAAAACGCGCATTAGTAACTAATGCCCCTAGATTAAATGCAGAATTTATGCTAGAGGTTTTGGGAATCAAAGAAGTTTTTCATACAGTTGTTTTAGCAGATGATTGTATTGCAGGTAAACCTGACCCTGCACCCTACCAAGTTGCCCTGAATAAGTTGGGGATTAAAGCAGAGGAAGCGATCGCCTTAGAAGACTCTCCCTCTGGTATTTGGGCGGCAGTGAGCGCAGGTATCCGCACTATTGGCATTGCCTCCACCCACGATCCCCAACTTTTGCAGGAAATCGGCGCATTTATGGCAATACCAGATTTTACTGATTTGCAGTTGTGGACATTCCTGAACTCACTCATTGAGCCAGATTTACAGCAGATTTCAAGTTGGTGAAGTACACAACGATTCGTCTGTTACGCAGGTATAAAGCGTGTTTTACTCCTGAATTCTGTATTCTGTATCCTGAATACTACTTTAAGTGCGATCGCTTCTAACTTGTAAGCGCAAAATCTTAGAACATCAAGAGTAGAGACGCGAATTTGCTAACCCGTCTCTGGTTATTTTTCCGCAAGAATCGCGTAAATTTCCCGTTTAACTTGCTCTAAAAGCTCACGCACCCGATTTATGCGCTCCATATTGCCACTGCGAGCAACCTGCACCACAACAGCAGCTAATTCTGTTGCAGCATTCCGCAACTCAATAAACTCTTGGGGCTTACCTGTCACGAAACTTTTGACGGTATCCCAAGGAGAGTCTGAGGTTTCCTGTTGGGCACGTTCTGCCAATAATTGTCTACCTTCATCGGTGATCGTGTAAATCCGCTTGCCACCTTCCTGTGCGCTCTTGAGATAACCACCTTCCTCCAGCAATTGGAGTGTTGGATACACTGAGCCAGGACTGAGGCGACGGAAACCACCGTAGCGAGTTTCCGCATCTTTGATCAGGTCGTAACCATGACTAGGATGCTCGGATAACAATTCCAGCAGGATGAACTTGATATCACCCCGACGAGTCCGATATTCATCTCCCCAACCACGACCAAACATTTCATTGCCGAAGTGTTTGCCATGATCTCTACCATGATGCTTGCCATGCCCAAACCAAGACCTGACAAACAATGAATCGTCTTCGTTAACTCCTGCCCATGCAGGTACGCCAAAACGTGACCGAAAGTGTCTAAACATAAATGAATCTCAAATCAACTTTCTCTACTATACGATATATCGCGATGTATTGCGATATATCGGAATAGAATTTTGATGAAGATTTTTGAAGTAAGCAATTTTGCCAACACCACAAGCGATGCCTGCGGCAGGGCAAAGCTAATCGAAGCTGTTCAAATAGCTACTAGCTCGTACTTGTTGGACAAAAGACTCTACCCATTGCAAATATTGTGAACCGGCAACTACTGCTGTATCGTTATGATCTGCTCCTGGAACCAACAAGAGTTGCTTTGGTTCGGGAGCAACGGCATACAGTTTTTGGCTCATAAAAGAGGGTACAGTCGAATCAGCAGCGCCATGAATGAATAAAACTGGCGTTTTTAACTTTGGCAATTTTTTAATGGAATTAAACCGTTGTGTCAAGATGAAATCCACAGGAAACATCCAAAACATGTTTCGATAAGTTATTAAATCGCGGATGGAGGTAAAAGAGCTTTCCACAATTAAACCAGCAGCCTCTGGGTGTTTCACTGCTAAGTCAATGGCGATGGCACCCCCAAGAGAATGTCCATAAAGAAAAATTTGGCTGGGTGGAATCTCTTGTTGCTGCATCAAGTAATTCCAAGCTGTGGCTGCATCTTCATAAACCCGCTTTTCATTGGGAAAGCTGCCTTCACTGCGACCATAACCCCGATAATCAATTAGCAACACCGAAAACCCTAGCTGATGAAACCGATTCGCATGAGCTATATTTGCGCCAATATTGATACCATTACCGTGTAAATATAGCAACACCTTAGCATTGGGTTGCTTGGCTTCTATCCACCAACCGTGAATGTGTTCTACTTTGCCTGTTTTAACTGGCACAGGTAACCAAACCTCTTTGTAAGGGAGATTAAAAAACTCTGGTGTCTTTTCAATGACAGCAGAGGGAAAGAAAATGAATCGAGGTTGCTTAATAAAAAGAAATAGACAGATGGCACAGTAAGCGAACGCTGCAATTATCCCAGCCCAGAGTAGCAGTTGAAAAAATACTTGTATTATTAATTGCAGTTTATTAACTTTCATGCCCTAACTTTTTAAGGAATAGAAAGTGTTTATATTAACAAAAAACTTACTTATTAGAAACAGCTCTAGCATTTTCCAATCTAGATTTCAACCATTCTTAAAAAATTTATCCTAAAAATCAATTATTCAGTAAAAATACGTGTGCATATTTAAGTCTTCTGACTATATGAATAGTAGGATTAGCCCATACAGGAGAAGACAGTGACGCTCTTAAACCAAGCTCAAGTAGAGCAGCTAAAGGAAATAACTACACACTTGCGACAAGTAAGACAACAAAAATCTATATGCATAGAAGAAATAGCTGCAAGAACACTCATTAGAGCAGGTGTTTTGCAAGCTTTAGAAGAAGAACGATTTGAAGAATTGCCTGAACCTATTTTTGTTCAAGGATTCATCCGTCGCTATGGAGATGCTTTAGGACTGGATGGAAATGCTTTATCACATACTCTTATAAGTAATGTAGTCTGCCAAGACTCCAAGAATGATCGTAAGAATTCAGACAACAAATCTAATACGTATATACCTCTTGTTGTTACCTACATTCTCTTATTAGTCGCTGCATCTGCTGGTCTTTTATATACACTTAATCCACCACAAATTACATCTGAATCCCCGACTCCAGAAGTCAATAGTCAACAGTCAATGGTTAGTAATCAGTGAGTGGGGAGTGGGGAACTCGGGGCCCCCACGAAGTGGGGATTAGGGGCATGGGGACTGGGGACA
>NZ_CAXTNP010000397.1:0-5365 GCF_964245575.1 uncultured Nostoc sp. | reverse complement strand
GTAGGTAAGGTGAATTGAAGCTTTACTCAATTTCAGTTTCTCCAGACGCTCGAACGTCGCTATCACCTTGTACGGTTTGGATAACTGATTCCAGACGATAACCAGCCTCACGCATATAATATCCAGCCGCGCCCAGGTCTTCAAACACGCTGTCAAATTGGGGATGGGTTTGTGGAAAAATCTTTCTCAGGCGATCGCTAATTCCTGAGAGTTCTTGTTGAATTGCGATTAGTTCTTGAGTATCATCATCCATACTTACTTACTTACCACAAAGATAACTGCCCCGGTGAAACATTAGACTTACCGCCTCTATGGTATAAAAGGTGACAAGCGCTGCACAGAGCTATAAGGTTGCCTCTGTGATTATTTGCTGGATTTCTGTCCCAATGGTGTACCTGTAGCGTGTACACCCTGCGTTTTGAGCGTGTAAGTTTTGCTGTGTTTTCTCCTGGGGGGATGCACTGTAACCCGCACTTTTGGCAACGCCACTGGGCTTGTTGCTTAATTGCAGTGGCAAGTTCTGACCAATTGTCTGGGTACAGAGAATGGGTGAACGTCATTGTCAGTTAAATATTGCGGAGCTTCTAAAATTTTAATGTTTATTTAGCGCTGAGAATTTATGCCAATTCATCTGTTCTACGATTGCTAATCACAAAATTATCCAAATTAGCCAACACAGATTCTAAATCATGATTTGTTTCTTGCAACAACTCAGCCAGTGATTTTTCATTAACTTTTATGTCTTCTAGCTGGCACATTTGTTGGTTGAGTAGATAAAACACAATCTTGACCATTGATGGTTTGCGGGAATGCTCATGGCAAGCTGAGATATTAGGGCATTTATAGTCAACACCTGTCATTTGACGACAATCTAAACCCATAGGACAGTACATACTACTATTTATTGAGGTGTTTATACTTTATATAAAATATTAATTTTGTCCTTCCAAAAGCTTCTTGCCTTTAGCAATGTAAGGGGCGATCGCTCTTAAGGCGGGCGCTTCCGCCATCGCACACCTTCATCTGGGACTGAGCGATCGCACCCTCATCACTCCTCATCATCCGGCAAATACAACCCACTGCTATCAGTCGGCCTAGCATGGAGATACATTTCAGTGATGGCTACTGAACTATGCCCCAGCGTTTTCTGTAACAAGTGTATCGGCGCTCCCCGGTCGAGACTGTGGGAAGCGTGACTATGCCTAAGCCAGTGGGGACTAACATTGCCCTCAATAAGAGCGCGTTTGGCAGCATTTTTCACAATATGAAATACCATACTGCGACACAGATGACCGCCTTTACCAGATACAAACACTGGGTCATCGTGTTTGGCGTAACCCTTTAAAGAGTTAATCTCTCGCCAAATACCAGCACCCACTAGCACAGTTCTGGTTTTATCACCTTTACCAAATACTGTGATTTGACCCCCATCACCACGGCTTTTGAGGTCACGCCATTTTAAGCCACACAGTTCCGATACCCGTAAACCAGCAAAGTAAAGTAAACGAACGATACTGCGATCGCGTCCATTCGTGGTGGAATTTATCAGTAATTGTACTTCCTCTTGGGTGAGAATTCTTTCTGCCAATCGGTTATGAGCCTTGGGTGACTTGATTAACACTCCCAAGTTAGCCGATATCACCCCCAACTGTTTAGCAAAGGAGAACAGGCTTTTAATTGCCCCCACTGCTACCCGCTTGCTGTTGTCAGAACTACTTAGTGTCATCACCCACAATTGAAAATCCATGAGGGTGCAATCCGAGAGGGGCTTATTGACATGAGAAAAAAACCGCTCGGCATAGCGACGGTAGCCGTCAACGGTGTTTTTGCTTTTACCGTGCAGCCAAAGGTCAATGAGTTCGGTGTTAGTGAGCGGTTGTGTATTCAACATTGCCCATTCTTATGTTGAATGCTCCTTCATTAAACCCTATTGGGGGGACAGTGGCAGTTATTTTACTGGGTGGTAAAGTCCGTCTTTTTTATGAAACTCCCATCCCAAGCCCCTTGGGTCACGATTACGAGTCCAACTGATAAATTCTTTGGGGGTGAGTTTTTCTTTTTCACTCGTAAGGCTTGAAGGAGTTAAACCTAGTCGCGGTGCTAAGTTTTCAGGAGGTAATGCAAGGAGTTCAACTTGGGGCTGTTGGTGTGGGTACGCTTGTTTTCGAGGTCTAGCTTGACTGTTGTATCTGTTTGATGAAATAGCCCGTTCCAGGAGTTCCAGCTTCTTGGTTATTACGTCGAGCTTGGTTTCTAGCTTCTCCTCTAGCTGCAAAACTGATTTACTGCTAGGCGCAACATCGATATCAATATTGCTATCAAACTGAGATATTAATTCCTCTAAGCCTTGCAGCAAGGCAATTGTATGTCCCTCTCTGTGCAGCTGGGATAATTGGCGTACTACTGGAATTAAAGCACTGGGCACGCGAATCATTTCGCTTGGTGGGGTCTTGTGATCAGGCATTTGATATCAATTTTGATAGCAATGAACTGATTGTAAAGTGAAAAGCGATGTCTACGACGGGCTATGACGCTCCTGCGTCGCTAACGCTACGCTATCGGTGTCGCTATTTACAAGCGTTCGCCTTTGGCGTCTCGTAGAGAGGAAATTTGAGCAACAGAGTGTAGTTTACCGCCGCAGGCATCGCCTGATTGTGATGGATTTCCTCGCTGTCATCAGCATTTACAAGCGACCTAACAGTGTGTCAAGAAGAGAGGAAACATCAGCGAAATATCAGCGTCATAAGTAATTGATTATACATTATATAATAGAGCTATTATTTTTACATTATTTGTTAGGAACTGAAAAAGGTTGTATGAAACTAGTTAAAAAAGTTTTAGCAATATGTTTTTTATTATTTGGCATTCCCTTTTCTGCTGTGATGATTCTAGAAATTCTCAATCCCAAAACTCCCGCTCAAGAAAAAGAAAATGATGTAGCTGCTTTAACTATTCTTACTATTCCGTCAACCATTCTAGGAGGCTGGTTGAGTTGGTCTTTAGTACAGCAGAATCGAAAGGAAAAAGCATTACTTCTGGAATCAGAACAAAAGCGGATTCAGTTAGTGTTATTAGAATTAATTGAGCAAAATGCTGGCAGAATAACGGTATTGCAACTGGCGAAAAATGCTGAAATATCAACCCAGTTAGCTAAACAATATTTAGATGAGAAAGCCTTGGAACTTAATGCTGATTTTGAAGTAAATGAAGAGGGAAATGTTTTGTATCATTTCTCTTGACACACTATACAGTATCATCCATCCAACCGCACTCTGAATTTTGACAATCCCAATGCACCCGCGCCGACCAGTCGCGATCAAACTCATACCCGCACTGGGGACACTTGCCAGTAAACATAGGATGGGTATCTAGCAGTTCTAGCTGTTGCTGTTGCGTCAATCGCTGCTGTGGTTGCAGTATTAATTCACCGTTGTAGTAGCTTGTCCCCTCCGGTTGCCATAGCTCCTCTGCTTCGGCGTTGGGGTCAAGTCGAAAGTCCAAGCAGCTATCCCCCTGTGGCCCTGCTGGGTGAACGGCACAGACTATGTGGGGATTGTGGGGATTAAGGAGACAGCGATCACACTCTTGGATTTTTGGCATATCACCAGTTTATCCAGCACAGGTAGCGATGCCTATGGTAAATGCTTGCCTACGCACTCCCAATTTTTCCTCTAAGAATTATTTAGGGTGAGGCGATCGCCTGCGTTTGCCCTGTTGTGGATGGAGTGCTGATTGCTGATTATCTGAGTTGACACAACATTGACATTTTAATGACATATCTAAAAAGTACACAGTCAATTATAATTTTAAAAAATCCCCATAATTTCTGTCTAGTAACTACGCTGGTCAAAAATCTGATATTGCTTAATCAAGTATTAACCAAGCTAGTGCTATTACAGGTTTTTTTAGATAACTTAAAAAATAAATATAAGGTGAAAGTGAAAGTTTTTAAGATATATAAAATTAGTATAGTTTCGGTATTGCTAGCTACACCCTTATGTGTTTTTCCTCTGAGAATACTTGCACAAACTCCTAATCTGGAACAGCCAGCAGTTATTGTTAATAGTGGTTCTACAAATACCTGTAAGTATAAAATTCGTGTATTGCCATCAGGAAAGGCAATTTATACTGTTTGCAACAGAAAAGGTGCAGGTGAAATCAAAGTAAATACAGCTACGAAATTTTTCAATGATATTTCAGCAGCGAAACCGCTGTCAAAATTACCGTACAAACCATGTGGGAAATCTGTTTCATTCGGTACGTCAACTCAAGTCAGGTATCAAGGGCAGGAATCTCCAGATGTTAGCTGTCCAAGTAATGATTTGAGAGTGATAAATCTATATGATGACGCCAAAAGTATTCAACAGGAATTGAACTTTTCAACTGCCAAAAATCAATTGTCAAATTGAGCTATGAACACAGGGTAAACCGCACAGACGATGTGGGGGTTATGTGAGTAAAGAAGACGCGTAGGTGCAGCCCCTTAAAGTAGACATCGCTCCCATTTGGGCTAGAACTGAAAACCTTATCACTCTCCATCCTTAACCTCTAACTGATAAATCCGCATCGATGGATGTTCGTCCATCATCCGCCAGTAATAGCCTTTGGGCGGCGACGACACCCTACCACCGCAACGGTACAAAAAGATTGGCTCACCAGAGCGCACAACTTTTTTAATTTTCTGCTCTAGTAGGATGTCTGGGTTATCGCTGTCGTACCAAATAATGTGCGACTTTCCTTCATATCCAGCCGCCATTAAACTAGCAAACAGCCACTCCATCAGCGATTGAATCTGCTGTTGCTCAACACGAGAGTTTAGTTGCCCGTAGCAATCAATAGTTGGCTGGGCTGGTTTGGGTTTGAGGAAGCTTAAGAATTTCATGACGGTGAGAAACGCAACTATTACCAGGGTTCCCAAATTCAGGTTGCGATCGCGGATAAATGTTTCAATCCCGCGAACGGGTTTCATTTATTTGAAAGCCAGCAGCACAAGCAGCGCTTGGTGGAATTAGGGGGTTTCAATCCCGCGAACGGGTTTCATTTATTTGAAAGGTATAATACGTCCGTTCTCCAGTGCGGTAATTTATGTGTTTCAATCCCGCGAACGGGTTTCATTTATTTGAAAGGATTAGAGGAAAGTCGTTATGATTGAGCGGGGTGGAAGTTTCAATCCCGCGAACGGGTTTCATTTATTTGAAAGCGTTAAGGCAATGTCCGGTAAAAGCAGTTTAGCATTAGTTTCAATCCCGCGAACGGGTTTCATTTATTTGAAAGAAATAATGCGGTATTAAATCAAGGATTAAGTTGTGCTGTTTCAATCCCGCGAACGGGTTTCATTTATTTGAAAGTTTATGCAGAGTACTTC
>NZ_CAXTNP010000396.1:0-5406 GCF_964245575.1 uncultured Nostoc sp. | reverse complement strand
ATATATATTGTCAGGAATTAAAAATATTTCCTTAATTTTTTGTGAAGTATTGAAATTAGTATCATCATTTCTATCTGTAATTTCTTTTTTAATACCTTCTAGAAAATCCCGAAAGTCTTTGAGAGGAAAATATCTAGCTATCCGACACACAGCAAGACTTCGCTTCACCCCTATTGACAAATAATATGTTGGTAACACATCTCGCTCATCAGCAGCCTTAGAAACTAATAGTTTTTGAGCAGAGAGTATTTGTAATCTTTCTTCACAAACCGCAATAATTTTTTTCTCATCTTCTGGTAAAAGGTTTTCTAGAAAATTAGAATTTTCCGGTATACCTGAAAGTAACTCAAAACCTGCTATACCTTGCTTGATCCAAGATGTTTGAGGATACGAAGTAGCTGAATCAGAATTAACTTGCATAGTTTTTTACTTTATAAGCGTGTTTGTATGGTCATCATTTAGTATATAGTAATACAAAATTTTTCAGTCATGACACTAGATATGCAAAACAGTGAGAAACAGAGCCAGAAAAAAAAGAAAATAAAAGGTCGAGTTTATGTACAAGAAAACTTAGAACCTGATATCAATGGTGCGATGGCAGGTCAAAAAAGCTTTATTAAGATTATCTTGATTTCGTTCGCAATTTTTATTATTTTTTTATTAAGTATTCTTGGAGGATATTTAGGAGCAATTACAAGTTTATATATAAGCCTAAAAACTGGATACCGCTTAGAATATTCGTTAATGATTTTCGTTTTAATTGCCTGGCTTATTTTTACAATTATTGAGGATAATTTTAAAGGAATAATATCGGCAACTATAGCTTTATTTATAGCTATGTTTGGCTCAATATTATTTGCTGATTTACATATCATAGAATTACCAAAACAGTTTTCTTTCTCAAGTTCATTACTGATTATTATAGGGCTAGTAATTTGCAATAGTTACTTTTATACATTACGTTTTTTATTGGCTTTAATCAATATTTTATTTGCTAACATTAGGTTTGTAAGTATGACTACAATTACTAGCTTTATAGTTAGTATTTTTGCGGTTCAAACTGGCGCATCATTAGCATTTGATATGGCTCAAAAAAGTGCAATCGAACTTAATGAAATTTTACCAAGATTGACTGATTTAGAAAGAGAACACTTCAAAAATATTGGTATTTTTAGCGGAATTTGCTTGATTGTAATACTAATACTAAGTAGTTGGTGGGTTAACTACTATCAAAATGTACCTTGGCGGCATCCTGACATTTTACGTTCCTGGGTAATCGCTGTTGGTTCTTGGAGAGGTACGTCATTTTATAATTTAGATTTGAGCAATATTAACTTTAAGAATTCTGTGTTGGCAAATACAGATTTACGCGTATGCAAACTCTATCGCACCTGTTTCCAAGGTGTCACTGGGCTAGAACGAGCCAGAGTTGATAGTCGATATTTAGATTTAGAAATACCCAAAGTACAGAAACTTCTAACTCATGGGTGTTCTGAAGATCCTGATTTGAGTAACTTGAATTTGCGCGGTGCTTATCTGCAAGGTGCAGACTTGCGGCGGATGAAGTTCATTGATACTGATTTAACTGGGGCTGACTTGCAGGGTGCAGACTTGCGCGGTAGTATTCTAGCTAATGCCCAAGTGATTGATGTTGACTTTACAAATGCCAATTTAACAGGAATTTGTATTCAAAATTGGAACGTCAACAGCCAAACTTGCTTTACTAATGTTGAGTGTGATTATATTTACCGGAAATTAGATGAAAAAGGTGAACCAATTGCTCGCCATCCATTAGACCGCAACTTTGAGCCAAGAGAATTTGAATCCCTATATCAAGAAGTCGGGAATATCGTTGAATTAGTGTTCAAAGAAGGCGTCAATTGGCGTGCTTTCGCTTTTAGTTTACAAAAACTTGAGTTAGAAGATGAAAGTTTAGGGCTAGAACTCAAAGGAATTGAGAAAAAAGGTGATCTTTGGGTTGCTAAGGTAACTCACAATGAAAATATTTCTCATGCAGAGGTGGAGAAACGCCTCAATGATTCCTACGAAGAGTTAAAGCAACGACTCTCTACTAAAGAACAGCAAATCAATAGTTTACTAGGAATTGCCAGCACCCAAGCAGAAACTATTAAAGAATTTAGCAAACGTCCATTTGGTAACAGTTTTGTTATTAATGGAAGTACAATTACTAACTTAACTGGCTCTGGGCAAATTGAATATAATGAAGCCGCAGAGCAAGTTCGTAGTCTCGTTGCCAATGGTACTGAACCAGTACAAGTCTCGAATATTGTGCAGCATCTTTTAGCTCAACTTCAAGGGCAAAGCATTGCCACTACAGTAGGCACTCAGGCGGAACTGATTAAACAATTGCTTTTGAATGAAGCCGAAAAAGATTCAGTTTTTAAGCAGCTTTTGGTTTTGCAAAGTCAGCAAATTATTGATAGTCTTCCAGAAGGGGCTATTGCGACTGCTATGAAACAAGCGATCGCCCAACTGCAAAGAAGTAATACTAATTCGTAATTATTGATAAAATAGCCGTGTCTTAGGCGCTCATGTCATGTTTAATGATTTTTAGCAAAAATGTTCAATATGCAATAGAGTTCTTTTCTCACCTCAGTTATGGATAGAGTTAAGTACCAACAATAGTGTAATTTGATACTAAAAACTTTGTACAGTTGAATAAAATCCTCTTCGATATTTATATTCTTTGAAAGTAGCAAACTTTGAAAATGTATTGTATAAACAAATAATCATAACTATAGCAGTCCTAAATCATTTGTGAAAATTATATATCTCTTTTCTCTTTCTCCTCTTTGCGTCCAACTCTTAGAGACGCTGCGCGTTGGCGGAGCCTCTCTAAGAGTTGGCGTTCAACTCTTGGAGACGCTGCGCGTTGGCGTCAGCCTCTCGTAGAGATGGCGGTTGGTTTCCTTATCTATATTTTTCACGACTCCTGCAAGGATTTATAGTGAGATAGATGAATTAAGACTAAAAATTAAATATTCTTAACAATAACTTTAATAAGTATCTGGATAGTAATAACTGAAAATACTAAATCCAGATTTAAAAATGGCAGTGATATCAGATATCACCAAATTCCTCGAAATCAAATACTCCAACAGTTAATCTGCTATTTCTAATAATTGGCTTGCTAGCACTTAAATTTAATTGAGCGCGAAATATATGGGACAAGGTTTTTTACAAATTGGCTTAACGCTGTGTATTGTCATAGCAATAACTCCGTTATTGGGTAAATACATAGCGCGTGTCTTCTTGGGAGAAAGAACACTGCTTGATTTTTTAATGAACCCGATAGAGCGAAGTATGTTCGTACTAGCGGGTGTCCGCAGGAAAGATGATATGACGGGTTGGCAGTATATCCAGGCTGTAATTTGCAGCAACCTGATCATGGGTATTTCAGTTTATTTACTGATATATTTTCAGAGACTCTTACCCTGGAATCCTAACGGCTTCGGTGCTATCAAATGGGATGTATTACTGCACACAACCATTTCATTTGTGACGAATACCGACCAGCAACATTATGCTGGTGAGACAACTTTAAGCTATTTTAGCCAAGTAGCGGCTTTAGGCTTTTTGATGTTCACCTCCGCAGCCACTGGGTTAGCCGTGGGAATTGCTTTTATTCGCGGGTTGACGGGGAGAAAATTGGGGAACTTTTACGTCGATCTCGTCCGTGGAATTACGCGAATCTTGCTGCCGATTTCGATTATTGGAGCGATCGCCTTGCTTGTAGCAGGTGTACCACAAACATTAAAAGAGACTTTGGATCTGAGAACCTTAGAAGGCGGAACGCAATATCTTGCCAGAGGCCCGGTGGCATCCTTTGAAATGATCAAACTTTTGGGCGAGAATGGCGGAGGGTTTTTTGGCGTAAACTCAGCCCATCCTTTTGAAAATCCCAATGGTGCTTCTAACTTGATAGAAATGCTCGCCATGATTTCTATACCAGCAGCATTGATTTATACCTACGGTATATTTGCCAACAACATTAAACAAGCTTGGCTACTTTTCTGGATGGTGTTTGTGATTTTTGTAGTTCTAGTGGGAGTGGCAGCCGTGGGAGAACTCCAAGGTAATCCCCTTGTTAATAACGCCTTTGGATTAGAACAACCCAATTTAGAGGGTAAAGAAGTTCGATTTGGCTGGGCACAAACGGCATTTTGGGCAGTGATGACTACCGCTACTATGTCTGGTGCTGTGAATGGGATGCATGATTCTTTGATGCCGCAAGGAACATTTTCGACTCTCTTCAACTTGTTTATTCAAGTTATCTGGGGTGGACAGGGAATTGGAACAGCTTACCTATTCATCTACTTAATTCTCACAGTGTTCCTAACCGGACTAATGGCAGGACGCACCCCAGAGTTTTTAGGGCGCAAAATTGAAAAGCGAGAAATCGTCCTCGCCAGCGTCGTGCTGTTGATTCACCCAATTCTAGTTTTAATTCCTAGTGCGATCGCCTTGGCTTATCCCATCTCCCTATCAGGAATTAGCAACACTGGTTATCACGGTATTTCCCAAGTAGTTTATGAATACGCCTCAGCAGCAGCAAATAATGGCTCTGGCTTAGAAGGGTTGAGGGATAACACCCTGTGGTGGAACTTGAGTACAATAGTTAGCTTAATCGGAGGACGCTACATTCCGATGATTGCCATCCTACTGTTAGCTGACGGCATGTCTGGCAAACAACCAGTTCCTGAAACCCCTGGTACTCTAAGAACGGATTCTCTAATATTTACTGGTATCACTGCTGGAGTGACATTAGTATTGGGAGTGTTGACTTTCTTTCCCGTTCTGGCTTTAGGCCCCATAGCTGAGGGTATGAAACTAGCATCTGGCAGTTAGAAAATTTATGAGTTATGAGTTATGAGTTGGGGATATTAAGAGAATAGTCAAAAATAAATTATCCGGTTTCATAGGGTGTGTTAGCGATCGCGTAACGCATCTTCATCAGATGGTGTGTTAGTAACGCACTCTACAGATTGGATCTGTTTTTTATTGGAAGTTCGTAATAATTCCTAACTTTAGCCGATCAACCAGTTTGGGGAAGTCAAAAGTCAATAATTTTGAACCCCATACTTCGGCTTCTTTCGACTTACTTCGACTTACCTCGGCTTACTTCGGCTGCGCTCAGGACAAGCTCAGTACAAGTCGCTCAAGGCAAGTCGCTCAGTAACCATAAATAAATTTAGGGGCTTATCAAGGTGATATGTAGCTTAAATTTCATATTCGTTCAAACAAAATCTTTACTTGTTCTTTTAGATTTTTGAAAATTCCGAGTTCAAAGGCTTAACTTCTGAGTTCAAAGGCTCAACTTCCGAGTTCAGAGGCTCAACTTCCGAGTTCAGAGGCTCAACTTCCGAGTTCAGAGGCTCAACTTCC
>NZ_CAXTNP010000395.1:0-5462 GCF_964245575.1 uncultured Nostoc sp. | reverse complement strand
GACCTCGCTACCATCCACATCTGGATTAACAAAATATTATTAGTGGGATAGGTTCATGTCCTTTCTATTGGATTATACTTACTATGATAAGGAGGATAGTAAGCTAAACGTATATTTACTTGATGTTTGTTGCCTTCTCATCCTCGTCTCTATCACCTATCATCCAACTTTTAGTTAAATCAATGCCAAAATCAAATACAGCCTGAAAAATCATCCCGGCCCCAGGCTTTCTATATCTAAATTTTTTCCTCTAAGAAATCACCGTCTGCTGTGTGGTCAGCGAGTTTAATACCACCATTGTTAGTAACTCTATAAACTATTAATCCCTTCATATCTGGGCAGAAATATATTGCTTCTAGTTGGGGAATTAACTCAAGAGTATAGTGTTGTTCAGCGATCGCATCTTCCAAACTCTTTAATGGCTTAGATTGAATAAGTGCGATCGCACCTACTGGCACATTTCCAATACTCCGTCCCTTCCACTCACCATCCACCTTTTCCTCCCAGTTAAAGCCCCACCTCCAATGCTGAGGATTACTAGGCTCTCTGTGTCCGATTACACGGGGGTAAGAAGCGATAGCCCCACTTTTCAACTTCTTATTCTCAATATATCTGTACAGGCATCCTTTACACTGTCTGCCTTTAGGCTTCTGCACAGTTTCTAGCTGCGGCTCACTTTCCTCTAAGAAATTTTCGGGTGTCCATCCACACACTCCACAGCCGTCATCTAGTTTAATTAGTAGCGATTCACAACCGGGACAACTTACGTTATTTGATTGCTGTGTACACTCGATAGATGGGCATTTTTTGCAGGTATAGGACTTAGCTACTACCTGAAAACACTTTGTACAGAGTTGCGGTTGATTATCCTCTATCGCTTTTAGTGTCTCCCCTTAGGAGAAGAATTTGTCTATTAAGTGTTGGGGTGCGATCGCAAAACCATTTATTCGATAATCATCCCGTTCCCAGAAATAACATTTAATTTCACTGCTCCAGTCAACAGTAAAATAAGTGTGCCGAACCTCAGTTATTTTGCCAACATTTAAGGAAGAGTTGCAGATATAAAGGTCTACTTTTACATCTGATTGTTTAAGTTGCTGCGAGGTTAGCAAGGTAACAGACTCGCTTAATTGCGATCGCAGCTTGGAGGGGGCAGACTGATCGGGCGTAGAGGTCGTTACAATCTCGCCGTTTATTGAGGTGGTGGCGTACTCCGGGATAAATGGGAGCTGCACTAATATTGTTTCTCCAGTATCCATCAAAGGATATTCCGCCCAGCCAACGGGGAACCCCATCATCCACCCCGGCACTGCTGGGTTTAACTTGTCGCCCTTGGTTATATATGGCCTTAATTTCTGCTCCAATCTGGTCGCCCCAGCTGGTCTGTATCCCGTTGAGCCTTTGCAGTACGTTGTTGGTGTAGGCAACGATGAAAAGCCTTTCTCTCTCTTGGGGCGATCCGAGTTCCGCAGCTGATATGATTTGCGGATCATCCCAGACGTAGCCAACCATTTGGAGTCCCCCAAGAACTGCTCGTAATCCTTTGTTGACAATTCCTGTAGGATTTTCAATGATGATGAAACTGGGGCGACCGTCGGCGATGCACCGCAGGGCTTCAAACCAGAGTTTTGATTCTGGGTGTTCAAGTCCTGTTCCGTTGCCTGCAATGCTGGTGCCGGTGCAAGGGAAGCCGATTGTGTAGAGATTGAATTCTCCCGGACTTGGGTAGTAATCTTTGATATCGCTGTGGATGGAGATATCAGGAAATCTGTAGCTGAGAACGAGTTTCGCGTCGCGGTTATTTTCGATGAAGAGTCCAGTTTTGATAATATGGGCTGCTCCGGCGGCATCAATTCCGAGGTCAAACCCTCCGATTCCTGCAAAGAAACTGGCGTGTTTAAGTTGCACGATGCGATCACTCCTTCATCCTCTAAGAATTCTTGATAACCATAAGACTGCATTTCAATCCTTGTGTACTCGCCCAAATGCCCATTTTCCCAAGTAATACAGATTTTTTTGTTTACGCTCCTCACTAATCCGCGTTGATCGCCTGGGGTGATGATGCGATCGCCTACAGCCCATTTCTTAGAGGAAATTTCACTCATCTTTTTTACCGACTAAGTAATCTTTTTTCATCGATGCCCACTGTTCAGGGCTGATGGCCTCAATTTCAGCTTTGCGTGTAGGCTTGTCGGAGCTGTTTTATTTGGGGTAGAATTATGATCTAAATCAACCTAGTAAATTGATTCGATTTATCTAATAGGCAGATTATACTATAAATTGTATCTAGTAGTTACAAGAAAAGGAAATAAAAGTTTATGCAAATTTACCAGCTATTTAAGCAGGCGATGGATCGACACGGAATTCAGGGAAAGGAATTAGCCGTGCTAGCTGGTATAAGCCAAAATCACCTATCCCAGTTTCGCTCCGGGCATAAATGGGTAAGCCCAGAGGTATTTGCAGCTTTACTAGAGGGGATGGATCAGCTTGCCCCTGGCTCTAGAAAATATTTTTGTCAGTTGTTAGCTGAGGAACCATTAGCAGAAAGGGACACGAGTAAAAGGCTTACGGAAATGATTGAGGCTGCTGATGAAGATGAAATGGAAGCAGCATTATTAGCAATTGGTCGCAAGTGGAAAAGAACACGCCAAAATCAGGCTATTTCAGGTAATTACAGCACGGGGTTTGACTCGGCGATCGCTGTCTAATCGCGCATAAGCAAGTATCATTGATAGCTATCAACTATCAGGCTGTATCTATTTATGCTGGAACGAATTAAATTTGTGGGGCTGGATGAGGTGGAGCGGTTGCTAGATGGCTTGTCACAGGAAATAAAAGAGGCTTTGCTTGCAGAGCAGATTAAAAAGCTGTCTGCTGAATCTAGGGGGCGAGTACTTGGGCTTTCAGAATCTGGTTTAACTGTGGTAACAGGCTCTTTTGTTAGTCTCAACAGTGATGTATCCATTAATATACAGAATGCTAGCGGTTTCGATGCAGAGACAGTTTTTAAAGCATTGGTAGAGTTTCGCCGATCAGAAAAAGAGTCTAAATAGGTACAAAAAAACCTGCCTGTTAAATTCTTAGAGGATAGGGAGCGTAGGCGTTGCTTGCCGCCTTTGGCATCGCCCGCCGCAGGCATTGCTTGTCTCCCTGTGACGCTCCTATGTCACTAACGCTACGCTATCGGTGTCGCAATATAATTATTTAAAAGTCCACATCATCATCTAGACTAGGTCAAAGTGATAACGAATCATTATCCCTTTTCTCTTCATCTTCAGCATCAAAATATTTTTCCCAATAATTCTCTATTGCAGTGTACACAGCTTTCTTATTCTCAGGAGAAGTATACTTAATTTTGCCTAAGCTTTCAAGTATTCCTAAATCAATATCTTCATCAATTACAGTCTTAATAAATTTAGCTCTGGAATTGGCATTTTTAGAGATTGGGGTTAATTCTTCATCAAGTTCTTCTCTCGCCTTTCTGCATAACGAAAAATAATCATCATTCTCAGGTTGTATAGCGGTGCTGATGGAGATTTGTTTATCTGTAGCCAATGGTTTGTACCAATCACATTCACCTACAATAAATGATTCAGATTTACTACGGGTAAGCGCTACATAAAGCAAGTTTTGCTCTTGCTCTAACTGCCAATCTCGCTGATTTCTCCAAACCATAGGCATATCTCCAGCTTTGTAAACAAAAATCCTTTCTCCCTCACCTCCCTTAAATTTATGAATGGTGGACAGAGTTACTGGAGAATTTTCATCACTGAACAATTCATCAATATAATATTTCAAGCTCTCAATGCTCGTAGCCTGTGTTTGAGATTGATAAATGGTTGCGATCGCTTCTAATCTATCCGCTAACCTTTGCTTTAATTCATCTTCGTTATCTAGATTTAAATATTGTTGCAACTTAATTTGTCTATATTGTTCAACAGCATCATTGAAAAACTTAAAATTGTATCCTGGCAACTTGGCTATTTGGTCAAGTTATTTTTTAAGAAAATCACCAACATCTCGACCCTTGACTGTTGCTTTGATGCCCTGGCTAATGAGACAAATACATAAACTAACCAGTGGTGCAGTTTTACGGCAGATGATAATATCACCGTGTTTAACTAACTTCTCAATATCCTTAATTTCTATTTGATGAATAATTCCTTCGATGGCATCTGGCGCTGCTTCAATCGGAATGTAGGGAAATATGCTCTTAACTAAGGCAATGTGCGATCACGGACAACGATAGCAAATTGATAAAGGTAGTTCTGTTGCTCCAGCTAACCTGACAATGTTGTTGTAGCTTTGATTGTCTGCACCCGCAAAGCCCATTATCGCCTGACGCGGGTCGCCTACTGCTAAAATCCGGCCAGTAAGTCCTGCAAGCATTAAAGGCTACCCCGGCTGTTTTAGGATGGCTTCAAACTTCTACTCTTACAGCTAATACTTCAATTCAAACGATGTATAAGCCCAAAGTGAAAACGGATGATTATTTAAGTTTGGGCAGTGGTGCAGGAGTGGCGATAGTTATAGCGATATTAATGATTTTTCTATTTGGTGGTAGGAGAGGTAAATGAATTATTTAACCGACAAACATAAACAGTTATCAGAATCACAATAATCGGGTTTAATGACGTGGTTCGGTCAGTTGCCGATGGACAAGAAAGCTGTTGCCATTGGGCTGAGTTTAACTGTGGGTATTAGTTCGGCGGCGATAGCTTGGAAAGGAAAGTCAAGCGACCGCATTTATTTCTGCCTTCGGACTCCCAAAAGCGGGATGCTGCAAAGGCAGAGATGGCCGCACGTTCCGCTCCCATCGATAAAGCCACTTTAGAGCGCATTTATGAACTGGAAATAAATCTTGGTAGCAAGGCAGGTGACACCCAATATGAACCGAAAAAATTATCATTAATGGCGCAAAAACTGTATGAATATCTCATCAGAACCGAGCGGATTGAAGCTGATGTTAGAGAGTTTAAAGGCAACTTTAAATTTCAGGGTGAGAGATTCACTGTAGAGCTTATAAAGGGCTGGATGAATGAAATTGTCGAGGTTGGTAAGGCAGAGTGGATAGCCGAGGGTGTTATCAGGTTCAATCAAATTTAGCCGCATAGTGGGCTGGTGTCTCCTCCCAAAAACCCCCTTTTTTTGCGGACATCGGACACCAGACACCACAGACACTAAACGCTGAAGCCCTTAAACAGCATAGACATGGAAAGACACCCTCTAGACACGACCTAAACATCAAGTGTCTAGATGGTGTCTGGTAGACACCAATAATAAATCAGCCAATAAATAGACAACAAATTAGGTGATTCCACAACACGCCCTAGCCTTCAGGGTTTTTTACTAATTCATTTCAGTTGTAAAATTCTGTCAATTTTATTCTTTCACTATAAAAGTAACGGTAGAACTATAATGCTTGTGTAATAAAATCTACTATTGAAATGACTGTTTTTGAA
>NZ_CAXTNP010000394.1:0-5551 GCF_964245575.1 uncultured Nostoc sp. | reverse complement strand
AATACCCTATTTCCGTTCTTGGTTTTAGCACCTCACAAAATCGCATTGCTCCCGTAGGGAAGAGGCTGGGGGTTACATCTATGTTGCAATTGCTGCACTCTGGGCAACTTGACTCAAAGAATTTGGGACACTGGTTACCCACGGCTGTGGTTGTGGCCCAGATACCAAAATATTTGGGGTGGTATTTAGCAACATAATGCAGGGAAACAGTACCGAAGATTTTCAGGAGCGTGATCCCAAGATTATTTTAATTTTAGATAATGCCAGTTTCCATAAACGGAAAGATATTCTCGCTAAAATTGCCCAAGAACTACCTCATTTTGTACTAGAATTTTTAACTGCATATAGTCCTGACTACAACATCATCGAAATAGTTTGGTATTCATGTAAGGAATATATTGCTCATCGTTTATTTCAATCAGTAGATGAATTAAAGTCTTTACTAGATAAACTATTAAATAAAGGTGAGCTAGTCATTAAGTGGTATCGAAAAATAAAAAATAAGGGTAATAGTGACTATGTTGCAATTTAAATGCCTATTAGCTTATCAATAGTTTCATTAAGTGTCATCCGAATGAAATTTTTTGTATTTCAGACCAATGATGGTTGAAAAAGTAAAAGACAGTTTAACGCTAAAAGTCTTTAATAGTAAGGTTTTTGGCGATTGCTCTAATTTCTTAGCGTACAATTCTCCCGTTTCGGTACAGTCTAGCCGATATTGCTCAACCTGAGTCAGTTGCTCTTATCAGTAATAATACTGTTTTATTTTTTAATTTAAATTGCCTAAAAAAAATTAAAAACCCAAAGTAGAGATGGTATTTTCTTTCTGCTGCTCAGTCACACCAAATATCACTCCAGAGCCGCAAGAGAGCGATGACCTCTGAGAGATTGAAGAGGAACGCAGCTATGACCAGAATTTTTACAAATCACCCCAATCAAAATTCAGGAACCGTCGAGCATTCAGCTTGGTATATTTTTCAGTGTGTTTGATATCGCGGTGTCCCAGGAAGTCTTGGATTTCCCTAGTGTTATAACCCTGATTTACCAGATAGTAGCCGCAGGCATGGCGCATCATGTGGCAGTGAACTTTGATATCAAGTCCCGCCTGTGCTGCCAGTCGCCCAATCAGCTTTCGCACCGCATCAGTGGACATCACCTCACCGCGCTCAGTGGCGAAAGTGACCAAGATTACAATTTGAAGAAGTTGTTGGGTTTGCTAGCGTCAATCCAATCTACAAGATCGGCGATCGCACTATTTCATATTCATATAAGCCAAGCGATCGCTCTTTCTGGTAGACTGCAACTATCTACTTGGAAGCAGAGAAATCGTATTCTCCTCAATCCCCTGATATATAAAAGAAAGTACCTTTCATTGATTTCCCATCATCAGAAATATTGCCCCGATATAGCTGCATTGTTGCCCCGTCTTCTTTCCTGTTTAGAATAAATGCAAAAGCACCTGTTGCAGGACAATAATATCCTTGCATAGAACCATTAAGTGGTCCAACTCTAGTATTCACACTCATATCGCCTGTAATAGAGCGGCACTCACTGACTTGGGCGGGATTGTCGGGTTGTTGTTCGGCTACTGTAACTCTTATATCTGTTATCACTTTTGGATTACCCGACAGACCATTCCAGGTGCCTACAATGTCTTCAGGAGGTGCGGCAAAGGCAGCTTGCCCTAGAAGCAAAGTGGTAAAAAAGGGGACAATTGCCAATCCATACTTTAGTAATGATTTCATAAATCACTTACAAACCTTGTATAGTACAAAAATTAAGTTGGGAAAATTTACAAGCTACTTTGCTCTTTGCTCCATTGAGAAAGTGCGATCGCGCTCAGTAGTGAAAGGAGCAAGAGTGCAATTAAAGGATCTTTAATAAAACGAAAGCCTCGTTCCGTACTTTGTTGAGATTTATACTCTTTTAAAATGAGTTCTGGGGTCCACTTTTGTTGCTCTAACGCTGTATGAGGGTTAGCAGTCAAGTCAATTTCTTCGTCTAATAAGTTAGTGGCTAGGATAAAACGTCCTGCTTGATTACGATAATTTTGAATAACAATTTTGTTCTCGATTAAAGTGGCTTGAATATGATAAGTATAGTGACTAATTGCATCATCACCCAATTAAAGTGCGTTCCCGTGTTGCCTCACTTACCCCAATGTACGGATACCTGAAAATAACTTTTTTGCAATTTAACCTGCTGAATGTCGGGTACAAACTTAAGACTTTCAACACTTCTGTTGCTTTGCTGCTGCTCGGTATCTAGCAGCCCATTCTCCCACAATGCGATCGCTCGCTTGATCCCTCTAAAACCAATGGTGAATAGGGAGCAACGCAAAAAAGTGAGATCGGGGTTTAATTCTCAGTTACATAGCTATATTCTCAATAAAAACAGATATTTCGCTGCGATGCCTACGGCGGGCTGCGCCTACGCACTATTAAACAGGTCATTTATACCCCCAATTTTTAGCACCTCACCAAATCGCGTTGCTCCCTGGTGAATACTCCAGGTTCACAATGGCTGAAACCCTTGCTTTTACGTTGGTTTTGAAAAGTTTGTGGTTTACTGATTCATGCAGTAAACGTCGAACTGGATCGCCGATCCTGCCGACGCTCCGTTTGGCCAATCAATTAGCCAAGCCCATTCGTTGTAACCGGTCGGGTCTAATTGCAGTTGTGGTCCATTACCAAGGACGACCATTCCCGGTTTGGCCGCTAAATTTGGAAGGAACCCGCCGCTGACCGCAACTGGGAAATTCGCTGGACACCCATAATGGAAAAACTGGTCAGTCCGACCAGATGGGATATAGAGGGTGTACTTCCCTTGCCAGCCAGCTCCGCCTGGAGTGGCGTTTGCAGGAAGGGCTTGGCTACAGGTTAGAGCAGCTGCCGCGCCAAGAGCTAACTTTGTGAAGGCACGATGACGAGAAATCACAAAGAAAAATCTATTCATAATGTTATTCTCCTTGGTTTTGATGAAAAATCTTGTAAAGAATGCATCTCACTTAACGAAACCCAACATTTCTGGGGCTTTCTGGAGCAAGGCACAGCGATGGCGTACCCACCCGACGTAAGCGATCGCTTTCCTGAGTGTCTTTTGTGGTGATCGCTTCCATGACACTGCATCAAGGACGACCACCTGACCCCTCCTCCACTGTTCAATAGCTTTCAAAGCTGTAGCCCTTATTCCGTATAGCTTAGAGCTTTTCTTAGTGCCATTCGATTTAGTACCCGAATTTTAAGCACCTCACAAAATCGCATTGCTCCCCTTCACTGTTAGAGCGTTGTTCTGGTGTTAATTTCTTATCCAGCAATATTTCCAACAACTTGAATTACCGTTTGAGCGTAACCTACTAGCTGAACTGCTTCATCAAATAGTCCCCCTAAATTGAGATTTGCACCAGCTCTTGAAGACCAATTGTAGCCACTCGATATATTGCCCCAATCAGCAGCTAGCACTGGATTAGTACCGTAATCATTCCAATTATCATCTCTAGAACCAGCCTCAAAAGTGCCATGAGTTCGTCCCGTATGCGAGAACGTAAAAGCTGAAACACCGAACACATCTTTAACTACATAAACAAATGATGTATCATAGCTAGTAGCGCCACTATCATGGAAGTGACCCGTAAAGCTATAACTTCCATCTGGAAACAAACTCAAGTGGGCATCGCCTCCTACTGGAACTCCATTATCAAAAGTGATGTTAGGAGTGTCCAATACTAGGTTTGGCAGTAAAGGATCTGGGGGTTGAGGTGCAGCTGCAGCAACAACTAGTGGATGTTGAGGTGCAGCTGCAGCAACAGCTTGTTTACGTTCAAGAATATTTGTAGCAACATCGGGTGAAAGCATTTTTTACTCCTTTTGTTGTTGATAGGATAGTGATTTGGTCAAGTTAGACTCAGCAGATGTAATTTTTTGTCTGGATTCCAGGACAAAATTATCTGCAATTCAATTCCCGGATTTGAGAACACGACAACCTAAAGTGAAGAGTTTATGACATAAGTATTTTGGTAACTCATGTTATCTTCAGCAACTAAGTGTCACACCTATCTATACGTGGTTACTAAGGTCTAGTACTTCTTCTGCATTAGGATGCACCCTGTCTTAGTTAAGTTGGTAACAAAGGTGATTCTGTGGTCTAGATTAAAGTGCGGTGAAAAACCAGTCAATATCATGAAGTTCATAACTGAAATTTTGCTAGTTTTTCCTCCCCGATAAGTCAAGTTCATAAAGTTCATAAAATTCATATTTTTAGCGAAAGCCACAGATTTAGAAGCTGTTTCTCAAGAGTAGATTCTTAACAAGCATATAAAAGAGACAAAATAAGTAGTCGAACAGAATTAATTACACAATGTCATTGCGAATGTAGCGTCTCGTAGAGAAGCGAAATGAAGCAATTCGCTTGCGGCTGGGATTGCTTCGCTTCGCTCGCAATGACTGTAAATATTTTTGTTCAGTTACTTAGTACAGCCCACCATAAAAGAGGTACGGAATTTGCTTTTTGAATGAAACGTGTGCAGTCGCATCACAATTTTTATTTCCGACCCCTTTTTGCGGTGACGTGTACTTAGTAATAGTCAGGTTAAGAGATGAGTAAATATTAGTAACAAAAAAATGCCATCGCACTGAGGTATACTGAAAAGCAGTGCAAAGGCACGACGATGCGATCGCCAGATTCTCAATTGTGTTAGTAATTGTTTAAGATGCATGGCAGGTCGCGGGAGTTGACTGGAAGCTTTGAGATGGTGTAACACTGGTAGGATAGGCTGTCAGAGTAATTTCACCTAAGCTATTAACTACCCACCCAGTAGCTTCTACAATTTTATTAGTAGAGTCCGGTGTAAAATTTCTTAAGGCAGAGCGGTTTTCTTCTGCGGCTTCGACTCCATTGACTATCACTGCTTCAGTGCGGAGCGGCTCACCTGGTTGTGGTGGTAGTCCGCGCCCTGTAACAACAAATGAACTTTTTCTTTGCTTTCCGCCAACATTGCAACCAGTATCAATTTGCTGTGAGGCATCAACTAAATTTGTCGGCAGTTGCACTAATCCTCGACTGGGGTCAACATCGGGTGTGTTGAGTTCTACTACGCCATTTAACACAGGACTTGCCCCTGTAGCGGTGATATCGCTTGTTTCTAAGGTAGGTATCTGACGGGATTGTATACCAAATATGCCTTGAGCATTAATTTTTACCCGTCCACCACGAAAATTAGTGGAATTAGCACTGATATCACTGTTTTTAAAGGCAATGAGGAAATCGGTATCAATATTGATGTTGCCGCCGATGACGTTTTCCCCTCTCGCATTGGTTATGATGTTGCTATTGCGGCTGATTATTAAATTTTCTGAGTTAATATTAATTGTCGCCTGCTCTCTGTTGGGGTCAACTTTAGCACTTTGTGTACTAGCACTGAGTAAAGCATTATTGTTTAAACGGATGGAATAACCATTTAATGTCATGTTGCCTGCCCTTCCTGCTCCGAAATTCTCCACAGTTACTCCAGCCCCATCTTGTACTAACAAAGTATTAGTTTTAATAGTCAAAT
>NZ_CAXTNP010000393.1:0-5557 GCF_964245575.1 uncultured Nostoc sp. | reverse complement strand
TAGCTGGATATTTTTTTCTTTAAAAGTTATTAACCAAATAATTAGTGGTTTCTACCTTAGATTACGCAAATGGCAACTAATCTACATCTTTACTGATGAATAGTTCTTTGACTAAGGCTGAACTTACGTATTAGTGAGAAATTCAGGAGAAATAACATGGCATTTTTTTTCGGCACTACAAGTCCTGACAATATTTCTGGGACTTCGGGAAATGACACCATAGTTGGTTGGGCTGGTAATGGTAATGCCAATAGTCCCTCAGGTAACGATATCTTGAATGGTTTGGCTGGTGACGATTCCCTTGCAGGTGGGACGGCAAACGACAGTCTAATCGGTGGAAATGGCAATGACACACTTGATGGGGGCTTAGGTGCTGACACCTTGAATGGGGGAGCAGGCAATGACACCTACATAATTGACAGTGCTGTTGATAGGATTATCGAAGCTGCGAATTCAGGCACAGATACCGTCCGGTCTTCTGTCACCTACACACTAGGCGCCAATCTGGAGAATCTGACGCTGAGGGAAGGTAGCGACATCACTGGGACAGGTAACAGTCTTAGCAACTTCATTTTTGGTAATACTTCTAACAACATTTTGAATGGCGGAGGAGGCAATGATACTCTAGATGGTAATAATGGCAATGATATCCTCAATGGTGGCGACGGCAATGATAGTCTACAGGGCGGGCCAGGCAATGACGTACTCAATGGGGGGGCTGGAGACGACATCCTCATCGGTGTTTTCCCTGGTAGTCCGCTTCCACCTGGAATAGGGGAAACTGATCGCTTCACAGGTGGGGCTGGGGCAGATAGATTTATCCTGGGTGACGCTGCAAATGTTTTCTATGACGATAACAACACTACGAATCCTGGTTTTGGGGACTTCGCTACTATTACTGACTTCGACTCTAGCCAAGATCAAATTGAACTCAAAGGACCTCCACAGGACTATCGTCTGCAAGCTGTTGGAAGCAACACACGAATATTCTTAGACAAACCGGGAACAGAGCAAGATGAAATCATAGGTATTCTGGAAGGGAAAACCAATCTCAGACTTGATAGTGATGACTTCCTTTTCTATGAGCGGGAAAATGCTGGAGAAGGTACAAACAACTCACTAGAGGGCGCTGAAGGATTAGGTTCCTTATCATCAGGCTCAAACATTAATCTCTTGGCCCAGTTGGCAACAGTTCAACCAGGGGATAATTCCGATTTCGACTTTTTTACATTTTCTTTAGCAAATCCAGAAACTGTCACTATCAGTACGGTGACACCTGGAGATACAGTTCTCGGTCTGTTTAACAGTGAAGGGAATTTAGTGACTAGTAACGACGATAGTGGCGATGGCAATTCGTCATTAATCACTAGTTTCCTGGATGCAGGTACGTACTCCATTTCAGTGAGTAAATTTGCTTTCTTGCCTGAAGATGGCGGAATTTTCTCTGGTAGCAGCTCTAACGCTGATTTTTCTTATACCCTACAAGTCAGTTTGGCATAAGAACGTTGTCAACTTAAAGATTGTACTGACATCGGAATGCAGATTCAAGGATAATTTTCTTCCTAACTAGGGGAACACGGCAACGTGTTTCCCTTTACTCGACAAGAGAATTTGACCGATCAATTCTTTCTTGACAGATCACTACGTATGCAGAATAAAAACAAGTCCAGTACCAGATACCCATCTTCGTAATGCAGAGGTATTTAATCAAAATCTGTCGGTAAATCTGGTTGGCGATAATGCTGGAAAAGCCGCGTGATTTGCGCTGGTGTCACACGTCCGATGGAAAGTTCTGGTAATGCATGTTCAGCAAAAAAACCTACTTCTTCAGTTTCAATACTTGATGATGGAGAACCACCAATAAGTTCACACTTAAAAAACAGCTTGTAGACATAAAACGGAAACGGTGGATGTCCCTGTTTGTCTCTGTCATAGACTGCTAATAGTTTGATCGCGCGTGCTTGATATCCAGATTCTTCATATACTTCTTTCACAACTACCTCACTGGGCGACTCGCCGACATCAGCCCATCCACCAGGTAAAGTCCAACAGCCGTCAGCTCGTTCTTTGACTAATAATATAGTATCATCACGAAAAATTGCTCCTCGCACATCAACTTTGGGAGTTGCATATCCTACTTCACGGCTAAACAAATCGAGAACATAGCTGTGTTCTACATTCGAGTAAGTCGCCATAATTTCTGTGGTGATCGCTCGTAATTGTTTATAGCGTTCGATATCAAAAGGGTTTTCAGAATAAGTCAAACCATTTTGAGCGATCGCTTGTAATTTTTGCGCCCATTCCAGCCATTTTGGTTCCACAGTTTTTTCCAATTTTGTGTAAATTAGTGCAAGCAAGTACCTGATTAATAAATTTTATTTTATGATGCTTCTTAATCCATCTCGAAAAATCTGAAAACTTCTACTGGGGTCATCCATTTGATAGTGAATTTTTTTGTGATTAATTTCGGGATTTTCACCACTAATTACTTCACCTCCACCATTTTCAAACTTAATAAAATCAAATGGTTTTCCATGATAACCGCGCTTCCATTTGAGAGTTTCTCTTGAAACAATTGGCGCTCCATTTGGTAAAGCAATAGCAACTGTATAGGTGATTTTAGGAGATTTATTATCTTCACGATACTTAATTACAATTTCAATTTCTTGACCTTGGCAATCACGGGAGATAACTTCTTGAAATCTTCCTCGCTTTTCTAAGGCTTTGCGAACATTAGTAGTAAGGCAATCTGAAAGAAAACCTATCACATCAAAAAAAGTAGTCTTGCCACTACCATTAGGGCCAAGGAAAACAGAAAAAGGTTTGATATCTTTTAGGGTAATATTTTGCAGAACCCTATAGTTTTTGACTGAAATTTCTTCAATTCTTGCCATTACAGTTTCACCTCCACAAGTTTGGTAGTATGGTTGCCAAAAATGCTAATAAATATAGTAAGGGTACGGTATACCGCACCCTTACTACAATTGTCAAAAACTACCAAATTTTTCAGTAGCTTAAGAGCTAATTTTCTTAAGCATCATCTAAAGCTGCAATTCCAGGTAAAACCTTGCCTTCAAGCAACTCCAAGCTAGCGCCGCCGCCGGTGGAGATGTGGCTCATTTGATCGGCTAAACCAACCTTTTCCACAGCCGCTACTGAGTCGCCGCCGCCAATGATAGTGGTTGTACCAGTTTTGCTAATTTCGGCAAGGGTATGAGCGATCGCTTCCGTACCTGCGGCAAACTTATCAAACTCAAACACACCCATCGGCCCGTTCCAAATTACCGTTTTGGTATCTGCAAGGGCTTCTTGGAAAACTTTCACCGAGTCTGGGCCAATATCCAAACCCATACCATCATCGGGGATGTTCTCAATGCTGACGGTTGTCGCATTAGCATCAGGAGCAAACTTATCTGCTGATACGATATCCGTGGGTAACAAGAAGGTAACGCCCCGTTCCTTAGCCTTAGCTTCCAAAGATTTCGCTAGTTCTAGCTTGTCTTCTTCCACCAATGACTTACCAACATTCAAACCACGGGCTTTGTAGAACGTGAAAATCATCCCACCACCGATGATCAGCTTGTCGCACTTGTCCAGCAGTGTTTCAATCACGCCAATTTTGCTAGAAACTTTGGAACCGCCAATAATTGCCGCCAAAGGACGTTGGGGATTTTCAATGGCGTTTTGCAGATATTCTAATTCCTTCTCAACCAAATATCCAGCCACAGAAGGACTGAGGAATTTAGTCACACCTTCAGTAGAAGCATGGGCGCGGTGTGCAGTACCAAAAGCATCATTTACATAAAAATCAGCATTAGCTGCCAATTTTTTGGCAAATTCTGGGTCGTTTTTCTCTTCTTCTGGGTAAAAACGCACATTTTCCAGTAACAGCACTTGGCCATTTTGCAACGCGCCAACTTTAGCTGCAACTTCATCGCCAATGGAGTCATCAGTTTTAATGACTTCTTGCCCCAGTAACTCAGACAGACGCTTGGCAACGGGAGTTAGGCGTAATTTGTCATCCACACCCTTGGGACGGCCAAAATGGCTGGTGAGAATGACCTTAGCTCCCTTCTGCGTCAAATCTTGGATGGTTGGTAGAGCGGCGCGAATGCGAGTATCGTCGGTAATGTTGCCTTGATCGTCCACAGGCACGTTAAAGTCAACCCGCACTAAGGCACGTTTCCCAGAGATATCAGCCGAAGATAAACTTGCTAAACTTTTTTTGGACACACCAAACTCTCCTGATTGCCTTTTTGTTATTGTTTTGAAAGTAGAACCATCAAGATTTTACCGGAGTCAGGGGTACCCAAGTGACAGAGATATTTAAGACAGTACTATTTCCTATTGATCAAAGCCGGGAAACGCGGGAAGCTGCTGATATGGTGACCAACATAGTTAAAAAGTTCGGCAGTCGCTTGGTGCTGCTGTCTGTGGTAGAAGAACCATCTCCAGATGCGCCTAGTGCAGATCCGATGGTGTCACCAGAGGTAGTTGCCAAGCTGCTGGAAAATGCCCAATCTTTATTTTCTGGGCAAGGAATTAAATCCGAAATCCTAGAAAGGCAAGGTAAACCAGCTTTTACTATCTGTGATGTCGCTGATGAAATCGGCGCCGATTTAATCATTATGGGCTGTCGAGGGCTAGGCTTGACTGAAGAGGGAGCGGATGATAGTGTTACTACTCGCGTGATTAACCTTTCCCCTTGCCCAGTGCTGATTGTGCCCTAGCAGTGCTAAGTGCCCAGGAGCTAGTGTGTTGCTCAATACTAATAATATTTGTAGCGATCGCCAACTTTTGAAATTCTTCTTAATTTTTATCAAGGAAGGCAGTTCAAGAGTGAGGGCAATCTTCCTCCTGCCTTCTGCCTCCTTTAATAAGAAATAAGATGCGTTTACCATGTATTAGCCCCTCTGCGTGATACGCTGCTGGAAGATCACGACCATAAGTAGAAAGCCGCCGCAAAGCACGAGCTGCCACCACGGAGTAATAGTCCCTTCGAGGGACAGGAACGAAACCAATAAACCCTCTGCCCTGCCAAACAAGTCCTGATGCTGGCGATGGTACGGCAATCGACTTCTCTTCGGTGATGCTCAACGCCAGCTTGCGTGCAGCGCTTGCGGTGAATAACGTAACGTGAGTTCGACAGCGATCGCCCCGAATTTTGCGTTAACACCGACCTTGCTAGGATCGCCCATACCGAGCCTCGCCGTCTCGACGAGTCCGGCCAGCCCCGCAAGCAGGACTATATAGACGATGTATTTCACGCGTTCCGCACGGATGCCCGCAGCGCGTCTGTACCATCAAGAAATTCTTTAACCGAACGGTATTGAGGGGCAAAGAGCAGACATCAGATTCCTATAAAAATACTCTACTGATTTATTTGCCTCAGTAGAGTATATAAATGTACATGTATTTTATGCCTATAAGCATTATCTTATCCGATAGTAAATCTTTATACTTTAGTGTAAATACTGAGTGTTTTTAACAGCAAGCGACTTGTGACCTTTTTTTAATTAAAAATTAAAAGTTAAAAATTAAAAATTAATCAGAATAA
>NZ_CAXTNP010000392.1:0-5587 GCF_964245575.1 uncultured Nostoc sp. | reverse complement strand
TTAGCTCCATTAATGAGTCTTTGATACTCGTGAATGAGTCTTTTAGCTCCATTAATGAGTCTTTGATACTCGTGAATGAGTCTTTTAGCTCCATTAACGAGTCTTTGAACTCCATTAATGAGTCTTTTAGCTCCGTTAACAAATTCGGTGGGTTTAAGTCCCCCGGTTCTATAAAAAAGCAAGTATGTTAGGCGGGGTCTAAATCCCCGTTACAAAACTGTACTTCTGACTTCCGACTTCCGACTTGTTTAACGAGTCTTTAAACTCCGTCTTTATTTGTATGATTTACAATCAATCAGAATTTAATTTACGCTGTGAGTGGGGGTCACAAGGAGTTGCTCAACTCGCTCCTATGAGTGATGTAATTGTAATAGTTGACGTTCTCTCTTTTTCTACCTGCGTGGAAATTGCCACCAACAACAACGCGATAATTTTTCCCTATGCAATGAGAGATGAATCTGTCATAGATTATGCCAAATCAGTACAAGCAGAGTTAGCAAGTCATAGACAACGTTGGACTACAACTGGATATTCCCTCTCGCCAAAATCGGTGACTCAGATTCCTGCTGAAACTAGACTAGTTTTACCTTCACCTAATGGTTCTTATCTGACTTTACATACAGGGAATACACCAACTTTGGCTGGTTGCTTGCGAAATTGCCAAGCTGTGGCGCAGTTTGCTCAAAAGTATGGTGATAAAATCGCTGTGATTCCTGCTGGTGAAAGGTGGAAAGAAGATGGTAGCCTCCGCCCTGCATTTGAAGATTTAATTGGTGCTGGGGCAATTCTCAGTTATTTAGATGGTAGCTTATCACCAGAAGCCGAAGTCGCTGTGGAAACATTTCAAGCTTTCCAGCAAGACTTATTGGGGTACTTAAAAAAATGCAGTTCGGGTAAAGAGTTAATTGAAAAAGGTTTTGAGTCAGATGTTGAACTGTCCGCCGCCTACAACGTTAGTGATTGCGTACCTTTATTTACTGATAATGCTTATATAAATTCCAGGCTACAGGGTTAATTAAAATAATTTGTAATTCGTAATTTGTAATTTGTAATTCGTAATTCGTAATTAAAGACTGTTACATAAGTGGATTTAGACCCAGGCTAAAAAAAATGCCACGTATAGACAAATAATAATGCATCTCCTAGAGAATGAGAATTAAACCTAAAAATTACGAATTAGCAATTAATTAAAGGTCGCATTGATTAGTTTGGCAATATTTGGCATTATTTATAAACTCTTGCAACTTCTTCAAGGGAATTATCTGAAATGATGAGCCACCCTGCACTTCAGCAGCGATGTAAGCAAACTTTTGCCCACGATAAAACTGGTCACGTTCAACTTTAGTGATATATCGAGACTTCTGGAAGTCATTGGCAATATTAGAATTATAAATATTTTGTAACAGTTTCACTGCATTAACATTTTTTGTGGTGAATTTTAGGCGATCGCTACCACTAACGGTTATGCCTTCTTTAGTCACTGTGCCATTTTCTTGCGTGACATCAGCATAAAAGTATAAATTTCCCTTTGTACCCTCGTAGCCGTGGGCTTCGCTGTTGTATCTCAGAGTTGGTAGTTGAGGTCTAGTCTTTGCCCACTTCACAACGGTGCTGATATTTTGGTCTGGAAGCGCATTTGCAGGAGTGACAGCCAAAATAACTGCGATCGCAGACAGAGTAGCATTAAATAAATAGTTAAATTTATAACTTTTGTGCATCGTATTTTCCGGTTAAAAAATGCTAAGAGCAAATCCTTAAAGCATCACAAATTAAGAACTATTTCCAGGGTCGTGTTATTTATTAATACTCATTTATCAGTAGCAAAAACAACCTAACATTGACTCCTGACTACTGTCCACTGACATTACTGAAGGCAATTTGGTTTCAATTGAAATTTTGTATAAGTTGTAATAATTGTAGGGTGGACACTGCCACTAACATCAAAATAAGGGTTTTCAGCATCAGTAGACCATGCTTACCCTGTTACTTAGTTACAAAACTTAGATTTCGTCTCAGCCAAATAATAGTATGTAATCTTAAGACTGGATAAATATAAGCTACAGGTTCTACACACTTCTTAATAAACCAGCCTTGAGAACGCAAAACGTTTTAATCTAAAAGCTAACCGGGTTAATTTACTGGCAGTTTTGCAGGCAGTACTCTCAAGCTTATAAAGCACAAACACACCGATGTGTCAAGCCTCAAAGCGACCCAGACTTAACACATAAATGATTATGATGGGAGTTTTACAAATCCGATGAGTGTTAAGGCAAGTGGTGGAAGCTCAGTTGCGCGTCCGCAACTATATCAAACCCTAGCTGTAGCGACAATTACCCAAGCCGAGCAGCAAGACCGCTTTTTGGGAAGTGGTGAATTAGATGAACTGGCAAGCTATTTTGCATCTGGTGCAAAGCGTCTAGAAATTTCCCAGACGCTAACGGATAATGCCGAGATTATTGTATCTCGCGCTGCCAACCGGATTTTTGTCGGTGGTTCGCCAATGGCTTTTTTAGAAAAGCCTAGAGAAATAGAAATAGTACCTGTTAGTGCTGGTGCTAATGTTCAGCAAGGGATGCAACTGGGAACCGTAACCTACGTTGAAAGTCGTGGTGGGTTCCTAGAAAATTTACGCTCAATATTTAACTCATCCCCCAGTGGCCCGACACCTCCAGGTTTCAGACCAATTAACATTGCTCGATATGGCCCAAGCAACATGGCCAAGAGCTTGCGGGATTTATCCTGGTTCTTGCGCTACGCTACTTATGCGATCGTTGCTGGCGACCCCAACATCATAGCGGTGAACACACGGGGTTTGCGGGAAATAATTGAAAATGCCTGCTCTGGTGAAGCAACGCTGGTAGCTTTGCAAGAAATCAAAGCAGGGTCACTTTCCTTTTTCCGCAAAGATGCTGAGGCTACAGAGATTGTGTCTCAGTACATGGATGTTTTGCTAACAGAATTCAAAGCAGCCACACCTTCAAATAAACTCCGCCAACGCCCCTCTAGCGACCAGCAAGGGTTGGAACTGCCGCAAATTTACTTTAATGCGTCAGAACGGCGTCCCAAGTTTGTAATGAAAACTGGGTTGTCAAGTAGCGAAAAAAATGAGGTAATCAAGGCTGCATATCGGCAAATTTTTGAGCGCGATATTACCCGTGCTTATAGCTTGTCAATATCTGATTTAGAATCCAAGGTGAAAAATGGCGACATCTCCATGAAGGAGTTTGTCCGTCGTCTAGCTAAATCTCCCCTTTACCAAAAACAGTTTTACCAGCCTTTTATTAACAGCCGAGTCATCGAACTGGCTTTCCGTCACATTCTGGGACGGGGCCCAAGTAGCCGCGAAGAAGTACAAAAATACTTCTCAATTATTTCTAACGGTGGTCTACCAGCCTTAGTAGATGCCTTAGTAGATTCTGCTGAATACGGCGACTATTTTGGCGAAGAAACAGTACCTTACCTTCGGGGTCTTGGTCAAGAAGCACAAGAATGTCGCAACTGGGGACTGCAGCAAGACCTGTTTAACTACAGTGCGCCTTTCCGCAAGATACCTCAGTTTATAACCACATTTGCTGCTTACGAACAACCACTACCAGACCAACATCCCTATGGTTCTGGGAATGATCCCTTGGAAATTCAATTTGGGGCGATTTTCCCGAAAGAAACTCGCAACCCCAGCACCAGTCCGGCTCCTTTTGGGAAGGATACCAAGCGCATCCTGATTCACCAAGGGGCAGGGATTAATAACCAAAATAGTAATCCCAACGCGCGGGGTGAAGCTCCTGGTACTCTTGGCCCCAAGGTGTTCAAGTTAGATCAACTGCCTGGTACTATTGGTAGAAAGGCTGGCAAAGGTTCTAGCGTCAGATTCTCCGAAAGCTCCACGCAAGCAGTGATTAAAGCTGCTTATCTGCAAGTTTTCGGTCGTGATCTTTACGAAGGTCAGCGCCCGAAGGTATTGGAAATCAAGCTGGAAAACGGCGACATCTCTGTACGGGAGTTTATCCGTGCTTTGGCTAAGTCGGATGTATTCCGTAATCTGTACTGGTCATCGCTCTATGTTTGTAAAGCGATCGAGTATATTCACCGCCGCTTGTTGGGTCGTCCGACATACGGTCGTCAAGAAATCAACAAGTACTTTGACATCGCTTCTAAACAGGGCTTTTACGCGGTGGTTGATGCCATTATTAACAGCGTAGAATACAGCGAAGCATTTGGTGAAGATACAATTCCTTACGAACGGTATTTGACTCCTGGTGGTGTATCAGGGCGACAATTACGCGTTGGTAGCATTCGTGATGATGTTGCCGCGAAACTTCAGAAGGAAGTAACGCCGAGCTTTGTGACACTGGGTACAGTGACAGAAAATCGGTCAGAACCAGATATTCAGTTCCGCATTAGCCAAGGTGTCAGCAAGCAACGCGAACAAACCAAAATCTTCAAGCTGGTGGCGAATACCAGTGACAAAGTTGCAGTAAAAACTTTGATTAGTGCTGCGTATCGTCAGATTTTTGAGCGGGATATTGCCCCCTATATCGCCAAAAACGAATTTACAAAATGGGAAAGCAAGCTGGGTAATGGCGAAATTAGTGTGAAGGAATTTATTGAAGGTTTAGGTTACTCTAACCTCTACCTGAAAGAATTCTACACACCTTACCCCAACACCAAAGTGATTGAGTTGGGAACCAAACACTTCTTGGGACGTGCGCCACTAGACCAAGCAGAAATCCGTAAGTATAACCAGATTTTGGCTACTGAAGGTATTCGTGCCTTTATTGCTGCTTTGGTAAATAGTGTGGAATATAACGAGGTATTTGGTGAAGATACGGTGCCTTACCGTCGCTTCCCAACCCTACCTGCGGCAAACTTCCCGAATACAGAAAAGCTGTACAACCAGCTTACCAAGCAAAATGATGACGTAGTTGTACCGAGCTTTAAGCCAGTGCAAGCCCGCACCGGATCTGGCGATACGCCACTTTTGGCACAGGCGATCGCAGATATAGCAACGCAAACAAATGGTCAGCCCTCATTTGCTGAACTGGGTCGTTCCTACAACGATGGGAGCGGACAATCTGTGGAAGTGGCTGTGCGTAAACATACACGCATTTACCGTCTAACCGAAACCACAAACCAAGCCGAAAGACAACAGGCAATTAACGCCATTTACTGTCAAGTATTGGATGTATTTAGCGGTGAAGTGCCTGATAATTTCCGCCGTAGTGACCTAGAGGGCAAACTCCAGAATGGTGAAATTACCGTCCGGGAGTTTGTGCGTCAACTAGCTAGTTCCGAAATCTATCGCCAGCGCTTCTTATCACCTTATCCTCATGCCAAGGTGATTGAGTTCCTCTTCCGTCACCTGTTGGGGCGTACACCCGCAGATCAGGAAGAAATTCGCCAGTATAACAATCTGCTAGCTGATAGTGGTTTGTCGGCTGCTGTAGAAGCAATAGTCGATAGCCCAGAATATAGCTGCTACTTCGGTGAAGATGTTGTGCCTTACAACCGCTTCCCAATAGGGAATAGGGAATAGGAAATAGGGAATAGGGTACAGATTATTTACTGTCCCCTGTCCCCTGCCCCCTTC
>NZ_CAXTNP010000391.1:0-5623 GCF_964245575.1 uncultured Nostoc sp. | reverse complement strand
ATCCCCAATCCCTAATCCCCAATCCCCAGTCCCCAAAATTACAATAACTCGCGCACATCAGAGACTTCGCCTTTAATCGCAGCTGTGGCGACCATCGCCGGACTCATTAACAATGTCCGACCGGAAGAGGAACCTTGTCTTCCTTTAAAGTTGCGGTTGGAGGAAGAAGCGCTGATTTGTCTTCCTTGTAGCTTATCGGGGTTCATGGCTAGACACATAGAACATCCTGGTTCCCGCCATTCAAATCCGGCTTCCTGAAAGATTTTATCCAGTCCTTCAGCTTCCGCCTCTTCCTTCACCCTTTCAGAACCGGGGACAACAAAAGCTTTGATTCCTTCTGCAACGTGGCGACCTTTGGCGATTTTCGCCGCTTCTCGCAAATCAGTAATCCTGCCGTTGGTGCAACTACCAATAAAGCAGACATCTATTTTAGTGCCCTTGATTGGTTGACCAGGATATAAATCCATATAGCGGTAAGCTTCTTCAGCAATAAATCGGTCTTCTTCCAGCAGTTCTTCTGGCTGAGGTACTGACTGGTTGACACCGATACCTTGACCGGGAGTAATCCCCCAGGTAACGGTAGGAGAAATTTCCGCAGCGTTGAACAGCACTATATCATCGTACTGGGCATCAGCATCGCTCTTGATGGATTCCCACCAAGCCACTGCTTTATCCCAATCTGCACCAATGGGTGCAAAATCTCTGCCTTTGAGGTAATCGTAGGTGACTTTATCCGGGTTGACGTAGCCGCATCTAGCACCGCCTTCGATCGCCATATTGCAGACAGTCATCCTCTCTTCCATATTCATTTGCTCAAATGTTGTACCGGCAAATTCGTAAGCATAGCCCACGCCACCTTTAACACCAAGTAAGCGGATGATATGCAGGATGACATCTTTGGCGTAAACTCCAGGGTTCAGAGTGCCGTAAACTGCGATTTTGCGGACTTTCAGTTTGGAAAGGGCGAGGGTTTGGGAAGCGAGAACATCTCGGACTTGGCTAGTACCAATACCAAATGCGATCGCACCAAATGCCCCATGACTGGAAGTGTGACTATCTCCACAAGCGATCGTCATTCCTGGCTGAGTCAGCCCAAGTTCTGGAGCAATTACGTGAACTATACCCTGACTACCAGAACCGATATTGTAAAAAGTTATGTTATTTTCTTGACAGTTATTTTCCAGCGCCTGAATCATTTCCTCTGCCAAGTTATCGGCAAAGGGACGCGCCTGGTTTTCTGTCGGCACAATATGATCGACCGTGGCGACAGTCCGTTGTGGAAACAGTACTTTTAGACTTCTCTCGCGTAACATAGCAAAGGCTTGGGGACTGGTGACTTCATGAATTAGGTGAAGCCCGATAAATAGTTGCGTCAGCCCTGAGGGAAGTGTACCAACGGTGTGTAAGTCCCAAACTTTATCAAACAGGGTACCTTTGCTCATACGTCAATCAATATTTCAAGAGTCCGGCCTTAAATAGTATCAAAAAAAGTCTAGGTTTTTGCAGATCACTTAAATATTACTTACATCTTTGCACTCTTATTTCTCTGTGCCTCTGTGGTTTTATTCTTCCTAAACGAACCGCAGAGGCGCAGAGAACACAGAGGAAGAGAGAAGAGAGTAACTTGGAGATGTAATGTCTACCTTCAGCAAAAGCAAAAATTCTCCGAAATATTGAGATGCAAAGATGTAAATAAGTTTATCCTTTTAAACAAGGATATCTAAGACAATACGAGAGAATTGCACTACCAGCATTATGCCCATAGATTTACGGGAATTTTATCAGGCTAGCGATCCCAGCAGAACTCTGTTTGTCAATAATAGCTCTGATGGCAAGTATTACATAGATTTTTCCTCAGTACGCGGTGGTGATATTCTTGGCAAGCTGAAGCAGAAAATTACTTTTTTTAAGCCCAATGAACCCACTTGCACTTTATTTACTGGGCATATTGGTTGTGGAAAATCGACAGAACTATTACGGTTACAGGCAGAACTGGAAAAGTTAGGCTTCCACGTCGTCTATTTTGAGTCCAGTGATGACTTGGAAATGACCGATGTCGATATTGCTGATGTGCTGCTAGCGATCGCTCGTCGTGTGAGTCAAAGTCTAGATAAAATTACTCTGGAGTCACCCAACAAGTTTAATGAGTTGCTGCAAGGTGCTTGGAAGGTCTTAAACTCCGAGGTAACGGGGGTAAAAGTTAAGGTTCCGAATGTCGGCGATTTTGGTGTCACCTCTGAAAAAGAAAAGCTTTCTCTGTCTGTGGGCATTGGTGAAATCACGGCAAAGATGAAAAATGACCCCACGCTGCGAGAAAAACTCAATCAGTATTTAGCACCACAAAAAACTAAGCTGCTGGAAGCGATTAATCAAGAATTATTGGAACCTGCGATCGCTAAACTCAAACAGCAGGGTAAAAATGGTCTGGTGGTAATTGTCGATAATCTTGACCGCATAGATAATCGTGCCAAACCTTGGGGTCGTCCGCAACAGGAATATTTATTTGTCGATCAGGGTGAGTTTTTGACGAAGCTTAATTGTCATCTACTCTACACTATGCCCTTGGCTTTGAAGTTTTCCAATGATTACGGAATGCTAACTCAGCGTTTCCCAGAAGATCCCAAGGTGTTACCAATGGTACCTGTACAAAGGACTGATGGCAGTGTTCATATACAGGGAATGGCACTGATGCAGCAGATGGTACTAGCTAGAGCTTTTCCTGACTTGACACCAGAGGAGCGTTTAAGTAAAGTTACCGAGATTTTTGATAGTGCTGCTAGCCTAGAGCGGTTATGTAAAATGAGCGGTGGTCATGTGCGGGACGTGCTGAGGCTGCTGAATACCTGGATTACGGAAGAGATGAGTCTTCCCCTAACTCGTGAAACCTTAGAGCAAGTGATTCGTTCTCGGCGGAATGAAATCATGTTGCCGATTTCTGATGAGGAGTGGCAATTGTTACGTCATGTCAAGGAAAGGAAAAAGGTGAGTGATGACCAGGGATATCAAAAACTGATCCGCAGTCGGTTTGTCTTTGAATATCGGGATGGTGGCGAGTCTTGGTTTGATGTTAATCCGGTTTTGGCGGAAGCAAGAGAACTACAGTGAGGAATCAGGGAATCGATGAATAATTAGATGATGAAACCAGAAACCAGAAATGTTTTGTTAAAAGTTTACGCACAATTGCACAAAATCACAGAATAATTGTACTCAGCCTCGGATCTTACTTTTCACGTTATGTGGAAAAGCTAACGATTGACCTAACCCCCTAACCCCCAACCCGTGGCGGGAAGGGGGAAAATTCAAAGTCTCTCTCCTTTTAGGAGAGAGATTTAGAGAGAGGTTTTCCAGATACCGTGAAAAGTCAGAGCCTCGGATAAAGCCGTAGAAAACAACGATTTTGAGGACGCTAGCTTACTAGCTAGTAGAGCAGATAGACTTTATGAAGAGATAGAAAATTTAGAGATTGTAATTTCAGAACAGGAGGAAATATGAAAACAATCCCAGAGTTAAAGACTCGTATTAAAGAACTCAGTAAACAAACTGTTGAATTTAGTAGAAAAGCATCTGAAGTGTGTTTAAGTGACCGTCAGCAAGCCAAGTATTTTAGACAGCAAGCAAGAGAAGCTAGCAAACGTACTCAAGTATTGATACAGGAGTTAAAACGCCAATAAATTTAATTTTGTAGTCTTGAATCCTTAGCTTATGACAGACTCGCAACCACCAGAAGATGACTATGTAAACAGCGATCGCACTGTTGCACAATTAGCTTGGGCGATTGAGTCCTCTGTGGGACAGTTTAAGCTGATTTTGGCCCGGTGTAATTATGCTAGAGAGCGCGATCGCTTAATCTCCAGATTGCGGGAAATTTGTCAAGTCGAAATTCGTGTCTTGGCGGTGCAGCAATCGAACAGGACTCTTTATACTGCGATTCAAGAAGAATTCGGCGCAGAAATACCAGCCTGTGTGATGGTTGTGGGTTTGGAATCAGTGCAGAATTTGTCTGTGATGTTAACTTCTGCAAATCAGGTGCGGGAAGAGTTTCGCAAGAATTTTGCTTTCCCCTTAGTGTTGTGGATTGACGATGAAATCTACAAGCAACTAATACAGTTTGCGCCAGATTTGGAAAGTTGGGCAACTACGAGAAATTTTGCCATATCAACACAGGAATTAGTAGACTTTATTATCGAAACGGCTAATCAATGGTTTAGTAATAACTTAAATTTTAGCGTAAATGTATATATCAAGCTGGAAACTGAGTTAGAAACGGCGCAAAGATATTTACTCAATCAGCCAGAGTTTTATAATTTAGAAATTCAAGCTAATTTAGAATCTTTATTAGGTTTTCTCAAACAGAGAAATAATCAAAAAGATTCGGCGCTACAGCATTATCACAACGCTTATAAGCTCTGGCAGCAAAGTAATAATTTAGAGCGACAGGTCAAAATCCTCGGTGAAATAGGCTTTTGTTATTATCTCAAAGCTTTGAAACATCAAGAGATAAATCATCCAGATTGGCATACAACTTGGCATTATGTTCAAGAGTATATAAATTTTATTAACCAGTTTCAAAGGCTAGATTTAATTGCTAACTCAGTAGTTAAATTTGGTGATATCTTGCGAGACTTGCAAAAGTGGGAAACGTTGCAGAGTCTTTCAGAACAAGCCTTAGTAATCCATCAAAGTAACAACCAGCCAAGAGAATTAGCCAAGGATTACGGTTTTTTAGCTGAAGTGGCTTTGGCTCAAAATAACTGGGTGAAAGCAAATCAGCTTGTTCAGCAAGCCTTGAAAGTTTTTGCCGCGATTCCCAATTTGGAATCAGCGAATATATCAGAGGTTTTATCTGCTGACTTTTCACGGGATCTGAAAAACCTCTCTCCAAACCTCTCTCCTGCAAGGAGAGAGGCTTTGAATTCTCCCCCTTCCCTGGTAGGGAAGGGGGCTGGGGGGTTAGGTTTCGCGGATGAGGTGAAAAGTCAGGTTTTATCTGATATTCCTGAAAGGGTTTTAGAATCAAAAGATTTGAGCTTATATCAGTTTATTTTAGGTCGTTCTCAATACCATTTAGGTCAAATTCAACAGGCAACTCTCAGCTTAGAAACTGCTAGGGATGTAGGTAATCCCCTAGAAGATGTCAGGCTTTACTTGGATATTCTCAAGTTTTTGCAGCAGCTTTATTTTGAGCAGAAAGAATATCTCCAAGCATACAAAATCAAACAGCAACGGCGTTCCATTGAACAGCAATTTGGCTTGCGGGCTTTTATTGGTGCGGGTAGGTTAGAAGCAACAAAACAGGCATTTGTAGAGACATTGCGCTCAAACTCTCCCCAAGGAAACATTGCCCCAGAAATTGCTGCATCTGGTCGCCTATTGGATGTAGAACGTTTAATTGAACGCATGGGTCGCCCTGATTATAAGCTGATAGTAATTCATGGGCAATCGGGTGTGGGCAAAAGTTCCCTGGTGAATGCGGGACTGATACCAGCTTTAAAGAATAAAGCCATAGGTACTCAAGATTATTTGCCAGTGGTAATGCGCGTTTACACCAACTGGGTGGAAGAGTTGGGGAGGCTTTTGGGAAGAGGTGAGGGGGATGAGGGAGATGAAGGGGACAAGGGAGAGC
>NZ_CAXTNP010000390.1:0-5696 GCF_964245575.1 uncultured Nostoc sp. | reverse complement strand
TGAACGTTGAGCTTCTGAGGATGAACGTTGAGCTTGTGAAGGTGAACCTTTAAGTTTTAACTCCCCCTGCTCGCCCTGCTCCCCCTGCCGTCTTAATCAGGGGGGCGGGTCATGAGCAATAGTGACAGTTGATACAAAGTTACTTTGCTTGCCGCTCTTGATCGCATCGAAAGTGCCTTTGATAGTACCAGCAATGGGAACAGCAACAAGTGTCCCCAACAACCCAGCAATCTCAAATCCCATCAAAATAGCTACGAAAATCCAGATGGGGTTCAGCCCAATAAAGTTGCCAAGTAACCTGGGAGCTAACAAGTTATCTTTAACCTGCTGCATGAGAATTGCTGCTATGGCAACTTGAACTGCCAACCACCAATTTTGCAGCAGTACTAAAATCGTCACTAGACCAATGCCGAGAGATGCCCCAATAAAGGGAATGAGTTCCGAGATACCGATTAATATGGCAAACAACAGGGCAAAGGACAACTTCATCACTAAGAAAATTGGCGTCAGGGTTAGCACCATGAACAGTCCTAGCAACAACTGGCTGAGGAAGAAGTTCTGAAAATTTAGGCGCAAGGATGCGGTGAGGGGATCTGCAATATTAGAGGGCAAAAGATTAACCAGACCATGCCAGACGCGATCGCCATATAAAAGCATATAAAATGCAAGCACAATGACTAGCACTACGTCAAGTAATCCTGAGAGCAGTGTTCCAGCAAATCCCACTGCACCAGAAGCTAGTTGTTGTACTACATTCTGAATGTTGGCATTGATTTGACGGCTCACAACCCTCAAATCAATTGGCAAACGTCGTTGTTTTGCCAGCTTCTCAAACTGCTCTAAGTTTGCTTGACTCGTGCCTAACCAATCAGGGATATTATTTAACAGTTGAACTGTTTGGTCAACAATCAACGGCACTAGAGTGACGCCCAGAATCACCAACAGGGTTAATGTTGCAAGTAAAACTATGATCACCGCCTGAGTGCGCGTGATCCGGGCACGTTCAAAGAACTTAACCGGGTAATTTAGTAGAAAAGCCAGAATCGCTGCAATGATCAAGACAGTAATGGGATGCTGAAAATAGCGAAAAAGCACAGACAGCAGCCAGATATTGAGAGCGATAATCGGGCCGCTTAGACCATAAATTAACAGGCGTTGAAGGGAGGCCGAACGGCGCATCTTATGCAACCTATTTTAGATATTCCTTGAGAGAATTTGTAAAATTCTTGATGGTGCTAATCATCATCATAGATATTTTTAACAATGACATATATAAGCGTATCTGAATACAAAGGAATTAAATCAAAATGGACAAAATCGTAGCCGACCTTCGCAAAGACTACACCTTGGAAGGTTTGAGCGAACTTGAAGTTGATCTCAATCCGTTTATCCAATTTAAAAAATGGTTCGATCAGGCACTAGCAGCGCAACTCCCAGAACCTAATGCCATGACCATTGCTACCGCCACACCAGACGGTAAGCCCTCAGCCAGAATGGTGTTACTCAAGGATTTTGATCAACGGGGCTTTGCCTTCTTTACTAACTACAACAGTCACAAAGGACAAGAACTGGCAGAAAATCCTCAGGGGGCTTTAGTGTTCTGGTGGGCAGAACTGGAACGTCAAGTGCGAATTTCGGGGTATGTGGAGAAAGTTTCCGAAACTGAGTCCGACCAGTATTTTCACAGTCGCCCTGCCAACAGTCGCCTGGGTGCTTGGATATCTAATCAAAGTGAGGTGATAGAAAGCCGAGAAGTTCTTGAGCGACGTTTGCAGGAGTTTAAGAGCAAATATGAAAATAAGGAGATTCCTCGACCGCCTCATTGGGGAGGCTTACGAGTGATCCCCACAGAAATTGAGTTTTGGCAAGGCCGCCCCAGTCGTCTGCACGATCGCTTGCTCTATAGCCGTTTAGATAATGACACTTGGAAAATAGAGCGGTTGTCACCGTGAAGGGGAGAAATCAATTCAAAATTCAAAATTTAAAATTAAAGAATTTCTCCCTCCTCTTTCCTCTTTCCTAATGCCCAATTCCCAATGCCCCGCATCACATTACCACTGAGTGATCAAATTTTGAATTGCTGCCCGTGCTTCTGATAAAGATTGGGTACGGGCATCACCTTCGTTCAGGCTATTAGCGTTAATAAATTGAATGTCTGTAATTCCAATAAAGCCGAAAATAGCCCGCAGGTAGGGTTCTTGGAAGTCGTAGGCAATGAAAGGGGAGGTCGCGCTAAAGTCGCCGCCGCGAGCTGTAATGATCACCGCTTTTTTACCCTCGACTAACCCTCTAAAGCCTTGAGCATCTATAGCAAAAGTCCGGTTAGCACGAACGATTTGGTCGATGTAAGCCTTAAAAGTGGAAGGTATATTGAAGTTATACATTGGTACTCCAAAGACGTAGCGATCGGCTGCCAAAAACTCATCAATCAGTTCGTCAGAAATCCTGATTGCCTCAGTTAATTCTGGGGTATGGGTTTCTGGTGGTGAAAATGCCGCCGCAATCCAAGCTTCATCAACGTGAGGAACTGGGTAATGCCCTAAATCTCGATAGGCGATCGCATCTTCAGGATGTGCTGCCCTCCAACCACTGACGAATTCCTTAGATAGTTCTCTGGAGTGCGATCGCTCACCACGGGGGCTGGAATCAATATGTAGAATGTTTACCACCAAATATCTCCTGATTAGCTAGGATTTACTGCTTTTACTTTTTTGAGTTTTTATTTCAAAGCATTACATTAGATACTAAAAGTAACTAGTTACTAAAGTAAAGTAGTTACCATAAAGTAACTGTCGGACAATTTTAGCCAACTTATCAATGTCTGTCTCTAAAAATCCTGATACTTGCCCTGTTAGTATTCTGATGTCCTTACTATCAGGGCCCTGGACAATGTATATACTGTGGGTGTTGTGTAATAGTGGGCCTACTCGCTTTGGTGCATTGAAACACCTAGTTGAGGGCATCTCAACTAAAGTTCTGACGGAAAGACTAAGGATGCTTGAGGCGGCAGAAATTATTTATCGCCACTATGAACCAACTGTTCCACCCCAAGTAACTTACGGTCTTACAAAACGTGGTCAGGAACTCATTGATGTGCTTCATCAACTCAATGCACTTGCTGAACGTTGGTATGGTAGCGAACAAGAGTCTGAATGTGAAGTAAAAAAGCCGATGGAGAATACATCGGCTTAACTGACAATATTGAAAAGGTCAATAGTCTACTGTTCCTGGATAGCTGCTGCTTTGGGAGAGAACTGAATTCTAGGATCTGGCATGAAATTGTATCTCAAGTACAATCCTCCCCAGACAAACAGGATAATTAGCAACGCACCAATACCAAGGGGACTGGGAAGCCAGAAAACAGTTTCTATGTGGTTTAACTCACCAGGCTGGAGTTTCCACACTAATCGATTGCCATTTTTTTCTGGCTCAATCGCAGTTTCAGTTAGTTGAATATTTTTGGCTCCCCAAGGAGTCTTCAAGCTAAATTCCAAATCGAGAATTGAACCCGCATTAGCCAGGACGTTACCTTTGCTAGCAATTAGAGACAGCGATCGCAAATCCAAATCATAAATCAACCGATTTCTAACTAAAAGTAAAAAATTGTTCTGCTCTAAGAGGACATTTGATTCAATTTTCGGCAGTTCTGAGTCAGATTGGCTCTCTACAGATTCAGAGGGTTGATTCGCACGGGAGTTAAAGAATTCGTTGAATTTCTCTTGCAATTCCCTACCACTACTAAAAGGAATTGTGACAATGATTTCTTCTTGGGAAACTCGCTGTGTTTTCCCCTCTAGTTGACGGGCGCGGCGTTCTATGCTGTTTAACCATTCGTACACAGAATCACCACTAAAACTGGTTAGCCGTTCTCCTAACTTAATATGCTGTACTAGTTCGCCACTATTTGAGTTGTCAAAGTTAAGCCCTACATCGTACTTAACACAGCCAGTCAGTAGCAAGGATGTTAACAGCACTAGCCACAGAATAGGATTTCGCATCGGAAAGACGCGGTTCATTCGATTTCGACCATTCAGTCGTGAGAGAAATTTCATATTTGTCAATACAAAACTAAATGGTCTGATTAACCAAAAGAAAATCTTTCCGAAAATTGAAGAATTTAAAATCATAAATCTCCCAAAAAGTCAAACTTTTTAACTAATCTTGACCGGACAATTCGCTTTTTCTTAGTTCGCTTTTTCGCCCATTGCGGACGTAATTGATAATTGATTCATCCTTCGTGTCAAAGCCCCTAATTTCAATTATGAAAAAAACCAAACACGTAGTATCAATATTCAGAGCAAGCGCATTTATGCGTGAAGTATTATTAATGGGCGAAAAAGCGAATTGTGAATTGCGAATTGGAAATGACTTCTACTACTGGGCGGCGCAATACGGTTCGGTTAACTTGTTTATCTCTCGAAGATCCCCCCAACCCACGCCAGTCGCTCCACTTGGGGAGACCCCTCTGAGCGACTGGCTCCCCGATAAATTGGGGGGCTATTTCCTCTATCCCCTTTTTAAAAGGGTCTATTTTCATTCCTCTACCCACTTTTTAAGGGGGTCGCCGCAGGCGGGGGGATCTTATCCGAACTATATTGCTGAGTGATGGATGTTTTCCAAGGGCAGGAAGGAACTCCAGCACGGAAATATCCTCCTGTTAGAATCAGCCAGGGGTTCCTGAAAAACTCAACCAAACCAAGTACGAGATGGTTAAACCAATAACAATTAGCGCCACCCAGATAAAGCGATTATCTCTGGTATTGACCTGACTAAGGTCAACGAATTCTGGCTCGGCAGGTTTAGGCTTTTGCTGCACAGAAGATTTAGTAGACTTAGCAGGTACAGAAATTTTGAGTTCATTATCAGATAGTGCGCCCAAATCGGGGATTTGGGTCATCCATTCGCTGGGTCTTTTTAATTTTGGTGCTTTTAAGATGTAAAGCATTCGTCGCGCTTGTTTGCTAATTTCAAAATGGGCATGGCGTTTAAGTCTTTCGCAAAGAGCGATCGCATCATCGGTGCGTCCAGCTGCTTCATAAGCTGTCACCAGATAAATTTCTACTTCGCCGCTAAGGCGAGAATTACGAGCTAACAGGGCGCTGGCTTTTTCTAGATTTTCTACAGCTTCGCGGTATTGCCCATTTTCAAAGGCAACTTTCCCAGCCTGGTAGCGGGTTTTAGCAATTTCTAAACTTTCTACACTCACGGCTTATACACAAATCAGCATTGTTTTAATTTTGCCAATGCCAGCAATCATTTTGGAATCTTTTCAAAAGCTGGCAATCTGAAAGTAAATAACTTCTAAAATTTTAACTAAGTAGCTGCGACTATTTTCTGATTATAAATTCCGGTATCAAATGCAGGTGAGCAAAATATGCTGAAAATCAAGCATTCACAACTGAACTGGCTCTTAGCAGGGATGACTTTAGCAGTGATGAGTGTAACCATTACTCCAGCTTCCGCCCAGTCTGTGATCGTGATTGATGGTGGTTATGGAGTTAGGCGTAGCTGCAAAGCAGCTTGTCGTCAGACATCGCCTGCTGTTGGTTCCTTTATTTATGGTAGTCCGATTCCCACACCTATGCCTGTAGACCCGGCAACGGGACTAATGCCACAACGCAATAATAATTTCCGCGATTATTCTTATCCCCAGGTAAGGCAGAACTTGAGAAATTCCACGCTGATTAATCCAACTT
>NZ_CAXTNP010000389.1:0-5720 GCF_964245575.1 uncultured Nostoc sp. | reverse complement strand
GTCGTTTATTGAATTCGGGGTGTCGTTTATTGAATTCGGGGTGTCGTTTATTGAATTCGGGGTGTCGTTTATTGAATTCGGGCAGATGCTTAGTGTTAATGAACGCACATATATAGATTTAGTCACAGCATCAGGTTTAGAAGAAATTGCTAAATATGCACAGGCGGCTGGTATTCATAAAAATTTGCTGGTTCCTAGAGACAGCAGTAGTAAATTGCGATCGCCTACATCTTTAGTCATAGATGCTCATGTGGCTGGTTTACTAGTTCATGTCTGGACTTTCCGCAATGAAGACTGTTTTTTGCCACTGGACTTTCAAGGAAATCCCAAGGCGAATATAAACTATTTTTCAGCTTAGGAGTTGATGGCGTATTTAGCGATTACCCAGATACGGCAGCTTACCACTCTACTATTCAGTGGTAATTTTGTAAGGGAATAAAAATCACAGAAAAGTCAGATGCTTTTACTTGAGTGGAAATCCTGTATAACAGCAATAACCTTGACCGCAATCAGTCTTACTGCGTCCAAGTCGGCATTGGCGGCATCTCTATACTCAGTTACTGACTTAGGCAACCTTACAGGAGAAGCATTCAGTTACGCTACAGGCATCAATGACTCAGGTGAGGTAGCCATTAATTCTCTAAATGGTTCTTTTTTTTACAGCAATGGTTCACTTAAAAAAATTAGTCCCCTACCTGGCGATAATGAATCTGGAGTAACTGGTATCAATAACTTGGGGCAAGTAGTTGGTAATTCGGTTGCTAGTAATAATTTTACTGGAAATAACCCTTTCCTATACAGCAATGGCATTACCCAACCCCTCGCTATCAAAAACGCTATTCCTTATGCCATTAACGATCGCACCCAAATAGTAGGAGGAGCAAGCGGGCTTGGGCCTTTTTTATACAGTAATGGTACAGCAACCAGCATCGGAACTCCTGGTACTATTGCCTACGGTTTAAATAACTTGGGACAAGTAGTAGGCATTCTCAATTCAAGCACAGCTTTTCTGTACGAAAACGGCCAAACTACTAATTTGGGAACTTTGCCAGGTGACAGGTACAGTGAAGCAGATGATATTAATGACTTAGGACAAGTGGTAGGTAGTTCTGGACTCACTGAAGTAGATGATGGTAATGCTTTTCTTTACAGTTCCAGCACGGGACTCCAAGACCTCGGTAGGTTACGTCCTACAGATTTGTTCAGTGTTGCTTTGGGGATCAATAATTTGGGTCAAGTAGTCGGGTTTTCTGGCACTAATAGTGACTCTTTTCCACCATATAACAATAGTTTGCGGGCTTTTCTTTATAGTGATAATACTTTGTACGACTTAAATGACCTGATTGCTCCTGGTTCAGACGCTGGCTTTACCTTGAGAAGGGCAGAAGCCATTAATATTAATGGACAAATTGTAGGTAGTGGTGCAGTCAATGGTCAATTACACGCCTTCCTGTTAACGCCAATCTCATCTGTCTCTGTACCTGAACCAACTTCAGGCGTTCCTATTTTGTCGTTTAGTGCTGTTGTAACTTTATTTGCAGCACTCAAGCGCAAACCTCGCTCAAACAGTGCAACCATACAACAGATTCAGCAACTGCCTCAGGTTTAGAAGAAATCGCTAAATATACACAGGGCGTTGGTATTCATAAATAGGACTTACGCAAAACTATACGCTGTAGGTGCAATTCATGCAAGAGAATCAGGGTTTCGGCTATTGTTTGTGTAAGTCCTAATAAAAATTTGCTGGTTCCTAGAGACAGCAGTGGTAAATTGCGATCGCTAACATCTTTAGTCATCAATGCTCATGTAGTTGGTTTGCTGGTTCATGTCTGTTTCCGCAATGAAGACTGTTTTTTGCCATTGGACTTTCAAGGAAATCCCCAAGGGGAATATGAACTATTTTTCAGCTTAGGTATTGATGGCGTATTTAGCGACTATCCAGATACGGCAGGTTTTCACTATACTGTTCAGTGGTAATTTAATAGGGGAATAAAAATCACAGAAAAGTCAGATGCTTTTACTTCAGTGGAAATCCTGTATAACAGCAATAACCTTGACCGCAATCAGTCTTACTACATCCAAGTCGGCATTGGCAGTATCTCTATACTCAGTTACTGACTTAGGCAGTCTTACAGGAGAAGCCTTCAGTTACGCTACAGACATCAATGACTCAGGTGAGGTAGCCATTAATTCTTTGGCGAGTTCTTTTTTTTACAGCAATGGTTCACTTAAAAAAATTAGTCCCCTACCTGGCGATAATGAATCTGGAGTAACTGGTATCAATAACTTGGGGCAAGTAGTTGGTAATTCGGTTGCTAGTAATAATTTTACTGGAAATAACCCTTTCCTATACAGCAATGGCATTACCCAACCCCTCGCTATCAAAAACGCTATTCCTTATGCCATTGACAATCGCACCCAAATAGTAGGGGGAGCAAGCGGATTTGGGCCTTTTTTATACAGTGATGGTATAGCAACCAGCATCGGAACTCCTGGTACTGTTGCCTACAGTTTAAATAACTTGGGACAAGTAGTAGGCATTCTCAGTTCAAACACAGCTTTTCTGTACGAAAATGGCCAAACTACTAATTTGGGAACTTTGCCAGGTGACGCGTACAGCGTAGCAAATGATATTAATAACTCAGGACAAGTGGTAGGTAGTTCTGGACTCACTGGAGTAGATGATGGTCATGCTTTTCTGTACAGTTCCAGCACGGGACTTCAAGACCTCGGTAGATTACGTCCTACAGATTTGTTCAGTTTTGGTGTGGGGATCAATAATTTAGGTCAAGCAGTCGGGTTTTCTGGGAGTAACAGTGACTTTTTTGCAGCAGATGGCAATGGTTTGCGGGCTTTTCTTTATAGTGATAACACTCTCTACGACTTAAATGACCTGATTGCTCCTGGTTCAGACGCTGGCTTTACCTTGACAGCAGCATCTGCCATTAATAATAATGGACAAATTGCCGGTCGTGGTGCAGTTAATGGTGAATTACACGCCTACCTCTTGACGCCAACCTCATCTGTCTCTGTACCTGAACCAACTTCAGGCTTTCCTATTTTGTCGTTCGGTGCTGTTGTAACTTTATTTGCAGCACTCAAGCGCCAACCTCACTCTAGCAGTGCAGTCATACAACAAAAACTTCAGGTAAACAAAGCGATTACTTGAGAATACGGATTGATTTAACTAATCCCGCAATTTCCCATCTTCAAGGTACTTTTAAGATGGGGATTGCATAAGCCTATTTGTCTTCACAAACTAGTCATAACCTGAGCCAATTGATTAGATAAATCAACTACAGAATCTTGGCATTTGTTAAATAAAACGCCAGCTAGAAAATAATAATCGCCAGAATAAAATGCCATGTTGTTTTTTCGGAGTTCTTCTATGTGGTTCTTTACCTTGGGATCGGAGCTATAGTAGCCGAACTGTAAAGGTAACACCATGAAATTTTGAACACAATATCCATTTTCTTTGGCTAGGTTCAGCGTACTTGTTGGATTAGAAAAACTAGATATTAAAACCAACACATTTTCATAACCTAACGATAAAAGATCATTGGTAACTGTGGCTCCATCTACACCCCCAAATAAGAGTGGCATATAAATATCATTATCTGGAGCGGGGAGATAGGGCGGATTTGCTACAAGATACTCGGCATCGGGTTGAGAAGAATTAAATAAAGATGAATTATGGATTATGTATTTATTAGTGAGATTATATTCATCGATAGTTGAATTTGCGACTTTCCATGCAGAGGTATTTAATTCAAATCCCTGGATGATGCCATCGAAGTTGTTTCTTAATAAAGAATTAATTACAGGGCTGCCATCTCCTGAGCCAAACTCCACAATAGATTCGTAATTTTTACAATTTCTGAGAACAAAATTTTCTAAACAGTTTGAGTAAAAATTAGATTCTTCAGGACAAAAAAAGATATCTTTCATTTGACTGCACTTCAATGTATAAGGTATAATCAATGTAGTACGAGGTTATTTGATACCTTGATTTCAAGGCAATAAATAATCGTTTCTTTAGTAAAGAAGTCCTCACTAAAGAAATTGGATTGTAGGGAGATTAGCAATAGAATGCTTTAGAAATGTGAAATTATAAACGCCAGAAAAAATCTGCCATTTTTAATTTCTAATTTTTTAGATTTCTTAGATGAGTCAAACGGATTGTGTTGCTTCACGTATCGATCGCACAACAGCAATACCCGCGCGATCGCTCATGAGTTTCTGCTGGTCGTACCCAAGCACTAATTCCCATGCATCATTGGGATATCGTTCTGCTAATGGCAAAGCTACATCATCTAACATCCAACGACCGTGGCGTTCATCTTCCCTGATGTGTAGTTCCCAATAACCCACCGCTACTTCTGAGAGTCCGAGCCGTTGCGCCGCCACCATATAATTTTTGTAAACCGCAGGCCCAGCCACTTCAAAATAGGTCAACCCGCCGCTATAACGCAGGAAATAGCGTTTGCGCTCAGTCACGAGAAAATTATGATTGGTAGAAGCCAAAACTTCCCAAGGTACTAAATCGAAATATGCCTCTGGTTGAGTGTTCATTCCAAACTCAGCAAGCATTTGAGCAAAAAATGTAGAGTGCTTGCGAGATAAACGACCATTGCCGTATTCTTCTATTAGTACTCGCATCAACGTACACTGCACTTCATTAGCAACACCACCCAAAATGCGGGAAAGATGACTAGCTTCAACCAAGCCATCAAAAGAGCCGATCGCTAGTAGGTGACGATAGCCAGATTCAGTCATTTCCTCACGAATGTAGCGGCTACTCTCCGACAAAAGCGGATCTAAATCGGCAGATGTGCGCTCAATTAGAGCTTGTTTTACATCTATTACATCTAATTGTTGCAGTGCAGCCACATCAATTTGTGCCAGTTCCCACCTTTGCCAAGCAGCTTCAATTTCGTCACGACATGAGGACAAGTAAAGCGATCGCTCATTGGTATAATTTTGCAAATCGTCATACCAAAACAGCTTTAGCCGATTAATTCGATAAAGTATGCGCTGGAGAAAACGGTGAGCCTGTTCATCAGAGCGATCGCTTTTATAGGCGGCGCGAATTGCCTTTGAGAGCGCCTGTTCAAACTCACTAGCTATTGCAGGTTTTACATCTAGTTGATGATCTAAATCCTCCATTGCTAGCAGTTCTATAAATTGCTCCTCAGCACGGTCGTACTTGGTAATTGTTCTTTCTTCTGTTTGCGTACTCTTTTTCGCAGCTCCAGCATTAGGAAATATAACTAAATTGCTTTGCATGAAATCTTCGGTAGCATTGGAAAAGTGAGAAATTAGTTTCACCTCTAATACTTAACTTCCCACACGAGTAGCTTTCTGTACCTCTTTCCCTGGTTATAAAGAAAAATTAAGTCTAGGGGAACACAGGAGAAGGGGCAGGGAACAGGCTTGCTGTGACTTGTACTGAGCGTAGTCGAAGTAGCGTAGCCGAACGGGGGCAGGGGGAGCAGAGAAACTAGGATAAATATTAAACACGGATGGCTAAACCGTGTCTGGACGCAAAGAGAAATGATGCCGACTCCACCCAATGAAACGTCAAATCAACGAAAGATGTCTAAGGATGTCTAGGATTCATGTAGCAGAAGAATAATTTGTAACTGTAATTTGGTAGAAATTAAAATTTGGGAACGAGTCTTTGATACTCGCCAACGAGTCTTTGATACTCGTGAATGAGT
>NZ_CAXTNP010000388.1:4093-5751 GCF_964245575.1 uncultured Nostoc sp. | reverse complement strand
GGGCTGGGGGCTGGGGGAGAAAGATGCTGGAATTCACTACCAGTCAGGGGTTACGAGCTAATAAATGTATTTATGCTCAAGGTAAAAATATTTATTTTGAGCGGAAAGTGGGACGAGAAATAATGCGTATTTGTCTCAAAGCCAATACATTTCCCTGCTCCGGTTCGGCTGAGGCTCACAGCGAAGCCAGCAAGAACTGCTTCCTGCCTCAGACTGGCAATACCCTCACCTGTACTACCTACGGCTTGCAGCTACCATCCACACAGTATGCCGATTCATAAGTATTAGAACGCTTTCCAAATATGGTGTAGCGATTATCGCGGATTTGTTCGTAAAAGCGATCGCCTGCCCATTTCATCCCCGGTAAGGCTCGATAAGTGTCTACAAATATACTTCCGACTGGCAATAACCGCCCAATTTCTTCTGCTGCATTACTACCTTGCCAACGTCTTTGAGGTTCATTAGCATCAATTAAAATCATCCCCTGTTCACAATCTTGGGCTGTAATTCCCCACCGTAAAAGTGTTTGCTCATCTTGCATAGGACTGTAGCGAAACAGCTTTCCTTGGTCTAAGGTTTCTAGCAATTGCACTAGGCTAACGCAGAGATTACAATTTCCGTCGTAGATTACGTAGTAATTCATAAAAATAACTGCTATGAAGGCAATTGAGTTGTGGGATGTGTCTAAACGCAACTTTGGTATTCTAGCTTAGAAAAAAGCCGCAAATCAGCAATCATTACTTCAACCACTTGCTTTTTCATACTGTGGCGATCGTCAAATGTGCATAATGTTATCAAGTTTAAGTTGTAAATTCGGCAAGAGATAAGAGTAAATAGTATCTCCTAACCGATATTGTTGTTGCTGGTACACACCGTTAACTAACTGACAAACAGTGAATGTGGGTTGTTTGGGATTGCCAATAAATTGCAAACCACCTAAGCCACGAAAGTCTACAATCCAATATTCTGGGATATTAAGAAAAGCGTATTCTTCTACTTTCCTGGCATAATCATCTTGCCAGTTAGTACTCACAACTTCAGCAACAAGTTTGATTGTACTACCGTTACAAATAATCGGTTCTTTTTGCCAGAGCGGTTCTTTATTAAGTTCTGCTTTATCTAAAACAATTACATCAGGACGCAGCGCTGTGGCTTCAGCAGCAGGTGGTTTAATCAAACAAGTTTTTGGAATTAGCCAATTGAAATTAGAATTAAAAATTTCGACATAGATTCTACCAGCAATACTACCTGCAACAGCTTCATGTGGCCCTGTAGGTTCCATGTCTCTTAGTTGTCCATCGATTAATTCGTAGCGTGTATTGTCCCCATATTGGGTTATAAATTCCTCGAAGGTAAGTAGTTTGGGCGAGGTGTAGGTCATAAGTCTTGTTTTGACTTGGACTTTGCTTATTGTAGCGACTGCCATTGCAAAGTACAGGAAGGAATAAGAGTTTTAGAGAATTATTGCGTAAATCCAGCTTCCATCTCAATTAACAAGGCAGTTGTCGCATTAACAATGCAAGCCGATGCATTCACAATGCAAGCGATCGCATTCACAAGGCGACCGTTGCATTCATAATGCAAGCGATCGCATTCACAATGCAAGCGATCGCATTCACAAGGCGGCCGTTGCATTCATAATGCAAGCGATCGCATTC
>NZ_CAXTNP010000388.1:0-3993 GCF_964245575.1 uncultured Nostoc sp. | reverse complement strand
GCCGTTGCATTCATAATGCAAGCGATCGCATTCACAAGGCGGCCGTTACATTCACAATACAAAAAGTTGCGTTTAGATAGACTAAAGGGCTTGTCCTCAAACATCGCCCTCGGTTTCCAGTTATCATGCCTTTGAGATGATATTCACTTAGTTTTTTTCATTAATCAGAAAATATTCATGAGATACAAACTGTTGGGTAAAAGCGGATTAAGAGTCTCTGAACTCTCCTTGGGAACCATGACCTTTGGTGAAGATTGGGGTTGGGGTGCATCTGCTGACGAAAGTCGTAAAATCTTTGATACTTATGTAGAAGCAGGGGGAAATTTCATTGACACCGCCAACGGTTATACCGATGGTAGTAGTGAAAAAATTGTCGGTGAGTTGATTGCTAAAGAACGCGAACGCTTTGTAGTTGCGACAAAATATTCCTTTCCCTTGCAGATGGGTGACAACAAGGGCGACCCTAACGCCAGTGGAAACCATCGCAAGAATTTGATTCAGTCTTTAGAAGGCAGCCTGAAACGACTGAATACCGATTACATTGATTTATTCTGGTTGCACGCTTGGGATTTCACAACACCTATTGAGGAAGTATTGCGATCGCTTGATGATGTAGTGCGTCAAGGTAAGGTACTTTATATCGGCATTTCTGACACACCCGCTTGGATTGTTTCCCAAGCAAATACCATCGCCCATTACCAAGGATGGACGCAGTTTGTTGCTCTGCAAATTGAGTATAGTTTAATTCAACGAACACCAGAGCGGGACTTGATCCCAATGGCAAAAGCTCTTGATTTAGCAGTAACGCCGTGGTCGCCCTTGGGTGGTGGAGTGCTGACAGGCAAGTATAATAAACCTGCTCAAGAAGGCGGTGAACAAGGGCGAGTAGCGAGTTTAGGGGGAGAAGTTTCTGAGAAGAATTTAGCGATCGCTCAAGTTGTCAGTGAAGTTGCAGCAGAAATTGGACACACACCATCACAGGTAGCATTAGCTTGGTTACGCGCTCAAAGTGGGGTGATTATTCCGATTATCGGGGCACGTAAATTAACGCAGTTTCAAGATAACTTAGCTTCTTTAGAAGTTACCCTCTCCCCAGAATATTTGCAACGTTTAAATGAAGTGAGTCAAATTGAACTGGGTTTTCCCCATGACTTTTTGCAGAATGATGATATTCGCGATCGCCTTTTCGGTGGCACATTTAATACCATAGAAAACCATCACATTTAACTAATCGTCATCAACTGTAACATATTCAGGCGTTAATTCAATCTATCGTCAGAGAGTTTCGCCAAGCCTTGCACTATCAGTAAAGTTAGATGTAAAAGGCATTAACCTAAGAAGCATGAGCGACGACACCATTTCATCACGTCTGTACCCTACCCGCATTGACATTCCTGCCGAAGCACGAGTGCAAATCGTGGTACTTCTCAACCAAAGCTTGGCAGCTACTTCGGATTTGAAAACCCAAGCAAAGCAAGCGCACTGGAATGTTAAAGGAACTGACTTCTATCAGCTACACCTATTATTTGATGAACTTGCTGGGGAATTGGAAGAGTACATCGATATGGTAGCTGAACGCGTCACAGCTTTAGGCGGATACGCTTTCGGAACAGTTCGCGCCGCAGCTAGTAATTCGATCCTGCCAGAATACCCCTTAGATATTTTGGATGGCAAAGACCATGTGACAGCCTTGGCAGATCGCTATGCATCCTATGCTAAACATCTGAGACAAGCGATCGATAAAACTGATGAATTAGGCGACCTGGATACTGCTGACCTTTACACCGAAATTTCCCGCACTATTGACAAACGACTCTGGTTCTTAGAAGCTCATCTGCAAGTAGCAGAAATTAAGGCAGAGAATGGCAAAGCGGGTATTACTCAAACTCAAAAGATACCTGCTAGTGTAAATTAAGCACTTTTGAGAAACATTTGATTTAGTAGTAGTAGGGTGCGTTAGGCTAAAGCCTAACGCACTTTCTTATATAGCGGTACGTTAGGCGCTTTAATCATATTTTTTATAACAAACTATATCAAAATATGTGCCTAACACACCCTACTAGCGTGACTTATTGAATAAATATAAAATTTTATTGTCCAATGATTTAAATAAAAATTTCACAGTATCTTTTTGGTAAGTACCCCACTTTTAAGTGCGTACTTTTCATTTTATATGTGTATGTTTTATTATTTAAATAGTTCAAAAGTAATTCGGAATTCGTAATCAGCTAGGCCCTACTACGCTAAATAAATTCGTAATACTTGCCTTTGGCAAGAAGCAAGCTACGTAATTCGTAATTAAATACTTAATTTTTTGACACTCAAAACTAATTAACAGCGAGGTAAATTTATGTCTCAAAAGACAATTAGCCACCTAATTCACGATCGCAATTCCCGTGGTCACGTTCAAACAGGCTGGCTCGATAGTTATCACACATTTTCCTTCGGTAGTTTTTACGATCCCAACCGCATGGGATTTCGCTCTCTGCGAGTAATTAACGAAGATCGCGTCGCCCCTGGTGCTGGATTCCCTACCCACGGTCATCGTGACATGGAAATCCTCACCTATATCTTAGAAGGTGCTGGAGAGCATAAAGATAGCTTGGGTACTGGCTCAGTGATTCATCCTGGTGATGCCCAGATTATGAGCGCTGGAACTGGAATCAGCCACAGTGAATTTAATCCTTCACCAACTGAACCATTACACTTGCTACAAATCTGGATTCTCCCCGATCGAGAAGGGTTAGCACCAAGATATGAACAAAAAACTTTTCCTCTAGAAGAAAAGCGCGGCAAACTCCGCTTGATTGCTGCTAAAGATGGGCGTGATGGTGCTGTGACAATTCACCAAGATGTTGAGTTATATACATCTGTTTTAGAGGATGGTGATGTTGTTAATTATCAAGTCAAACCCGGTCGTTATGCCTGGTTACAAGTAGCGCGAGGCATAGTTGACTTAAATGGTGAGGAACTTAGAGCAGGTGACGGTGTGCAAATCAACGGCGAAGAACAGCTAGAAATTAGCACCAACATCGGCGGCGAAATCTTGCTTTTCGATTTAGGCTAATATCTCTTTTCTCTAGTAAAAGGCTCATTTAAATGAGCCTTTTACTGAGAATATTACTTAGAATGTGCTTCAAGGCGAATTATGGCGATCGCAATCTCCGACAACCAAGCCACAAGTCTAAAAAACTGCTGAACGAGTATCAAAGACTCATTAATGGAGTTCAAAGCCTCTTTAATGAAGCTCAAAGGCTCATTAATGGAGTTCAAAGCCTCTTTAATGAGTATCAAAGCCTCTTTAATGAGTATCAAAGCCTCTTTAATGAGTATCAAAGACTCATTAATGGAGTTCAGAACCTCTTTAATGAGTATCAAAGGCTCATTAATGGAGTTCAAAGCCTCTTTAATGAAGCTCAAAGACTCATTAATGGAGTTCAGAACCTCTTTAATGAGTATCAAAGGCTCATTAATGGAGTTCAAAGACTCGTGGATAAATAAACTTATAGAACTTACGCATTGACACAAAATACATAGTATGTATGGCTCAAAAAACCACATCTGTCGTAGGGGCACAGCATTGCTGTGCCCCTACAGCGCGGGTTTACTGATCATCAAAGAACAATTAATCAAGGCTGAAACGACCTATTTTCGTGAAACATACTATGATTAATTTGTACAGTGCGTAAGTCCTAACTTAATGCGAAATAGGCGACAGATGCCAACCTGGGAAGCCAGATTAAATTCTGACTTTCTTAATTACGAATTACGAACTTGTACTGAGCGTAGCCGAAGTATTACGAATTAAATCTTCTACTCTCGCCACCACTTGCCCTAATTTCTCAGCATCAGGAGATTGGATACGCTGCAATATCTCCAAGGCTGGCTGTAAATAATCTAGTGCTTGATTGTAATTGCCCTGTTGTTCTGCTATATGCCCTAACCAACACAACGTCGCCGCCTTGGTTTGGACATCGCCGATTTGTTCAGTGA
>NZ_CAXTNP010000387.1:0-5785 GCF_964245575.1 uncultured Nostoc sp. | reverse complement strand
CCTTGCCCCCTGCCTCCCCTGCTCCCTCATCCACCTGATCTCTGCCACTCCTATTGAAATGGAAAAAGCGTTGCGAAGTTACTTCGCAACGCTTTTTCCAAGACGGTATTATTCTCTCTTGCCCTTGATTGCTGTTGGAGGGATTTGTTTCTGCCTGTACTCTGTCAAGACAACTGAAATCTGGAGTCACACAATACAGATTTCAGCTTATTCCTGATGAACTATATCCAAATATAGAGAGATTTTCTCAAAATCAGTTTTCTCATTTTTTGTAGCTTTACTGCTGGTGAAATGCTACTGGAAAGCTTTATCAATCTTGATTTCCTTTAAAATTTTGAACCAAGGGTTGCTGGTTAATTTGAACATTAGTTGAAGAATAGTGGGCGATGACAAATACGGGTAGGGTAAGAGTCAAGAGAGCGATCGCAGTTCCCACAATGTCTGCCAAACGTTGGGAATATGTGTCGGTAGAATTGGCAGACTGGCTATTTGAATTCATACAAAATTGAAGTTCTTCGTAACGCTGTGTAGGTCTACTCTCTTATCGAGAGTTTTAATGCTATGTTAGCTATTTTTAAACTGTAGAATGTGTAGCATCCTACAATCTAAACCAGTTCTATAACTGTCATAATAGCCTTTTTATACATGGAGTTCTTAATACAAAGTTACAAAAAAACACATCATGTTTTATTTTGCAATTAATATTTTCAGATGTTTCCCTGTATGGTGTAATGGTTCGCATACGCAAAGCCAACTTTGACAGCATCATAAATTACATTTTTTCGCTGCTTAAAGATCAATTAGCAAAACATATTTCTCCGATACTTCATGATTATAACATCCTAAAACGCCTTTTATAAGGTCATTTTAGTGGAATTGTTAATTTGTGATATAGAACACAAAACAGCAATTGCACTGAATATCTATCAGTGCTTTTGATTGTTATACAGTAGTTATACACAAAAAGATTTGATCCTAGAGAAGAAATGGATAGGAATAATTTTTGTAACCAACGATAGCTACCGAATAAATACAGATACATCAACTGTGTTGTGCAGCATGGGTTCAGTGATACCACTAAACAAATATTTTAGAATTTAAATTTTACAATCTATTTAATATCACAGTAATTTTGTCAATCTATATATAGGTAGAGTCAAAAATATTTTAGAAGGTGGTGTAGAGGTGTAGGAGTTATCGCCAAACTTTGCTTATGTCTGAACAAAATACCCAATCCCAATTATCCAGATCCTAAATCCGTATAAGTTTTTGTATTACAAATTAATCAGCTAAAAAAACCGCCACTAACTATCATAGGGCGGTCTGGTTAAGCAATCGGAGGGTAATTACAGATTACTCTGCTAATAAATCAAATTGCTGTAACGAAGTTTGCATTAAATTGGGGAGTAGGGAGTAGGGAGTAGGGATTGGGGATTAGGTATAGGTTTATTCTTTCCTTGTCTCCCTCATCTCCCTAGTACAGAGGGCGCAAAAATAAACATATCATTTAAAATGGCGCAAAAGCTTGGAATATAATCCTTTTGAATGAGTGACTTTTGAATGAGTGACTTCCGGCTTGCGGTACTACTCCCTTCCATAAACACTCATTGGTTCCTTGATAAATCGGGTGTAAAGATGCTTAAAGGTAGACTTAATGACGCGGGGCATACCAAAATCGATGGGCATTAACTTGTCGGGTAGCCGCCAATCTTCTATTTTTAATAAGTCAGGATTTAAATGGGGAAACTCTATGGCAGCTAGTTCTGGACAAACTCCTAGCCTTTGGGAAGCTGCAACTGTAGGCACTTGTTCAGGAGGAACATTGAGGATTTCTATCATTGCCCGATCTAAAGCAAATATATCTGATGCGGCTGCTAAAATCCCCAGTTGGCGAGGTTCTCCATTACTGGGGCCATTTCCTTCATGACCGATGATGCCATCTAATATGGTTAAGTTAGGGTTAATTGCCCTGGCAGTTTCTACTAACATTTCACCAAATCTGTTCGCGTCTTTTCCTGCTTCCATGTGCCACCAGGCTTTCATTTTACCGGGGACGCAACCAAACAAGTTTTTTACGCCCAGTGTTAATGTCAACTGCATGTGTGATTTCACTTTAGGTAGGTTAATCACTACGTCTGCTTCGATTGCTTCTTTAGACAGCCGCAGATGGTTAAAATTGTCACTAATGGTTTGGTAACGCTGACCGTGAAAATCGATGATGGGAAGATTGAGTTCTTCTAAAATCGGCAGATAGCCATTTGCTACTGCTACGCCCTTGGCACTGCCAAAAGCAGGACTATCGCCCAAAAATGGCTTACCGCCAACCTCAATTACCATCTGGGCGACTTGGTAAACTAGTTCGGCACGGGTGATACACTCTTTACCAGGACGCGACCCTGTAAGTAGATTCGGTTTGAGTAAAACGCGATCGCCTTTTTTCACAAACGCTGCCATTCCTCCAAAAGGTTCCAGGAGAATGACTAAAGATTCCCGTAAAGCCTCTCTTTCGTAGGATGTAGCCCGAATAAGACTAACAGATGGTTTTTGAGTCTGCATGGTAGATAGGGATTAGGGACTGGGGACTGGGGACTGGGGACTGTGGACTGAGGGAGATGAGGGAGACAAAGAGGCAGTTGTTGGCGGGGGAAGGATGCAGAAAAAAAGAATTTTCCCCCTGCCTGATACCCAATCCCCAGTCCCCAATACCTTATTATTCTGTTTTGAGCGGTAAGATACCACTCATCTGTTCTAGATTTAACACTGTAGCTAAGTCTGTTTCACTCATCAATCCTCGTTCTAAGACAATTTGCCGTAGGGATTTACCAGTTTCTAAAGATTCTTTGGCGACAGCAGCAGCGTTTAAATAACCGATGTGGGTATTTAGTGCGGTTACTAAAGCTAAACTACCTTCGGCATAAGCTGAACAACGTTCCTGGTTAGCAGTAATTCCCTCAATGCAGCGTTCGGTAAGTGCGGCGATGGTATTACCCAGAATTTCGATGCTGTGAATCAAGTTATAAGCAATCAACGGCATCATCACATTTAATTCTAATTGTCCGGCTTGTGCGGCTAAAGCGATCGCACTGTCGTAACCCATCACCTGAAAACATACCATTGATGTCATCTCTGCCATCACTGGGTTATATTTTCCTGGCATAATCGAGGAACCAGGTTGCACTGGGGGGAGTTGAATTTCTTTCAAACCAGTTTTTGGCCCCGAATCCATCAGCCGCAAATCGTGAGATATTTTGACTAAATCCTGTGCTAAGTTGCGTAAAGCACCAGAAACATTTACAAATGGTGCCATACTCTGCATGGCTGCCATAAGATGGGGTGCAGGTTCCAAAGGAGTATCAATCAATTCTGAGAGAACTTCTACCACACGGGCACGATACAAAGGATGAGTATTTAACCCTGTTCCGGCTGCACTACCTCCCAAACCCAGCACCATTAAATCTCCAGAGGCGGTGTAAATCCGGTTTTGATGTTCTGTAAGGATTTGCGCCCAAGCCCGAAAATTCTCACCCAAGCGCACAGGTACAGCGTCTTGTAAGTGGGTTCTGCCAGATTTGACGATATCTTGAAATTCTACAGCTTTGTTTTCTAAGGATGCGATCGCACCATCTATTGCTGGGTGTAATGTTTTGGATAATGCCAATAATCCACCAATACGAATTGCAGTAGGAATCACATCATTGGTAGACTGCCCATAATTAACGTGGTCATTAGGACTAACACGTTTGTAATTGCCCTTTTCTTCACCAAGAATTTCTAAGGCGCGATTTGCTAAAACTTCGTTGACATTCATGTGGTGGGATGTTCCAGCACCCGCCTGATAAACATCCACGACAAATTGATCGCGGAACTTCCCAGCCAGGATTTCATCAGTTGCTTGGACAATCGCCTGACTAATATCTTGGGGAATGCAATTTAGTTCTCCATTCACAATTGCTGTAGCTTTTTTAATGAATAATCCAGCATCTACGTAGGTAGCTAAAGGATTGATGCCGCTAATAGGGAAGTTTTCGATAGCCCGAAGTGTTTGAATGCCGTAATAAACGCTACTAGCAATTTGGCGATCGCCCATCGAATCGCGTTCGATGCGGAATTGAGAGTCTGTGTGTTCAGTCATAGTATTGTTTTAGGAGAGCTACAGAAAACAGATTTTCCCACGCAGCCACACTCAGATACACTAATCTGCATAGATTTTGCATATTTGCTTGGCTGCTTGTTGCTTTACAATTGTTAATTTTGAAGTTTGATTTTTGAATTCCCTATGACCATACCCAACTGGATTACCTTCTCTCGCCTATTGGGGATACCATTTCTGCTTTACGGTTTATATAATCCCACACCTCAAGCTCAGTGGATATGTTTGGCGATTTTTCTCATTGCTGCATTGACTGATTGGCTAGACGGCTATTTGGCGCGGAAACTCAACCAAATTAGTGAATTGGGTAAATTTCTTGATCCCTTAGTGGATAAACTTCTGGTACTTGCGCCGTTGCTGGTTTTTATTGAATTAGGAAAAGTGCCGGCTTGGGGAGTGTTTTTAATTTTAGCGCGAGAATTAGCGATCGCTGGTTGGCGGGTGAATCAAACGACGATTACGGGGGCAAATATTTGGGGTAAACTCAAAACTGTTAGTCAAATAGTTGCGATCGCACTTTTGATTGCGCCTCTGGGTGAAGTGTGGCAAAGTTCCTCTCTGATTGCCTTTTGGATTTCTGTGGCCCTGACTTTAATATCTGGGGGTATTTATCTTTTGCCACAAAAAGCTAGCACTGCTGATGAAAAACAGTAATAACAGATAAATCATCGTTGTTCATGTGCATTTATCTGTATTTAAGGAACCACTGTTACAGGGGTTCCTATTGTCACTATTTTAAACAATTTCCGCACATCTTCGTTATACATCCGAACACAACCATGAGAAATTGCTTTTCCTACAGAGTTTCTTTGATAAGTGCCATGAAACCCAATTTCGTCTTTGCCATCAGTCCAAAATCCGATCCAACGTTCTCCTAATGGATTCTGAAAACCTGCGGGAACAACTTGTGTGTAACTAACAAATGGATTTTCCCAAACTGGGTTTTCAACCATATTAAGCACTTTAAATTTGCCTGTAGGCGTTTCCCACTTTGGTTTACCAATAGCTACTGGATAGCTGGCTAGTAAAACATTCCCCTGATAAATATAAAGTCTTCGTTGCTTAAGAACGAGTAGTAAATGGATATTTTGCTCAGAAGTGTTAGAAGGGGTTGGCTGCACTGGAAGCTTGAGCCTGAGCAGTAAATGCATCATTCGCTCAGAAGTTCTAGGAAGATTTGGTTGCGCTGGAGGAGAGTTCAGTTGACTAATTATTGTCTTCTCCGTTACTCCTTGCTCAACCGTAGTTTTGGCAATAACACGGCATTGAAGCCAGAAAAGCAAAGCAATTGAGATCAATCCCAATTTGAGAGTACTACGGTAATACACACTATTGTTCATAATCTGCTGCATTAACTGTATAAGTTATAAGTTTATTACAAAATATTTAATTTTCAGTTTGCTTTTATTTATTAAAAGTAATTCAGAACTCAAATATCAACTAGCTTGAAGTCTGAATTCTGAATTTTTAATCAACTATTTTGCCAAAGTTCATTAATTAAATAAGTTTTATCCTCTTCCTCGAACGCGTTGTTTTCGCGTTGTAGGATTTGGAGTATTTCGATTAGACGGTGTTGTGATATTTGGAGTATTTCGATTAGACGGTGTTGTGATATTTGGAGTATTTCGATTAGAC
>NZ_CAXTNP010000386.1:0-5804 GCF_964245575.1 uncultured Nostoc sp. | reverse complement strand
ATTTTAAGTTCGCGGATAATTTACGCGAACACTTCTTTTTTGTCCAAAGTCCAATACAATACGGGACTCTCTATTTTTACTGTATTAGGAGCAATGGGTTTGGTAGTCAACGTGATTGTTTTGTGGAATACTTACTATATGGATGCGGCAATCGACAAGCTGCGTTCTCTTGACCAACAGGTTTTGCCTGAAGATATTGTCCGACTGTCTCCACTAGGACGTAAGCACATAAATATGTTGGGATGGTATTATTTCTCTCTGGCAGAAACTGTAGAACGCGGAGAGCTACGTCCTCTAAGAGATTCAAATGCGAGCGAAGATTTTGAATTAATTTGAGGGAAAAAAGCTTATCTCGGTTTTCTGTTCCTAAGTTTTGTAACAATTTTTCTCCATGCATATACATGGGGAAAAGTGATGAACCACGTAATAATGGGTTTCCGGCTATGTATATACATGGCAAAGATTTTACTAATATTTTTGAGTTTATTTTCTTATCCCGGTTTTCTGTTCCATTGATACTCACGCCCCAGGTAATAGCAGATAAAGGCTATCAAGGAATAGCAAAAATTCATCAATTAAGTCAAACACCAATCAAGAAGCCAAAAGGAAAAAAATTGACACAAGAGCAGAAGAAATATAATCGAGAACTCAATCGATTAAGAATCACTATTGAACACGTTAATCGGCGGTTAAAAATCTTTAATATTTTGGATTATAGATATCGAAATCGACACCGACGTTTTGGTTTAAGGTCGAATTTAATTGCGGAAATTTATAATTACGAATTAGCTCTATAAGTTTACTAAAAAATCAAATTAATCAACTTGTTTCAATTATTAGTTAATAACTGAAACGGTGTTGGCTGCCATTTTTTTAGTTAACGCTCGCTAGCTCATATTTAATCAAAAACTTTAGTATGTTAATGATATTTTCACCACCTCAAATAGAGAGAAAAACAATCCTCGATTGTACCACAAAATATTTATGCAAGAGTTCTACTCCTGCTGCTAGGGCAGGATGCTAACACAGCAGCATTAGCACAGACTTATTTAAGAGCGATCGCATTGGGTTTCATTCCTGCTTTAGGCTTTGCGGTACTTAAAAGTTTTCTTTCTGCTCTGTTGCAACTGCAATTAGTAATGGTGACTGTAGTTTTGGGTACTTTGCTCAACATCGCTGCTAACTATGTGCTGATGTTTGGCAAGCTGGGTTTTCCAACAATGGGTTTAGCTGGTATCGGTTGGGCAAGCACATTCTCACTTTGGAGTATGTTTATTGCTTTGACAGTTTATATATGTAATCAACCTCAATTTGCAGTATATGGTATTTTTCAACCCTCATTTTACAAAGCTTTTACCTTAGAACATCGGCATATCATTGGCGAGATTTTTCAGGTTGGGCTGCCCATCGGCGGACTGATTGCAGTAGAAGTAGGACTGTTCACTGTCGTCACTTTCTTGATTGGGCAATTAGGAACAAATGCCCTTGCTGCTCATCAAATTGCTTTACAAACTATTTCTATGTCGTTCCAGATTGCGCTAGGCGTTTCTATTGCGACAACAATTCGTGTTGGGTAGTTAGCCGGACAAAATGACCTAGCTGGCACTCGTCTGGCTGGATATGTAGGCATTGCCATTGCAGCTTTATCTATGGCTGTAGCAGCCATTGCATTTTGGCTTGTGCCAAAGTCGATTATCTCTCTTTACATTGACATTAACGACCAGAACAATGCACAAGTGGTTGCCCTGGCAGCGAAATTGCTGGGAGTCGCGGCGATTTTTCAAATAGTTGATGGTGTGCAAGTGACTGCGGCGGGAGCATTACGCGGACTCAAAGACACTCGAATCCCTATGTTGATCGGAATTTTTGCTTATTGGTGTGTTGGCTTATTCACTGGTTATACTTTTGGAATCACGTCGGGCTATGGAGTTATTGGTCTTTGGTGGGGATTGGCTATTGGTTTAGCCCTCGCTGCAATAATCTTGACTTGGCGCTTTAGCACCAGAACAAATAATTACTGAGAGATACAGATGAATTATCTGTAGCTGTTACTGAACTACAGCGGCGTTTCGTTTGCTGGTGACTGGTAAATCTGACGCAATTCGGCAATTGTCGTGGCTGTTTTGATTCTTTCTTTAATTGCCCGTAATTGTTCAATATCTGACAACAAGGAAATTTCCGACATTAGGCTTAAGGACTCAGCACCAAACTTGAGTTCTAAACCTAACTCAATTCCTTCCAGTAATCCTAACCGAATACCACTGCGTTCAAAAGAAGTCACATACTGCATACGTTGTTCCGCCTCTAATTGTTCTACTTCTAGTTGAAATTCTCGCTCTAAATCTTGGGGCAGTGTCAATACCCAGTCTACAAAAGCTAACAAATTTAGAACATCTTCTCGCTCAAACCCTTGCTGGTACAACTTCCTCACTAAACTAAGTTTCTGCTGCTTACGCTGTAACCTGTCGTTGCGCGTTTGCACTGCTGCTAGGTGTGCCATAACCACAGTTGCCAAGGGGTTACGGCTGGCTTCCAGTTCAGATTGCCTTTGCTGATAGTCTATCAACTTGATCACAGGAAATTGGAAATTTACGCTACAGCCAAATAATTCATAACCAAATTGATTCGGTCGCCAGTTGGCACGCTCATCACCAAGGACTGCTAATGACGCAACTGAACGCTTGTATCTATCGTAGATGCGATAATTGTACGTAAACATCCTTTCTGAGAAGTCAGATTCTTCCTGGGACTGAATTTCCAGGTGTACCAAAATCCAAGCTTCATCTCCCCCAAGGCGATAAATTTTTACCAGTTTATCAGCAAGCCGTTTCCCTAGTTCAGCGTCGCGTACCACCTGCTGGAGTTCTTGATCTAAAAATTCCGGCTGTTGTGTCCAATCAATCTCAGCATAGGCTTGAGGGAAGAAGAATTGCATGAATTCTTCAAAATATAGCTGTAGTATCTGTTTCCAAGGACTATCATATTCAGTCTGGGGGTTGTTATCAGTCATGCTCAAAAACTGAAAGTTATAAAATATTGTTGTCAGATTTAGCTTTTGGTAGTCTTATTTGTCCATACACACTTGATTAATTAGGTGATTATCCTCCGAAACTTAATTGCAAATCTTCAAAGCTGAACTCCTTATATAGTACATTAGCACTATCACATACTTAATTACAGCCAGCGAGGTAAAGCAAGTGGTTAAGCAAATTAGAGAGCGTCACAAGGTTGAACTGGAGCTAAATGACATTAAGTATCAGCTTTGGAGATTGGATGATTCTGAATATAGAAAACTTAGACAAAATAGCCTTGATATCAAAGATGACTCAAATTTCTTTAGGGAACTTTATTTTTCTGAGTTGTCAAGTGAGGATAAACTCAATCTAGCAGAATTGTTTATCACTTTAACTTCCCTTTTTGGAGATAGTAGCGATTTATTTGATCAGGACAGAGGCTCATTTTACTTTCCCATATTACTAGTGATCAAAAAGGAGATAAATACTTTTTTCTCCTTTATACGTATTTTTGACTCTCGTGGTTGGATTTACTACCGGATATCTACACTATTTGAGAATGAAGCAGATGTTGATAAGAACAGAATTCAAGATGAACCATTTGAGCAAGAATTCTCTCGACAAGAAATTAATAATTTTTGGAGCTATATATACAGATATATTATTGAATATTTTCAATCGATAAAACTAAATATTTCCGTTGAACCTTTTCTCAAAAGAATTGATTCTAATTTTATCCTTTATGGTTATTACGATAATCAATATTTTGAAGAATGATACGAATGTGAAGAATTAGATCAGGCAAGAATCCAAAACTTCAAATCAGTCGGGATTCATGCTTGGCCACCACAAAATATAAAACCTATCTTGCAAACTATTATTAATGAAATCGTTGACAAATAGTTGCGATCACCCACATAGCAGTGAATAAAAATAATTGCCTTTAATAGCTGATTATGATATTCTGGCAAAGCTGTAAATTATGTAATTGCTCCTTCAGTCACACAGCCGTAGAGGAGTTAATGTGGAGTAGTCTTGTGTAGTATTAGTTTTATCTATAGCAATCCTAAATCATTTGTGAGAAATTACCGTACTCATTAAGCTTAGGAAAGTCAAAAATTTGACCGTTGATGGCGAGATCAAATAATGCCTTAACTACGGAAAAAGAATGACAGAAAAAATAAAACTCTCTAATCAATTTTTTCGCTTGTAACCAAATATCTTCTACAGGATTTTGTTGTGGAGCATTTGGGGCAAACCGTTTACAAGTTATCAACCATTGTTCTTGTTCAAGCTGACGATTCAAAGAGTCTAAATAGTCTTGAATTGCATTGGAACGATGGGAACTTGCACCATCCCAAATTATTAAAAGATTAGTTTCTGGACGCTGTGATTGAAGATATTCCAAAAAATTTATTGTGTTTTGGGAGTCACCTTTTTTAGCTGCATAAGTGATAAATTCTTTTGTTTTGTAGTCTAAAGCGCCAAAATATGTTTGCTTGTCACGAGCGTTTACAACTGGAACTGATATCCGTTCGCTAGTTTTTCCCCAAACATATCCACATATATCACCCCACAATAGATGACATTCATCAACCATAAACACCACTAACTTTCCTGACTCGATTTCAGAACGTCTGGCTTCGAGCAACTCACAGATTTCTTTTTTTTTGATGCTACTAGTTCTTCGTCATACTTGGGATTGTGAGCTTGAGTTTTCTTCCAACTAATCCTAGCTGCATCAAATAAATCGTAGTAGCTCTGTTTCGACTCAAACACCACCCCATACGAAAATGCTATCTCGTACTCTAGTTCGCTCAAATTCCACTTATCTTTGGTTTTGAGCCATTTAATTACTCCTGCACGCTGTTGTGAATTCAAAAATCCCTGACTTCCCTTGTATCTGAGCTTTAAGCCCTCTACTCCGGAAGTGAAAAATGCCTTTTTACACTTACTTATAAATCCTGATGAAACACTCAATATCGATTGGATAGTAACATGAGTGTATCCTTCTAGTAGCATCCTGACTGCGATCGCCCGTTGAACTTCTCGCTTGTCTTGGCTATTTTCAATAAACTCTAATAGCGATCGCATCCACATTGATCTCTTCCTCTATTTGCTACTAATTATACCTGTGAACCTTTTACGTATTTTCTCACAACTCAAATAGGATTGCTATATGCACGATTACCTTTGGTACTGAACTTTAACACAACCGCTTGACCTAAACTGCTGTAATCGTAGCAGTCTTATAACAAGAACCGATATGAAACATTTCCATGCTCATTTACTTCAAAATCAGCACTAAGTTCCTTAGCTTTCTCATCTAAATATTGTTTAGCGAACTGGGTTGGTATCTGGGCGTTTTTCGCCAGTAGCAATACTGTTATTTTCCCAGAGTTGTTTTCAAGTAATTCTAAAAACACTAACTCAATTCGTTTTTGTTCTGATTCAAGCAGTAATTCTTGTTCTCTTTTGTGATGCTTTACTAAAGACCAATTCAACCAACTGCCCATAGCTGTTGACGGAATAGTAAAAAGAATTAAAGCAGCTACAGCACCTTCTTTGTCTTTAAGGGTAGCTTTAGGATTAATCATTTCCAGAATCATCAAAACAGAAAATGGAATCCCAAATCCGAGAAAAAATAATGCTAAAAGTTTTTTAATTAATATCATGTAACTTTTACCCTTCTACCCTTCACATCTAATGCCATCACCATCTCGGTCAAACCCATAAGGATCGGGTGGCAGCACTTTAAACCTTCGTTGGCTAATATCTCGGCAATTTAAG
>NZ_CAXTNP010000385.1:0-5838 GCF_964245575.1 uncultured Nostoc sp. | reverse complement strand
GCTAAGTTAAACTGTTAGTAATTAATTATACTCTCATGAGAGTAATAAAAGAGCGTTAACGCCAATGCCCATAGCAGCGCTTTTTGGGCGCGATCGATAGGAGAATAGCCAATAAATAAAAACGTCAGCATACAAGCAAGGCTAATACCCAAAAGGTTCGTTAGGTAGAGCAAAGTCGCTCCTAAGCTGAGTGACAAGTTAAATTTTGCTAGACCTAAACCGATGACGCAAATTGGGGGCATAAGGGCAACAGCTATTGCCGTCCCTGCCACACTACCAGAGATTTTTGAATTTACCTTAGCGTAGCCACTGATACAACCTGCTGCAACTGCAATACCCAAATCAAGCAGGTTAGGTTTGGAGCGAGATAGCACTTCACTGCCGAAACTAGGTAGATTAACGATCCAACCGATACTGCAAGAAATTAAAAGTGCTAGTAATGTGCCTAAGAATAGTGCTATTATGACTTTACGGAATAGGTTAATATTTCCAATTAATGCACCAAAGGCTAAACCTCGAATTGGCAACATCAGAGGTGCGACAATCATTGCGCCGATAATTACAGCAGTGCTATTGGTAAGTAGACCAAATGTAGCGATCTCCTTCAGAGGAGCTTCGCTAACGCACATGAACCAATAATCAAAACCAAATATGTTGCGTCGAGACTAGACTCTGACAACAACTCATCTACCAACTGTTTTAGTTCTGATGGTTCAACCCTTTTGCGCTTAAAACTCCTAAAGCGATTGCGAATATTATTTATCAAAACTCCTCCAAATCAAATGATTTTAGATTCTGGATTTTAAACAAAAGCTTTAGCATAGAATATCGTTATCAAGATAAATAATGCACTAGATAGCAACATTTATTGTAAGAATTCACGATGAAAGAGGAAGTCGAACTGTAAATGTACTGTCTAGCCCAGGTAGACTTTGAACGTGAATATTGCCTTTATGCGCTCTGGCGATCGCGATTGCGATGGCTAATCCCAATCCCGAACCGCCAGAGGTGCGAGAGCGGTCGCGATCTACTCGGTAGAAGCGATCAAAAATTCGCTGTTGATGTTCAACAGCAATACCAATTCCTGTATCTTGAATTTTAATCATGGCGTAAAGCTCACTTTTTTCTAAAAAAACCGTGACTTTTCCACCGCTAGATGTAGCTTGAATTGCATTAGCAATTAAGTTGGAAATTAAGCGATAAAGCTGTTCTTCATTTCCCATCACATACAGTTTTTCTGAGACTTGCACCTGTTTAGAAAGATTTACTTTAGTTTCTACTGCCAAAAATGCTAATTCCTCAGTTAAATCGCTAATTAAATCATTCAAACAGCAAGGCTGATATTCTCCTGTTAGTTGTTTTTGAGCTATTCTCGTTAATAGCAATAAATCTCCAACTAGTTGTGATAAGCGCCGATTTTGGCGTTTGAGTACATCTAAAATTCCACCATTGGATTTTGGTTCTTGCTGTAACTTGATAGCAGCTTCAATAGTAGAGTACATTGCTGCTAAAGGTGTGCGAAACTCATGGGCAGCATCAGCAGTAAATTGTTGCATTTGTTGGTAGGAAAGATATACAGGTTGCATTGCCCTTCCTGCCAACCACCAACTAGACAACCCAACGAAAATCATGGAAATTGGTAATCCTAACACCAAAGCTAATCTTAAATAAGCCAGATGTTGGTCTAAATCAGTGATACTACGCGCCACTTGTAGATAACCCGAAACCTGTTTTTGAGTAGACAAAGGTAAAGTGATTTCGCGGTATCGAGCGCCAGAAGAATCTGTTAAGATTTGCCAATACTGTAATTCTGAGGTAATCGGTAACTTGTCAAATTCCATGCCTCCACTAGCAAAAACTTTTCTTGAGCGATCCAATAAGCGTATATAGTAATTAACTGGATTCGCTGCCTCTGTGATTGATTTTTTAATAGCTGTTGTTTTAGGCAAACAATTTGTCTGAGCCACACATAATTCTAAAGAAAATTCTTTAGCAAGGCGTTGTAATTGTCCGGGTTGCTGCCAAGCCGGTTCAATACTTTTATGGAGTGCATTTGCGACTGATTGCAATCCCTGGTCTATGGTTTCATAGTAGGCATGGGCAACCACACTATAAACCCCCAAACTAGATAGCCCTAAAATACCGCCCATGACGAGGGTATACCAAGCTGCCAGCCGCAACCGAGTCTGGTGGAAAATGGGATTGCGTTCCATATTTCTATAACCTTACTGAAAGTGTCGCTGTCCAGTTAGCAGAAATCATCTGCCTATTTCCGCAGCTGGAATATTGAGACGATAGCCCACACCATAAACAGTTTCAATTAAAGATTCGTTCTCTTCTTCTCCTAATTTACGTCTCAATAAGCGAATTTGTGCTGCTACGACATTACTAACTGGTTCTGCACCAATTTCCCAAAGCTGATTAATAATTTGATCGCGGCTGACAATTTGGTTAGGATGTCTCATGAAATATTCCAACAATTGAAATTCCTTGACAGTTAAAGAGAATATTTGATTTTCTCCGTGACCATACTGGCGAGTAAGTTGATGAGTGCTGTAATTGAGCGTCAGGAAACCTACTTGTAAGCGTCGGGGTTGGACTTGAGGTGTCAGCGTTGCTTTTACGTAAGAGGATCGCCGTTGTAATGCTCGCAATCTTGCCAGCAGTTCTGCCATATCAAAGGGTTTAACTAAATAATCATCCGCACCGCTATCTAAACCAATAATCTTTTCCTCCATTCGGTCTTTAGCCGTTAGCATTAATACAGGCAGAGTTAATTGACGTTCCCGCAACCATTTACACAACTCGATCCCCGAAACTCCAGGCAGCATCCAATCAAAAATTGCAAGTGTGTACTCAGTCCAGCCAGTTTCTAAATATTGCCATGCCTGAGTACCATCAAGAAACCAGTCAACTATATACGCCTCATGGCTCAGGACTTGTTTGATTGCTGCACCTAAATCTGCTTCATCCTCAACTAATATCAGCCGCATAGTCAACCCAATGCTAAAAGCCTTCTTTAATTACGCTTTCACGAAAAAGTGAAATAATTATGAAATTTTTATTCTACTTAAGAAATAAATATTGATGCCTCCATAGTTTTTGATTTATACAAAAATAAAGTTTTTCTGCTTGTTGAGTTATCAATACTTATTATCTCAATAGTAGAAAGCAAACTTTATATAGCAATCATAAATGAGTTTTAGAAAATATTTTTTTAATCGAACCACAGAGATGTATAGAACATGGAGAGGTAATAAATAAGGATTTTTATGAATGATTTAGGACTGATATAGCTATTTTATAAACGATGTGACAACTATCAATAACATAGTTGTCACAAAAACATTTTCTTAGTAAGAATATGACTCAATTGTGACTGTGGGTTGCCTTTATTGACATGATTATTTGGGATTAATTCGTAATTCGTAATTATTTTTTTGTTTATGTAGCTTGCATTTTTTCACCTTGGAGTTTTGATAGTGCTTGTAGTTCTTCCCAACTATAGTGACTAGGTAATTCAATTGGTTTGTGATTTGCTCCTAATCCCAATCCAACTGTCGGTTCGAGTTCTTCAGTAAATTCCTCTACATATTCTGCCAACTTATTGGCTGCAAGCCCACCAGTAATTGCCCCTGCAAGCCCACCAATTGCAGCACCGATCTTACCACCAATTGAGCGACCCAGTGCAGCTCCTGCAAAGCCACCTCCCACAACACCTAGACCTGTCGCTAAGGGATCAGAATTTGTCTGTTCTGACTCGTCCTGTTGAGATTGAATCTGTGGTTGCTCAATTGGTGTAATTTGTCGTTCATCCTTCGTCATAATGTTTCTCCTTTTTGCTATTGACTCTTGACCGATAACCTGTTCATTTCAATAGTTAAGCTATGCATTAGTATACCCTTCCCTACGAGATGCCAAGGGCGATCTGCTTGCTACACGGAGCGTGCTGCAAGCAGATCGCCAACGCGCAAGGCATTCGCCATAATCGTGAGTGTCGGGTTAGCACCGGAATTTGACGGAAAGAAACTACTATCTACAATATAAAGATTATCGACATCATGAGTACGGCAATTGATGTCAAGGACTGAGGTTTTGGGGTCTGTGCCAAATCGACAACTACCACATTGATGAGCAACTGCTTGTTCTGGTAGCTGAGTGCGGGGATAAATACTAAATGGTAGAACGTGTTTAGCAGAGTGAGGGATTGACTTGAGTACAGATGTCCATCGGTGAATTAAGCGATCGCTTGCTTCGGTATTGTTCAGTGTATAGTCAACGTGAATCTTTTCACCCACCAACCGAATCCGATTATTTGGGTCTGGTAAATCCTCTGTTTGCAACCACCAGCCAACCGAACGCTCGGCCAGCAAATGGCGCTCAAAATGAGGAATCAGCTTGACAAATGGAGCCATTAGTGGGGGTGCTTCTCCGGGAATCATATCGGCAAGGACATTACCTGTATTCTGCACCATGCCCATCGGATAAGGAAAATCTGGCTCTCCCCAGTAAAAATCGTTGACAGCGATGGTTTTTTGAAAGTTGGCGTGATTCACCTCTAGATGTATGGAAACTATGGCCGTTTCCAGTTGCTTCATGAAATTCCGCCCCACTTGATCGGAACTATTTGCTAATCCGTTGGGATGTTTGTCATTAGCAGAGCGTAACAGCAAGGCAGCTGAGTTGACAGAACCACAGGCGACAACCACAATATCGCTTGTGAACCAATGTTGCTCTCCTCCAATTTCAGTTTCTATCTTCGTCACTTCTCGCCCCGACTCACTGGTATGCAGTCGCAAGACTTTGGCATTAGTTAAAAGAGTAACATTGGCATACTTTTCGCGGGTGGGACGAATGGCGTTGACATCAGCATCGGCTTTTGCCTGTACGAGACAGGGGTATCCGTCAAAGGTATCGCAGCGAATGCAGGGACTATTTAGGCGATCGCTTTCATTGAGCTTTAATCCTAATGGTAAATGAAATGGGTAGTAACCTAGTTCCCGGATGCCATCAGCAAGGGACTGCATATCTGGCTCATGGCTGACTGGCGGATAAGGATATGGTTCGCTGCGAGGTGGTTCGGTGGGGTCTTCTCCTTCCTGTCCATGCACGTCATAGAGCTTTTCTGCTTGCGTGTAGTATGGTTCAAAGTCTTGATACTTCAAAGGCCATTCTGGAGAAATTCCTTCTTTATGAATTACCCTTTCAAAATCTCGCTCCCGGAATCTAATTAGGGCTGCACCGTAGAGTTTGGTATTGCCACCAACCCAGTAGCCTGTTTGGGGACGAAAAACTTTACCTTCCTTGTTATACCATTGCTCATCAGTATGGTAACGATGTTTTTGATAGACTTCCTCTGGATTCCAGTTAGCTTTTTCTCTCGGTAAAAAGTCGCCTCGTTCCAGTACTAGAATTTTTTTACCTGTGGGTGCAAGGCGGTGGGCTAATGTACCTCCACCGGCTCCTGTACCGATAATAATAATGTCGTAGTGTTCTGTGATGCTAGTCATAATTGATAATTGGTAATTTCATATTAATTACAGTTTAATTTCTTTGATGCCACAAAGTAATTTGGCAATATTTTAAGTTAATTTATAAGTTCTATCAAAATTTAAATAGCTCTAAAGACAGATTCTTATGCTTAGACTAAAGCTTTAATTACAATATTGCTTCTCTCTAATGGATTAATATTTTTTTATGCCTAAAGACAGGTTACTATTTCATTTTAATTTCATTTTTTATTTCTATTGTGTGAATTAGCCATATAATATCTTTAGAAAAATAGTAAATAAATTTTACTTGGCATTTTTGATGAAACTATTGATTCGATTGTGTTAA
>NZ_CAXTNP010000384.1:0-5896 GCF_964245575.1 uncultured Nostoc sp. | reverse complement strand
CCCCATTCCCCATTCCCTACTCCCCATTCCCTACTTAACTTCTGTAATTTGTAGAGTGTAAGGAAGATACTTGTCTTTTTCGTAGGAACCAACCCAAACTTCGTAATTTCCAGGCAGCCATTCACCAATCATGCCAGCATTTTTGCCATCAAAATCGTCATTGCACCAAGTACCACCGGGCCCCTTGATAATGATGGTGGTGTCTTCAGGACTTTGCACTTGCAGCTTAAGGTAGTCAAATTTACTTGTTAGCACTAATGTGTGGTCTGGTGTTTCATCAACAAAGCCGGTGCAAGGGCCAGTGGCTGTTTCACTTCTGGCACCTACTTGACTCCCAGATATTGAACCACCACTCATCCCGCGAACTGTCAGGGGGTCTGGAGAAAACTGAGGGCCAATGGTGACATCTCCAAATATCGTTGGCGCTTCCTGAGCATCAACGGCAGCATTTACTGTCGATGTGATGAACAGCATAACTATCATGAACGATAATCTCATCCCTCTATTGAGCGCTTTTGTTGGCATTGTAATTAGGTTCGCTTCTAAGTGTTTTTGAAGACATGAATTTTACACACCAAGTTCCCAACGTGAGGAGAATTGACTACCTATTTTAGATTTGAAATTGGGGATAATTCATTAGTAATTAGTCAATGATTTCTTGTTCTTATAGTTGCTGTATTACTTGAGCAATCCAAAATTTTTGTGTGAAGGTGGGGAGTGGGGAGTCGGGAATGGGGAGTTGGGAATGGGGAATGGGAAATGGGGCATGGGAAAGAGGACTTGGGGACAAGGGGAAAGACTTGTTGCAAGTTCTCACCTTTTGTCACCTTGTCCCCAATTCTCCCCTGCTCCCCCTACTTCCCACTTTCCACTCCCAGATCCATCTAAAAATTGTTGTAATCGCTAATTAGCTTCCGTTATTGCCTTACTCAAGCGTGACTTATCTAAACCAATCTGATTTAGTAGTAACCAAGATTGGATCAAGTCGGGGCCATGAACATCTCCAGTTAAGGCTGCTCTGAGCGATCGCATTACTAAGCCTTTTTTGACTTTTTGCTCTTTCATTACTTGTTTAATAATGTCCTGGGCGGCGGCTTCGGAGAGTTGCGGCTGATTTTCTAAAGCTGTGACAATCCCCTCAAGGACAGCAGTAGAACCTTCTTGCTTCAGTTGTGTACTACCTTCGTCGCTAAATTCAACTGTGTCAGTAAAAAACAGTTGGCTTTGAGGTACTGCATCTACTAAACGAGTCAAACTCTGGCTAATTAAAGTTACTAGCTGCTCTAACCAGGGGCGTTCTCTTCCACCATCAAATTTATACCCAGCCGCTTGCCAATAGGGTATGAGTAAATCTGTGAGTTTATCTACTGGCGTCTTGTGGATATACTGACTGTTCAACCAATCCAGCTTGTCCCAGTCAAACTTTGCACCTGCTTTATTTACACGCTCAAAACCAAATTCTTTGGCTGCTGTTTCTAAAGTAAATATTTCTTGGGTCGAGTCTGGTGGCGACCAACCCAGCAATGTCATGTAATTCACCAAGCCTTCAGCAGTAAAGCCCATTTGCTGAAAGTCACAAATGGAAGTGACGCCATCCCGCTTAGAAAGCTTGCGTCCTTCCATATTCAAAATTAGCGGTGTGTGGGCAAATTCTGGGATTTTTGCACCCATTGCTTCATACAGCAGAATTTGCTTGGCGGTATTGGCGATGTGATCTTCTCCCCGAATAACATGCGTGATTTGCATATCGATGTCATCCACTACAACTGCAAAGTTGTATAAAGGTTGACCGCTACTCTCTTCTGAGGCGCGGGCGATGACCATATCCCCACCTAAATCGCTACCTCGCCAAGACATTTTTCCCCTTACTAGGTCGTTCCAGACAATTTCTCGCCCATCTTCGATTTTGAAACGAATCACAGAGGAGCGACCTTCTGCTTCAAATGCGGCGCGTTGTTCTGCGGTGAGGTTGCGGTGACGGTTATCATAGCGAGGAGCTTCGCCTCTAGCTTTCTGAGCTTCTCTTAGAGTTTCTAGTTCTTCAGAAGTGGTGTAGCAGCGATAGGCTAATCCTTGATCTAGCAGTTTTTGCACTGCTTCCTTATAAAAATCCAGGCGTTGAGATTGGAAAAATGGCCCTTCATCCCAGTTAAGCCCTAGCCAACGCAATCCTTCAAGAATATTGTCGGTGTATTCGGGACGCGATCGCTCTAAATCTGTGTCTTCTATTCGCAGTATAAACTTACCGCCGTGGTGGCGGGCAAATAACCAGTTAAATACAGCCGTTCTAGCTGTACCAATATGTAAATTTCCGGTTGGACTCGGCGCAATTCGGACTCTGACAGTCACAGTTAATTCTCTCTTTCGCAAAGCATGATAAATGTAGCTTATATTCAAACTCTGAATTCTGAGTCAATCGCTTTGGAGAATTCAAAATCCAATATCACCGAATTTCAGTGATTAACTATTCATAAATTTAGAACGGGACTGACGGGGCTCGAACCCGCAACTTCCGCCGTGACAGGGCGGTGCTCTAACCAATTGAACTACAGTCCCTTGTTTGGCAACTTTGCTATTATCACTATTATTTTTCTACTTGTCAAGTGTTTTGAGGTTGGAAATTAGGAATTTTTTGTACTCTCTCTCAAAGGTGCAGATTTTTCGTCAAAATCCTGATAATACAGGCTGTGGCTGTAATTCCAGATGCTGCAATATCCGGAATTGTATTTGTTTATACTGCTGCTTTAATAGCTGTTTGCTCAACTGGGGCTGAGAAGTTGGTGGTAGATTATGAATTTGTTGCGCCCAGGTTTTCAACATTTGTCGCTGAGTTGGCTCGATGCGACTGCTGAGAACGTTGGTGCAGGAATGTGGTGCTTCTAGAGTAAAGAAAATCAAAGGATAGTGTTCATTTTCAGCCAGGAAACTTACCAGCCTAAGATTTTGGGGATTTTGCATATCTAAGTAGCAAGGTAGCCATTTAGGAGCCAATTGCCGATTGTAGAGTACAGTCACCCACAACAGCATTGGGTGAGGGGATGTCATGAAGATAAACTGGTTGTAACGGGTAGAAAGGGCATAGTTTTTGATTTCTTGTTTAGGCAACATCAACCATAGCGCTGTCATAGATCCCTGTGCGGTGTCTATAAGTTGGGGAAAAACAATTTCTTGAATTGGTTTATTTTGAGGCCAGAAAAGTTTCTGACAGCTTTGTTCTACTGTGATTGGTAAACCTGAATCTAAAGGAGGACTAAAAATGGAATTAGAGGCTAAAGTTGTAGGTAGACTGGGACAATCATACTCTTCTAAACTGTTTAAGACTTGCAAAATTTGAGCGATGTTTTGTGGGCGATCGCTTGCTTTTTTAGCAAGACAAGACATAATTAAATTATTTAGCTTGTGAGGTATTTTAAGAGTAGGTTTAACCTCTGCGATCGCTTTTGGTTGCTCAAAGTGATGTGCTTTATACCAAGCACCAAAGTAATCAGTTTCTGGTTCCCAAGGTTTTTTGCCTGTGAGCATTTCAAACATCATCACACCCAGGCTATAAATATCAGAGCGACTATCTAATTTTTCCTCATCTAGCTGTTCTGGAGAACAGTAGGGTAAAGTGCCATTAAATCCCCTGCTTGTACTAACTGTTGATGCATAATTCAAAAATCTAGCAATACCAAAATCGAGAATTTTTACTAACTGGCCCAATATCGGATCGGGAATAACTAATATATTAGCAGGCTTGATATCTCTATGAACTAACGGACAAATTTTGCCATCAATGTTAATGCCTTGATGGGCACACTGTAAGCCCAAACAAATTTGGCGGGAGAGAGTCAAAAACATGGGCAGTGGTAGCGGAATTAAATCCTTTAAACTCTTACCACATAGATATTCCATGACATAGTATGGTTTTCCTTTCTCATTCACACCATAATCATACGCCCGTACTATATGTAAGCTTTTTTGACTCAAAGCTGCACTCATTAAAGCTTCACTAGCAAAGTCTTGTTGCATCTTGTTATCGACAACAGTTTGAGTCAAAAACTTGATAGCAACTGGTATGCCTCCTAACAAAATATCATTTGCTAAAAAAACTTCACCCATGCCACCGCTACCAATTAATTGCTTGAGTTGATAACGATTAGCAAGCAAGCCCGTACTACTTAAAGATGTAAATGGGCTTTTATTCACTTTATTCACCTCTGCTGCTGAGTTTATTTAAAGTTAATAACACACACATAAAAATATTATTAGGTAATGGTAGCAAGCATTTTGATTGCAAACTTTCAAGAACGTGATAAAAGGTTTAAAATTTTTTCCCAAAATTTATCCATCCAATTTTTTAACCCTTCTGTCTCAACTTTTTGAGATGTGGCTAACTTTTGTAAGATGTCTAACTTTAGCTTTTCATAATCTGCTATTAGAAGATTTTTGGCTTGATTAGACAGAATTAATTCATTTGAATGTTGACTCATCTCTAAGCAATCTATAACTTGCTGGCGCTGGTTAGCCGTAAGGCTTAAAGTTGTTACATGAGAGCAACGAGTTGGATCTTCTATGGCAAAAAATAGTAGATGATAGTAACCTACTTCCGCTAAACTACGTGCTATATTCTGTCCTTGATTATCTTTTAAATCTATAAAATAAGGTAGCCACTTAGCCATAGAAGGTTGGGTATCGTATAGTACTGTTACCCACAATAGCATCGGGTAAACATTCATTTTACTAATAAATTCAGTACCATGTATTTTATCCAAAAATTTTGTAATCTCTTGTTTAGGTAACATTGCCCAAAAAGTTGGTATAGCTCTTTCAGCCGTTTGTAGTAAATGGGGAAATCCAATTGGTGCAATTGGTTTATTTTTAGGCCAATTCTTCTGCAAACACTCTTTTTCTGATAATAAAGTTGAAGGTACTAATTGAACCGGAAATGAAAGTTTGATAATGTCACTGCTATTGCTAGTAATACCATCATTAATCTGAATATTAATTTTTTCTAAATTTTCTAATATTTGGTTGATATTTTGAGGGCGATCGCTTACTTCTTTAGCTAAACAACTCATCACTATTTTTTCTAACACCTGCGGTATTTTGACTTGCGGGTTCACTTCTTCAAGGGTAAGTGGAATTTGAAAACGATGCGCTTGATACCAAGTACCAAAGGAGTTACTTTTTGTCTGAAATGGATGCTTTCCTGTGAGCATCTCAAACATTAGTACTCCCAAACTGTAAATATCAGAGCGGACATCTAGCAATTTGCGCCCTTCCATATGTTCTGGAGAACAGTAAGGTAAACTGCCAATAAAAGAATCTGTCAGTGTCATTCCACTTCGCTCTGTTAAAAACTTGGCAATACCAAAATCGAGTATTTTGACAATTTCTCCTTCTTTACTATCTTCAGTAATAAATATATTTTCTGGTTTAATATCTCTATGAACAATAGGATAAATCTCTCCTTTGAGGCTGATACCTTGGTGGGCACATTGTAAGCCTAAACAAATTTGATTACAAATTTGTAAAAATTTAAATATTGTTAAGGGCTGAATTTCGAGAATTTGTTTGAGATTTTTTCCTTGGAGGTATTCCATTACATAAAATGGAGTTTTATCCTCAGTAAACCCATAACTTAAGATCCGAACAATATGTTTACTTTTGCGACCCAATTGAGCACCAATAAAAATCTCTCTGGCAAAGCGTTGGGACATATGCTGGTTCGCCAAACTAAATGATAAGACTTTGACTGCGATCGGCATACCACCTTTAGCAGTATCTTCTGCTAAATAAACTCTACTCATTCCCCCTTTACCAATAAAATCTCTGATTAAATAGCGATTATTTAAAAATTGCCCAATGTAATCGTCTAGCTCTGCTTTTTGCCCTACTATATTCTCAATTTGAT
>NZ_CAXTNP010000383.1:0-5896 GCF_964245575.1 uncultured Nostoc sp. | reverse complement strand
CCCCACTCCCCATTCAATAAGGATTTGAATCAATCCGTCCCCTTTTCACACTCCTGAGATAGTACCCAGAGGTTGGTCTGTTTCTCAAGTTAAAGGTGTCGCCACTGCGAACTTTCCAAATTTTGTAATTAGAAAAGGTCAAAGGCGTTCGGGGTTCGCATACTTCCGGTAGATGATTGCCAAGTACAAAGTACGCGTCACCCCTACCCATAACTTTCACCAAACCGTTTTTATCCACAAGAACCGATGTACTTTCACTAACCGCTATGCCTAAAACACTGCTAGATACACCGTCCTTAATTTGACGGGCAATGAAAGTCATAATTCGACCCATTCTTTCCCGCCTGTCGAAGTGTGTATCTACGATAGTTCCATTCAAATTGCTCCAATTGAAAAAATTGTAAGTAAAAGTAATGTCCCGGTAGGGATCTTCAAGTGCATCCCTAGTTTCAATGCCTTTTTCGGAAGAAGCGCAAGCATCATAAACACAATCACTTTGGATCATCGCACCCGCACTAGTGCCACCAATACCACCTCCCTTCAGGTAAACTGACTTAACAGCAGCCTCAAGCTTGGTATCTTTCCAGTTGCGGATGTATTGACATTGGTCGCCGCCAGCAAAGAAAATCACATCAGCATTTCTGACTTTTTCATAAATCTCAGCTTTGTTTGCCTCTTGCCTATTGCTAATCAGAAGAGTTTCCACAAAGTTTACGCCTTTCATGGCATAAATTAGCCGATTGTAATCGTGATTACCATTCGTGCGAAGAACTACAACATTAACTTTACTGCCGGAGTTACTACCTCCCCTAACTTGGTTGATCATCCACTGGATTGCATCTTCGACATCGGGGCCACCCCCACCTAAGCTAAGGACTGGGCCTGCTAAGGAGGAACGGACATCGAAGGAGGGAGAGGGGGAGGGGTAAACATCAATAGTGTCACCCAGGAAGTAGCGTTTCCAGTTTTCGATAAAACGGTTTATTAGGAAGGTTCCCATATTCAACAACTTGATTCCTGTACTTTTCAAGCGCCTTGCTATGCTTGGGAATGCCTTTGTCATACTAAGCTTCTGGAGCAAACTGCAATTATTGCTAGGCTGTTACGCACTTTAATTGCTTATTTATCCGTGAAATTCGTCTTTTGTCATTAGTCATTTATCAGTTGCCCTTTGTGAATAACCAATGACAAATGACAGTTTTAACGAAAAAATCTGCAACTTAAACGCGTACTAGCTTAACTTTGGCACTAGAGAGGGGAGAATTTCCAGCGTACAGGGTTTGTACTGTTTGTTAACTCAAAATAACGCAAAGTAATCATTTATTCTCTGCCCTCCTCTGCGAAAATCCCTACATTGTTTGTGTTCTTTATAGCGCTTCTCCAATGGAAGCAATACACCATGATACAGGCTAAGGGCACAGCAATGCTGTGCCCTTACAATCGCTCAAAAAATGATATCCGAAACCCGATTAAATTTGTTCAAATAAAATTTTAGATCCCCGACTTATTGAAGAAATCGGGGATCTATTTACCAGGCAATTTGCGATCGCTCTTGTACAACTCGCTGATATACTTCTTCAGTTTGCTTGGCTAATTTCGGCCAGCTAAAGCGTCGCTTTAAATCCTCATAAGCGTTATCCACCAGCCATTGCCGATATCCTGGATTTTTCAAAACCTCTAAAATTCCCCAAGCTAAAGAATCGGGATTATTCACCCATGTCACAATGCCTGTTTTAGTATGTTGCACTACTTCTGGAAAACCACCAGTATCAGAAACTACTACCGGAACACGAGAAGCAAAGCTTTCTAAAGCCACAATTCCAAAAGGTTCGTAAAGACTAGGAAATACTGCACAGTCAGCGACAGTTTGGAATCTATCTAAGTATCTATCAGAGAGAAAACCTGTAAAATAGCAATGATGCCAAATTCCCAAATTCCAGGCTTGGCGCTTGAGATGGTCAGTATTGCCGCCACCAACGATGACAAATTTAACGTTACCTCCCATTTGGGAAAGGATCTTAGGTGCGGCATTGAGCAATACAGGTATACCCTTTTCGTATGTCATGCGACCGAGATAGTAAACGATTTTCTCATCGTCTGTGGCAAATTGGCGGCGAAAATTTACAGCATGAAAATCTACGTGATGCTGTTTCTTTTCGGCTCGGATACCGTTATAAATGACATCGATTTTGTCCCAAGGACTGTATAGCGCTCGTTCTACTTCTTGGCGCATATAGTCGCTACAAACAATAATCCGCCAAGCATTGAAAGCTAGCAAGTTTTCTTTGCCATAAATATAGTTTTGGATATCTGTGTGAATACCGTTATAGCGTCCGTATTCCGTAGCGTGAATTGTGGCAATTAGTGGGATTTTGAGATTATGCTTGAGAGCGATCGCAGCATCTCCTACCAACCAATCATGGGCATGAATTAAATCAAAAGGCCCTTCCTCTAAAATCAACTTACCACCGTGATCTCCCATACTCAGGTTGAGATTGACTACCCAGTGGAAAAAGTCGTTACTATATGCCACTGGCACCCGATGCACCTTAACTCCCTCAACCACTTCATACATTGACGCCTGACCGAACTCTGCTGTAATTAGGTGGACTTCATGTCCTAGCTTTATCAGTTCCGGGTACAACTCCGCTACATGCCGCGCAATTCCCCCAACAATCCTTGGCGGAAACTCCCAACTCAGTACCAGTATCTTCATCTGCTAGACTCCCCGACACTTTACAAATATCTAAAAAATTACATTTACCTAAAAATACAAGGATGGTGAATGTAGTGAGTATGTTTACTAAAATTTTGAGATTTTTTAGCAGTTATTTTTTTAAAGCTTATCAAAGGTTATCAACTGCGGGCTAGAGATAACAAGCAAGGTGTAATTCGTAATTAGGACAATTGAGCGCCCGTTTTACAACTCATATCGTGTCCGGTTAAAGACTTATCATTTAGACCGCAGGGGGCTATTAGCTGGGGGCAGCTCTTGCAGAGGGAAAGAGGCTTTTACCTTTTGCGCGAATGGCACAGATGCAGGAATTATAACTAATTAGGCGGACATGATCTCAGGCTTTAAGAAAGGGTAACGACGCAAACAGGATGAACTTGATCGCGCCCTTGCTGTTTGGCTATATAAAGTGCTTTGTCCGCAGGATTAATCAAGTCTTGCGGCGAAATTTCGGAATTTGGCACAATGCTGACAACGCCTAGACTGACAGTAACGCGATCGCACACACTAGATTGAGCATGGGGAATGGCCAAGTTGTGGACTGCTTGTTGAATACTTTCAGCTACATAGATTGGATTGCACCTTGAATCTCTGTAAGTAGGCAAGCATAATTAAACATAAAATAAAATCCTAGTTCGTAGTGAGCGATTCATCGCTCAAAACAAGGATTATCAGCACTAAAGTCCTTACGAGGCGTGATGCGTAAAGCCCCCGAATAGAATTCAGGGGATATAAGGCAATACGCTTGGGTTAAGCATTTTTTTCTCTTCTCTCTGTTTCGCGCCAGTTGCTTCAAGTCGGGGAACCCGCCCAATGCACTGGCTTCTCTGCGCCTCTGCGGTAGTCTGCGGCAAGCCCCTTTGCGTCTACGTTAATAAATTTGATTTTTGATAAAGAGTTTTAGCCTTAACCCAAGTGTATTGGGATATAAGGTGATTTCTGATGAAAAAAATATTTATGTTGACGAGTTTTAACTTCGCTCAACTCTCGACCACTCTAGTTGGTTGAGCGAACTTGTACTGAGCCTGTCCTGAGCTTGTCCTGAGCGTAGTCGAAGGGCATAGCCGTAAAGCCTGCGGCATAGCTACGCTTAGGGCGAAGCCTCTTCTTCGAGTTGGGCGAAGTCGAAGTAGTCGAAACCAACGGCTATGGTAAAATTATTACTATAATTCACCTAAGCGAATGACCGAATTTACTCGGTCTTTGAGATGTCGCCGCAAGCATTAAGCACTCTTAAATCAGCTTTGATCCAAGCGCAGTACTGCCATAAAGGCTTCCTGCGGTACATCCACTGTACCCACAGATTTCATCCGCTTTTTACCTTTTGCTTGCTTCTGTAATAGTTTCTTCTTCCGGCTGATGTCACCACCGTAGCACTTGGCTAGCACATCTTTCCGCAAGGCGGGGATGTGTTCGCTGGCGATAACTTTACTGCCAATAGATGCCTGAATTGGCACTTTAAATTGATGGCGGGGAATTAGTTCCTTGAGTTTTTCTGCCATTGCCCGCCCGACGTTGTAAGCTTTATCTCGATGCACAATCATCGCTAAGGAATCCACAGGATCGCCGTTAATCATAATATCCAGCTTTACCAGAGGATTTTCACGGTAGCCGATGATGTGATATTCCATACTAGCGTAACCGCGCGATCGCGACTTCATCTGATCAAAAAAGTCAGTTACAACTTCCGCTAAGGGTAGCTCATAAGTAAGTGTAGTTCGTCCTTGGGTGAGATATTTCATATCTTTGAAGATGCCACGGCGATTTTGTGACAACTCCATCAAGCTGCCGACATAAGTTTCCGGCGTAATCATTTCTACTTGGACGTAGGGTTCTTCAATTTTTTCGCGATCGTTGGGAGAAGGTAAGCGGCTAGGATTATCGATGTAGAGTTCCTCACCTTTTAAGGTGATTACCTTATAAACCACTGAGGGGGCCGTAATGATCAAATCTAGATTATACTCTCGCTCTAGACGTTCCTGGACAATTTCCATGTGCAGCAAGCCCAAGAACCCGCAACGGAAGCCAAACCCCATCGCGCTGGAAGTTTCTGGTTCGTAATGCAGCGCTGCGTCGTTGAGTTCGAGCTTTTCCAAGGCTTCCCGTAAATCTTCAAATTGGTCAGCATCAATGGGGAACATGCCGCAAAAAACCATCGGGTTCGCTTCTGCATAACCTGGTAAGGGTGACTCTGCTTTCGCCTTACTTAAGGTAATTGTGTCTCCTACCCGTGCATCAGCTACAGCTCTGATTGCCGCTCCCAAATAGCCAACTTCGCCAGCGTGTAGTTCATCAACTTGCTTTTGAGTGGGAGAAAGAACGCCTAACTCATCAATTTCAAATTCTTTACCAGATGCCATTAAATGGATGCGATCGCCTTTTTTAACGGTGCCATCCATCACCCGGAAATACACAATTACTCCCCGGTAACTGTCGTAATAGCTATCAAATATTAATGCTCGTAAGCGTTCATTTATTGTATTGGGCGGTGGCGGTATCCGCTCGACAACTGCTTCTAAAATCTCATCAATACCAATTCCTTCTTTAGCAGAGGCAAGAATCGCACCACTGCAATCTAGACCGATAATTTCTTCAATTTCGCCAATTACCCGTTCTGGTTCAGCCCCTGGCAAATCAATTTTATTCAAAACCGGAATAATTTCCAGGTTATTCTCTAACGCTAAATATACATTTGCCAAAGTTTGCGCCTCCACACCTTGGGACGCATCTACTACTAATAGCGCTCCTTCACAAGCAACAAGAGAGCGGGAAACTTCATACGAGAAATCCACATGCCCAGGAGTATCAATTAGGTTCAACACATACTGCTGACCATCCTTAGCTGTATAGTTCATCCGGGCAGCTTGCAGCTTAATTGTAATGCCGCGCTCCCGTTCCAAATCCATGTTGTCGAGAAACTGTTCCTTCATCTGTCGGTCTTCAACAGTGCCAGTAGCTTGCAACAAGCGATCGGCGAGGGTTGATTTCCCGTGGTCGATGTGAGCAATAATACAAAAATTGCGAATGCGAACTGCGGGAACGTCAGTCATATACTATCTTTGCCTTAGCAGCAACCAAAGTTAAAAGAGCAATTTACTTAATGTATTTTAATGCTTTCTTAGCCAAGACGCTGCTTTTAATGGGGAGTGGGGAGTGGGGAGT
>NZ_CAXTNP010000382.1:0-5916 GCF_964245575.1 uncultured Nostoc sp. | reverse complement strand
CTTGAATCTCCAACAGGACTTCTGGTAAATCAACATGAGGCAATAAACTGTCTACAAGTGTTTTGAGTTGAAGATAACTTTCAGCCTCTGCTAATTTATCTAAATTCCTGATAGTTAATGTCTCACGTCCGAATGGCACGAAGATAAGGCAGGAGGCAGGAGGCAGAAGGCAGAAGGAAAAGAAAAGAAAAACCTGGAAGTCTTGCAGCACAAGGATTTAAAACTCCTGCCTCCTGCCCTCTGCCTCCTGCCTCACCCCAACAAATAGCTTTTCTTAGTGCCATTCGTCTCACGTCCTTTAGCGACTTCAATTTTAACAGCAGTATTGTGAGGTAGGTTGTTAGCAGTACGCTGATAGGCTTCATCTAACTGTTGTTTGAGAACTTGGAGTTCAGAGGCAGGAGCTGCTTGCAGGTTCAAAACTCGGCAGACATGGGAGCGGGCTGACTCCCAAGCCTGACCCTGTAATAATTTAGCTCCCGGATTGCTCCAACGCTCAGAAGGACTAGTAAATAAATCTCGGCGACGCAGAGAATCAACCATTTGCTCTAGAATACAAAAAGTATAAGCGCGACGGTCAATTTTTCCGTCTTCTGTAACAACCCATTGCACCCAATTTTTACCAACTACTCCTAGTGGTGCATTCTCCATCTTGGGCTGGCGCTGTCCTTCAATGGACTGGAGAAAACGCCAAGCGGTTAAAATAGGTTTGCCAGCCATGTTGGCTTGAAAATCAATTGTTCGCAGTAAAATGGGTAGAAAACGTCTGACAATTCGCCAATGCAACAATAACTCCCGGTAGTAATTATCGTCATTTGGACTAGCCAAATCTTCTACTTTAGCGATCGCTGTTTCTAACTGTTCTTTGCTAATCAGTTGCCACACCTGCTCTCTAACCTTTTGGTCATCACAATTTGGGTCGAGTAGGACTCGACAAGCAACAGATAGTTGTAAAGCAGATGTATCTAAATCCTTCAGAGTCCGCAACCGTTGATTTTTGCCCTCTCGTTCCGAGTCGGACAGCAAATCTTTGATCAATAAATCTAAGATATCAAGGGCATCATCAGTGGCGATAGCTTCTATGATATAGATAAACGCAACTAGAGTAGCGATGCGCCGAGAATCTGACATTCGCTCAATAGCTTGCGCCCGAACCGTTAAAGCCGTTTTTGCTAAGGATTTGAAGCGAATGGGTGGGATTTTCGTTACATCTAATTTCCTGATTCCGAAAGCACGAATTGTGACGAGACGATTTAAAGCGGCTACTAAAGCAGGCGCACTGTACCGGGTCGGAGAACGGCGCAACTGGTCTAAAGGAGTCTGTTGGGTTTTTTCGTTGACCCTTAAAATAGACACCAGTTTAGTTCGTTGCTCAGGAGTTGGCAGTTTGGATACAACTGACCAAGCTCGTTGATTGACCCGTTCTCGAACACTGCCAATCAGCCGGACTAACACCGTCACTCCAGGTAAAAGAATTTTGTTCTCAAGCAAGCGAGCGGTAGTCAAGTCAAATAGAATACTTGGACTTTCATCGCCGATCCAAGCTCTCTCGTATAGCCAACGCAGCAAACGCCACCTAGAGGGCTGTTCAGTAAAATCTCGATAACCATAGTGTCGCTTGATGATTTGAGCGTGTTCCCAATGAGTGGTGGGTCTTTCTAAATAGTGCAGCAGGCAGTTGGTTTGGGAGATGTCTAGTTGTTGAGCGAGATCAGCTACGATTCCAGGTGGGACATCAATTGGGTTAATCAAAAAAGTTCCTAAAAACCGCACTGTGCTCTCGTTGGATGGCGAAGCCCAAACGATTATGGTCGCCACGACGCTGTTTCACCAATTGTCGTGCTGTATCGTCGAGATGAAAATAGCGAGCTAATTGCAGAGGTGTCGGTTCTCCGACATAACGCCCATAACGGAGTTTTTGCTCCTCGGTCAAAAACTGAATTGACATTCTCCTCCATTTTGAAACTTTGCCTAGTTAGTATTGTTTTAGGCAAAGTATTTTAGACATAGTAACCATGAAATGAGGATTTGAGCCATGTCTGCAAAAGCTACTCAACTTCTGTTTTCGGCAAAGTTCCCGTTTCGTTCTCCACCACCTGTCAAACGTCCATCACAACGAGAACAGGAATATTTACATCTAAAAGAAGTTGAATCTATGATCCATGCTGCTCGTCAAGTTGGGCGGCATAGAACCAGGGATACAGCAATTATTTTACTCATGTTTCGACATGGACAACGCAGGAGCTGAGTTAGTGGCACTCAAGTGGTCTCAGGTCGATTTGTCAGGTGGTTATATTGAAATTCGTCGGGTCAAACATGGGCATGATACTGTTCACCCTCTGCGTGCGCCAGAATTAAGAGCGTTGCGTCAGATACAACGGGATTATCCCGATACTCCATATGTGTTTGTTTCCGAGCGTAAAGCTCCACTGTCCACCAGAGTTATTCGTCACATTATTGCACGAGCTGGTGAAAAAGCGGGAATTGCTCAACCAGTTCATCCCCACCAACTGCGTCATGCTTGTGGCTATTATTTGGCTAACTCAGGTCACGATACAAGAGCTATTCAAGACTACTTAGGACATAAGAATATTCACTATACCGTGCGCTACACGCAAATGTCTCCGCAACGGTTTGAGTCTTTTTGGACAGACTAATTACAGATAAAATGCACTACTTTTAAAATTTTGATGCTTATAACCTTTTTCCAGTAAGGCATAGAGCCTTAGCGTAAGTTTCTGTACGATTGCTACAAAAACCCCGAAACCAACTTTTGGGGGGTTGTCCGCCTCACTAACGCCGTTTTACCAATTATGAGACAGCAGCGTAGTGGACATATTATCAATATCAGTTCAGTCGCGGGATTGATTGGCGCACCAGGTCAAGGTTTTTACAGTGCAAGTAAGTTTGCCCTCGAAGGTTATAGCGAAGCATTAAGCATAGAACTAGACCCATTCAATATTAAAGTGTCTTTAGTTGAGCCTGGCTACTTTAAGACCAACTTCAACCAAGCCATGCTACAGCCTACCGCAATTCATAGTGATTATGACACTGTACGCGATGTAATTTCCTCATCTGTCCAGGGCGCAATTGCACAAGGTGACAATCCTGAAAAGGTTGCACAAGCGATTGCTCGTATTGCTTCAAGCCAGTCACCACGATTACGCTACCGTGTTGGCAATGAGGCACAATGGTTGCCTCCCCTGAGAGCGATACTACCTGATAAGCTGTTTCGCTTTGGTGCGCGTAAACGGTTGAACCTGCCTTAAACCACACCATGATTTTACTGGGTAACTAATTCGGAACTCCAGTTGCTCTCCACAGTAGTAATATATGACACTAAGGACTGGCTGGAGTTACCGATGGCAGTGCGGGTAATGGCGCTGCTGGTGGTGCAGTTGTTGGAGGCTCTGTAGCAGGCTGACAGGCCCCTACAAGTACACTTAGCCCAAAAGCTGAAATTAGAAAAATAAATCTTTTGTTTACCATTCCTCTTTGAATAACTTACTTGAATATTAGTAAATCTTATCGGAAAATATCGCTACATAATGCTGAGTTTTACCATATTTTACGTCCACGTTCTTGAGGAGAATAAGATTGAGCAATCGATCGGATTTTGATTAAGTCAAGCATCGCTATTGTTTAATTAGTTGCTTCGCTTTCCTGCTTGAATTATAAAGCCATATTAAATGTAGTTAAAATGGCTTTATAACCTTGGATCATACTAATCAGTATCTATGAAAAATTTTTGCACGACTGATAAATGTGATGCAAACTTTAGGATGACTAAAGCTGTTTGAGAGTCAGTAACCTATCAATAAGTTAGCTATTATACGCAAATATCAAAAATTTAGTGCCTTCGTAGATGAACTCTGCCATCTTGCACATACCCATCTTTTGATGTGCTTGAAGTGATGCTTTGTTGTTTGCCTTAATGAACAGTATCCCCTCACGCTCTGGTAACAAATCTTTCAGCTTGGTGAACATTACCCCAGCAATACCTTGCCCACGCATAGTTTCATCAACACAGATGGGACCGTATAAGTAAGCATCTTTTGTACCAGCGTAGGCTTGTAACATTACCGTTATAATTGGTAAATTACCAGTTGTCTTTGACCAACTGAGTAAGAATCCTACAACTTGCCCATCTTTGCGGGCTACAACATTCGGCATTTTAGATATAGTTATCATCACTGCCTCTGGCTCAAGATGACCTAACAACATACCACCATGTTCGGCGTCATTGGCTTGCGCCAACTTGAGAATTCCAGTAACATCGCTGAGGCTGGCACGGTCAATTACAATATCATTGCGACACATACTTGCAATTTTTTTACTTAAGCCTGATCACTTGAGAGAAGATTTTGCTGATACACTAATTCGTAACTAAGATAATATTCTTTTGGCAGTAGCGATCGCCTGATCCACACTCTCCACAATATAAACATTTTCTGGCGACAGTTTTTTAAAGAAAAGTTTACTTTCTTGATCATTATTCAACAAAATTACTTGCTTATTTGCTTTCAAAGCTAGAGCAATTTCTGAAGCGGTTCCTGTACCCATACCGCAAGCAATTACCAGATCACTGGTAAGAACATTAATATTGTTTCTAGAATTACCCATATCTGTGAAAATAGCAATATCCACCCAAGAGGACATACCATCCTGATTTTCACCTGGAAGAATACCAATAGTTAAACCATCAGCAGATTTTGCACCTTTACTTACTGCATCCATTACTCCTACATTTCTACCACCAGTCAGTAAAACCCATCCCTGTTTGGCAATAAGTTGACCTAGTATATAAGCATTTTGTAAATCATTTGCTGTCGCATTTTCTCCCCGACCCATAACCCCAATAATAATTTTTCGCATACAATTTCAGATGATACTGGTTTTGGGCGACAAGTGAAAGCGGCCTCCCTGAAAGGGCGATTGGCTGAGGTGTTGGGAAGATAGCAATTGCGCTCTTGGGGCAGTGAAGCGCGATTGTAACATCTACGATTCAACACTCACCGCTTAAGGAGCGCTACGCCATTCTTTAAGTCGAACTTAACTTTTTAACCGTAATAGCCACACCAGCATAATACCGGTTACTGCCGCACTCGCAGCCCAACTTACACCATTGAACAAAACATTTTTTATAACATAATGCAAACTGCTAACATTACCCAGAAATGCAGTAACAGTCAAGCTCACTGCTGCACTCATGACCCCACTTACAGTACTAACGGGTATCCACCACGCTGCGTATTGAGTGTGGTGGCGTAGAACTAACCATTGGGCAACCCCAAGTAAGGTAAAAGTTATAGAATTATTGATGACATTATATCCGAAAGATCCTATAGTCGCTCCGTAGTATGGTACAAAAGTACGCAAAAACAAACCAAGAAAGCTAGCAAGTATCCACCATCTGGCGTCTGGAATGTAATGGCGTAGAACCAACCATTGAGCGACTCCGATGATCAGACCAGTCATGAATATATGGGAGAAATAATCTTCATCACCAAAAATCCAAGCTCCAAAAATTATTCCGCCTATTGTAGTAGCTATCACCCATAACAACCACAAGAAAAAAAGCCATTCGGGACTTTGAATCTTTGTATGATCCATGCTGCTATTTCCTCCAATATTGATAGCAAATCTTAACCAGAATTACATTGTCAAATAAAAATTACAATTCACTGTATTTTCTGTGAATTCTATAGATAAAGAATTGGATTTAACTGAAGCTTCTATAGGAGTAGGAACTGAAAACGGACCTTATATAAAAGCTTCTTCGACAACAGCACTAGTTAGGCGAACGCAGTTCAAATGCAGAATTGATTTTCCTTTCTTAAATAACGATAAGCGTGAGGATTCCAACGCTGTAACGTTGCCGACAATTAGCAATATATAAAATCCAATAATCTTTGA
>NZ_CAXTNP010000381.1:0-5922 GCF_964245575.1 uncultured Nostoc sp. | reverse complement strand
TGATCATGCCTCAGAATCCGCTTGTCAATAGTGTTTGAGACGCGCTTACCCTGTTAGATACAATAACCTATTCTACTTTGGAAATTGTTGGGCTTTACGGTCAACGCTGGGAGGTTGAATTAGATTTAAGACATATAAAAACCACCTTGGGAATGGATATTTTACGGTGTAAAACACCTTCAATGGTACGCAAAGAGATTTATGTTTATTTGCTGGCTTACAATCTCCTGCGTAGTTTGATGTGGTCAGCAGGTACTACTTACGGTACTCCCCCATTACGCCTATCACTACAAAGTACTCGCCATCATTTAAATAACTTTATTCCCGAATTTTTAGCAGCAACTTCAATAAAACGTCTCCAAATTTATCGCACTTTACTTAAAGTTATTGCTCACAAAGTTGTGAGCGTTCGCCCAGGTAGAAGTGAACCACGAGTCCGCAAACGTCGCCCCAAAGCTTACCCCTTAATGACCAAACCTCGGCACGAATTACGAAATGTTTTGCAAACAGCTTAACCACAAGTGTTTCGGCTTTTCTTAGTGCCATTCAGCTATACCCTCATTACAAGCCAAACTTCTCATTACCTCTGACGGGCGTTGGGAAATCCTCCCGCCTTGCGTGGAACAGAGTAAATCAAAACGCTACAGTCAATTACAATAATGATTGATGCAAGTGGCTTTATACGCAACAGTTCTGGTTTGATTTCAAAAACTCAAACCGACTCAAAAGGATAAAATCCTAGAAAACTGGAGCTGGGTGAGCTAAATTCCTGTAATGAATATGGCTAAAACTAAAAAATCAGAAAATGCTTCCAAAAAAGCGACTAACCCTTCTCTCAATACACTATATGTGCTAGAGGTGTTTTTAATTGATGGCCCAATTACAGAGGAATTTGCAGCAGAAAATCCAGTGGTGTCTAGAACCATCGAAATTGAAAGCAGCAATACTTTGCAGGATCTGCATAAAATCATCTTTAAAGCATTTGACCGAGAAGAAGAACATATGTATGAATTTCAAGTAGGAGGAAAAGGGCCGCAAGATCCAAATGCAAGATGCTATTGCATAAAACAAGTATTTTCAAGTTCCGATTTGACACCAAAGCCTACAGGAGATGTTTCTAGTACTTCAATTGCATCTTTGGGCTTATCTATAGATGATGCTTTTGGTTACTGGTTCGATTTTGGTGATGATTGATGGCATCAGATTGATGTCATCAGCATTGCAGACACAGTTCCATCAGGCAAATATCCTAAAATTACTCAGCGAGTCGGGGCTAGTCCTCCTCAATATGCGGATTTTGAGTAGAAGAAAAAGCAAGACAATCGTCATTGCCTTGCTACGATAGGCTATTTGATAAATCAGGATATCACTCAAGCAGAGAAGGTTTTTAAAGAATCATGGCAGCTAAAAAACATTATTTACTTAATCATGGATGTTTCCTTAATTCCACAAATAAAAAAATAGTTGTCAATTTAGCCACGGGTGATATCTTAAATCTAATAACCCAAGAATTAAAAACTCGCTATTCACCAGAAACTCAAAAAATTGTACTCGAAGAGAGTTCAAAGCTGCTACCTGATTTGGTATTTCAAGAAATATTACAGCGCCAACAGCAAGTAGTGAATGTTAACCCTGATAGCTTAGTTGTGGTTAAATGTGCGATCCAAGAGACAGAGCTTGATGAGTTTGGGTTTAATTTAAATGTCGAAGTATATTTTGTGATTGCAGATGTCAAAGGTCAAAATCATTTCCGCGCTAATCGGATAGTCCTTTGGTCAGATATCTGGGGCGATGAAGAACAGCTTTTTGATCTAGAAGATGAACTAAGTGAGCAATTCTGGACAGATTATCAAATCCAGTTACTCTTTGATGATAAAAATCAGCAAAAAATTGAATTAGAAATATCACAAACAGATGATTATGGAGCAAGGTTAGAATTTTACCCATCTGCCCAAAGATTTTTACCATCCATAGTTCCCTTTACTGATAATAACTTTTAAAATCAGCAATTATGGCAGTAGCTTCTGGTGCTTGCAGGAGTCGAGATGACGGGAACTGAGCGGTGTTGTTCAAGCGGAAGCGTTAGCCATACCTTTAGGTGATCGCACAGTTCTCGAAACGCAATGCACTTGTTCATTGTTCAGCATAGCGTGATATCGCCTCTTTTGCTGCTTGCAAAACGCGATCGCGTAATTCTAATGGCTCAATTACCTCCATCTTTGCGCCGAACCCCAGCACATAAGCACAAGCCGCTTCTTCTATATCAAACCTCAGCCAGACGCGAGTCCAGCCATCGGCATCGGGCGAGTTAATCTGTTCTATTCGGGCAAAGTATCCGGCATAGCGTAACCGAGGCATAACCTCTGGAGCAACACGCACCGTTACGCCATAGTAAGGCAGATTGGCTTTGAACTCAACCATCGATTGTTGCCAATAGTCGACTAAGTTGAATTCAACCGGACGAACACAGGGGTAATCTGTAAGCATGGCATCCCGCACTCGTGAAATCCGGTAGGAGCGCACCTCTGACTCTACCGAGGCAACGAAATACCAGACATTGCCTTTGGCGACCAATCCCAGTGGGTTGACTAATCTTTTGACCAGTTTGCCATTACCGCGCTCATAGCTGAGGTTTACTTGCCGCTCTTGCCAAATCGCTGTTTGTAGAGTCGCAAATGCCGACATTTCCTCGTCCCACCGATGCCAGCCTGTTGGATCGACATGAATGCGCTGACTAACGATTTCTGCTTGCTGACGATTTGCGGCAGGTATTGCTACCAGAAGTTTGAGCAGAGCCGCTTCAAATGCTTGACTCCAGCCTAAATCGGCTAGCAGGTTTGCGGGCTTTGGCAAAAACAGCGCCTGGATCTCTGCCAAATTAAGTCCTGTCAGCGTAGTTTGATAGCTGTCGAGTAAACTCCAACCACCTCCTTTACCGCGTTCTGCCATCACCGGAACTCCGGCACTGCTGAGGGCATCCATGTCACGATGGATGGTGCGCTCAGATACCTCCAATCGTTCTGCTAAATCTCGCGCTGTTAGCTGACGATAAACCTGCAACAACATCAGGATCGAGAGGAGGCGATCGGCACGCATAACTATCCTAAGACCAATCGAAACTACTTTTTACTTTACTGCCTAAATATGACAAGGGATGTCAGGAAGTTCAGCTTATGCTGCATAAAGATGGTTTGTTTGGAGTCATCGATTTCTTTAAGCTACCTCGCAGGATTTAAGGAGGTCAATTATGCAGCTATTGAAGAATAAAATTGCGCTTGTAGTTGGGGCAACACGCGGTGCAGGTCGTGGCATTGCTGTGGAACTTGGTGCAGCAGGGGCAACCGTTTATGTCACCGGACGCACCACTCTTACTGTGCGTTCGGAATACAACCGCCCTGAAACGATCCAAGAAACGGCGGAATTGGTAAACCAGGCAGGTGGGAAAGGAATCGCAGTTGTAGTCGATCATTTAGACCCAAAACAAGTACAGGCGCTTGTTGCTCGTGTTGAGCAGGAGCATGGTCGTCTGGATGTTCTAGTCAACGATATTGGTGCAGAATATCTGGCGGAGTTCAACAAGCCCGTGTGGGAGCTTTCTTTAGATCGAGGATTACGGATGCTAAGACTAGCGATCAACACCCACCTGATCGCTAGCCACTTCGCATTACCCTTGTTGATCCATAAACCCGGTGGATTGGTAATCGAAATTACTGATGGGACTGCCGAATATAATAGCACAAACTATCGGCTGTCGATGTTCTATGACCTTGCTAAAACCTCGGTAATTCGCATGGCGTGGGGATTGGCGCAAGAACTTAAACCGCATCAATGTACTGCCGTAGCGCTGACTCCGGGCTGGTTGCGCTCGGAACTCATGCTCGATCATTTTGGTGTGAGTGAAGCCAACTGGCAAGACGCAACAGCAAAGGAACCGCACTTCATCATTTCTGAAACGCCCCGCTATGTTGGGCGTGCAGTTGCTTATCTAGCTGGCGATCCACAAGTAGTGCGCTGGAATGGCCAATCGCTTTCCAGTGGGCAACTAGCACAGGTTTATGACTTTACCGATCTTGATGGCTCTCAACCGAATGGCACTAAGTTAAGCTGAAGGGTAGGCGGCGTAAGGATTGCAGAGGAGCAGGGGGGCAGAGGGGCAGAGGAGAATTTCTCTTGCTTCTTTCCGTATGCCTCTTGTTTCTGTCCGTATGCTTCTTCCTTCTTCTTTCTCCCCTGCTCCTCCGCTCCTCTGCACCCCTGCTGCCTCAACGATTTTCCCTTTTCTTAGTGCCATTCGGCTCTCAACCCGATGCGTGGCGCTACATTCATGAAGTGCAGGACGCGGGTAAACCTGCTGATGCGACCGGATATAGGTAATGCTCAAGTCACAACACATCGCATTTTCAACCTCGCTTTATTGCGCTTGGCTCCATGTAAATAATTTCCCAAATATGACGGTTTAACTCAGCAAACCCATGTCCGTACATAATGTGGTGTTGTCGTTCGTTGTAGGTTGCTCCACCGGCGGCAAGAGCAGGGAGCAACCATCGCATCAACTTTTTCTCGGCTTGATGAAGATAAACATACAAGCAACTCATCCCTAGTAGTTCCCTTTCCCCAAAATTGCGCTTGTGGAGGTCGGCAGAAGAGCTGTTGAGCAGGGGAGTAAAGGAGAGATTTGTACAAGTTCTTTCCCCCCTGCCCCTTTGCACCTCTGCCCAAGAGCTTACCACCACGCAAAGTTTGTGTGGCGAAGCACTTGTAAAAGAGACTCAAGCTTTCGCCAAAAACTCATCTAGGCAGTCAAAAGTGGAGTTCCACCCTTCGATCACACCCATCTGTTCATGCCCTAGCCGCTCCTCAATAGACTCATGCATAATCTGGAGTGTGAGTTTGGTATTGCCATCTAAATCCTCGAAAATGGCTGTTACAACCATTCCCTTTGGTAAATCAGCATCTACGACTTTTTCAAAGCCTTCATCAAATTCATCACTGGTAACAATCCTCTCAAAGGGTACGATTTCGCGAAAAACACCTTTGGCCGGGTACTCCCTGCCGTCTGGGCCAGTCATCACGTAGCGCCATTTCCCACCGGGACGCAGATCCATCTCAATCACACGGGTTGTGAAACCTTTGGGGCCCCACCACTGCGCTATGTGTTTCGGATCAGTCCATGCTTGGAACACAAGGGAGCGCGGCGCTTTCAAGACGCGGACGATCGCGATCTCACGTTGAGATTGAGCATCAGTGTCATCCTCAATGTTGCTCATTTTGTTTCTCCTGAGTTTGTAATTCGTGCAGGTAATCATCAAGCTGATCAAGCCTCTGTTCCCACAATTGACGATATTGCTCAATCCAATCCGCCGCTTCTTTGAGCGGCTGTGGTTGAATTTGGCATGGTCGCCATTGAGCTTCGCGACCCCGGACAATCAGTCCGGCACGCTCTAGTACCTTTATATGTTTGGAGATTGCAGGAAGACTCATCTTAAAAGGCTTGGCTAACTCACTTACCGATGCCTCACCTTTGGCGAGGTGAGCCAGAATTGCACGCCGTGTAGGATCAGCAAGGGCAGCAAAGGTAAGGCTCAGTTGTTTGTTAGACATTTTTATTTAACCTAATGGTTAATTAACTACTAGGTTAAATGTACTATTGAATCATGTCAAGCCCCCACTTAAGGGAAATCCAAGAAATGGGGTGAATGGCACTAATAAAAGCGTAAATCCCTAGCATTCCTGGATCAAAGGTGTAGAGAATTAAGAAGATGTTGTAGTATGTGACATACTCGCATTTTAGTGTCTTAAATACTACATCTAATACCCTACCTCCAACATCCTGCCCTCACTGTCTTTTACAAAATGATTTTGGTACGCACAATGCCAAAGTTATTGTTCTTGTTGCCATAAATAAAGACATTGATAGCCATA
>NZ_CAXTNP010000380.1:0-5929 GCF_964245575.1 uncultured Nostoc sp. | reverse complement strand
CTTGCACTTAGTTGCGGTTTTCACATCCATTTTTCCAGGTGCAAGATGTGAGTTTCTCTTCAACCCACGTACCCAGAAATGGGATGAACACTTCACCTTTTCAGAACTGGATCTGGTAGGATTAACGCCTCCAGGACGTACAACGATTAGATTGCTACAAATAAATAGCGACGAACGACTAACTGAACGCCGGAGAATGCGCTGAGTAATTGTTTATCACACCTGCCGTAAGCGTTTACCTGCAAAGTTAGAATGATGTTTAGGAAACTTTTTAGCAGAACATCATAATGCTGAGAATTAGCCTAAAAATATTATTTGGTGCGATCGCAGGAGGCAAAAAATGGGTTTGGCTGGATTAAGAATTGTGTTGGTAGAGCCAGCTGGGCCGATAAATATCGGAGCGATCGCCAGGGTAATGAAAAATTTCGGGCTATATAATTTAGTATTAGTGAACCCCCAATGCGATCCGCTATCGACGGAAGCTTTGATGATGGCTGTTCATGCTCAAGAAATTTTAGAATCTGCGGTATTAGTGCCGACCTTACCAGAAGCATTGCATGGATGTTTCCGGGCGATCGCTACCACTGGTCGCGTTCGGAGTTGGGAAACGCCCTTAGAAAACCCCCGCACTGCACTACCCTGGTTACTGGAGGAACCAGAAAAACCCGCAGCACTGATTTTTGGCAGGGAAGACCGGGGATTAAGCAATGAAGAATTAAATTATGCACACAGGTTTGTTGGCATTCCCACGAGTCCAGATTATGTAGCCCTAAATTTGGCTACCGCCGTAGCAATCTGCTGTTATGAATTGTCACAATCTACCCAGCAACCTGACATTCAAACCTTAACCCAAACTGAACTCGCCCCCTTAGATGTTGTGGAAGCATATTATCAGCAATTAGAATCATTATTATTAAAAATTGGTTATGTATATCCCCATACGGCAGCTAGTCGCATGGAAAAATTCCGCCAAATATATAATCGCGCTCACCTGAAAACAGCAGAAGTATACATGCTGCGAGGGATTTTGCAGCAGGTAGAATGGGCCCTTAAGAACCAGAGGGATGGTGAAAACTTGTAATTATTTGTTTAATATATACGCAATCATCCCCCCAAAATATTTAATATGGCTTAAACTAAACACAAAAATGCTACTTAGTGGCAAAGTGGAATTTGAGTATTAATATTTGCTTAAAGATTAAGTTTTGGGTTAGGAGTCTGCAAGAAAACAGCCAAGTGGGTCACAAGGAGTAACTGTGTCAGAGTCAAGTGACGAACTAAGAGCTTTCTCGCGGCGTCAACCCTTAAATCGCCGCCAGCCGCCACAAAAAGTTCAAAAAGTGGTAAAGAAGAAAGTTAAAGCTAACAGCCAGCAGCAAGCTGCAAATGGACGAGAAGGGTCGCTAACACGCCCAAAAAATCCGATCAGTCCTCCCCCAATCCCTGGTGCTACACGTAGGGTAAAATCGGCGTTAGTTATGCCAACAGCAGTAAAACCAATACCTCGTGTGAAGGGCAAAATTCCTCCCTTTCGACCAGGTGCTGTGATGGTGAAAACAGTGCGGATGGAAAAGCCAAAAATCGGCAGGCGTTCATCGTCCAAGACGCGGTTAAAGCCAATGGCCAAAACCTTGTTGTATATTGTGCGGTTGTTGATTGTGGGTGTTGGCATGGGTGCAATTGTGGGCACGGTATTGTCGGTATTAGACCCGGCTAATCGGATCAGCACAACTTCTGCGCCACAATCTAATATTAATGTGGCGCGATCGCAGCCACAACCTACCCAAACTCCCCCAGTTGCACCTTCAAGCTTATACCTATCCCAGGAAATTAACTCTTTGAAAAATGCCGTGCAAACTTTGGCGGACACCAACCCAAATCTTACACCAGGTATTTTCTTAGTAGATTTAGATACTGGTAATTATGTAGATATCAATGCCTCTACCAGTTTTCCGGCGGCTAGCACAATTAAAGTGCCGATTCTGATTGCTTTTTTCCAGGATGTGGACGCGGGTAAAATTCGCCTGGATGAAATGCTGACTATGCAACAGGATATGGTTGCTGGCGGTTCTGGAAATCTGCAATACAAACCCGCCGGAACCCAGTATGCCGCTTTAGATGTCGTCACTAAAATGATTACAATCAGCGACAACACGGCGACAAATATGCTGATTGCCCGACTAGGAGGGATGGAGGCGTTAAACCAGCGTTTCCGGGACTGGGGATTGACAACCACAACAATTCGTAATCTACTCCCAGATTTGCAAGGGACAAACACCACTAGTCCCAAAGAATTAGGGAATTTGATGGCGATTGTCAGTCAGGGAAATTTAGTGAGTATGCCATCACGCGATTTGATGCTCGATATCTTGCGTCGCACTCAGAAAGACACTTTGCTACCATCGGGTTTGGGAACAGGTGCAAGAATATATCACAAAACGGGTGATATTGGCACAATGTTGGCAGATGCAGGTTTAATTGCTGTTCCAACTGGCAAGCGCTACGTAGCCTCTGTCATGGTACAACGCCCCGAAAACGATCCTCGTGCCGAAAAACTGATTAGCTCAATTTCTCGTGCTGCCTACCAAGAATTTAGCCAAAATGCTGTTATACCCAACAGTAGCACAAGCACTATACCTGCAAATGGTTATCAACCCCCTGTTGTGAATCCTGCTTTACCCAACGGTACGACAGGCACTGTACCCATGAGCGTTTATCAGCCCCCTATTGTAAATCCTGTACCTAACGGTACGGCAGGCACTGTACCCGTAAATGGTTATCAGCCCCCTATTGTGAATCCTGTACCCAACAGTATGGGAGGTACTGTGCCGCCAAATGGTTATCAGCCCCCTGTTGTGAATCCACAATATTATCCCCCAAGATAATTAATTTGGGATTTTTGAATTTTGTATTGTTTATGACATGCATCACCCCCTCATAAATGAGCGGCGAACTAGAGCTGATTGCCTGTCAACCTCACCCCATTGAGAGTAACGGTTTTAATCTTAATGCGACTCTGCCATACGACTGTAAAATTGAACACATCGTTTTGGCAATGAATAATTTTGTAGAGTTTTTCGGCTTTATCAATCAACAGCTTTACAGTAAAGAAATGGAACGTCTTGAGGTAATGCTGATGCCAGCCAACTTTAGCAGTATGGTTGGAGAATTCATGATTTCAAATATTCCGAAATATTGCTCTAGCCTGGTTACAAATCAATATCATAATGGACATCCTGATTTAATTCCTGCTGGGATGTTTCCTAAAAACTCTGTACAGCATTCTCATATTGGTATTGAAGTAAAAGCTTCTCGTTATCAGAGTGGATGGCAGGGTCATAATCCCGAAGGTACTTGGCTGATGGTGTTTGTTTTTGATAGCAACCGTCCTAGTGACGCTGTTCAAGGTATTCAGCCAAAGCCCTTTCGTTTTATCAAGGTTGTTGGTGCTAACCTCACAAAAAATGATTGGTCATTCTCTGGGCGTTCGGAAATTAGTCGTAGAACAATAACTGCCAGTGTTACTAAATCTGGATATCAAAAAATCATGTCCAATTGGATTTATCAAATTCCCAATCTACCATAGCGTTAATTGCAAGTCTGTAATATTTTGGGAAGGGGTTTCTAAAGTTATCAAGTTAGGAATAGCGGTGCAACTCATCTCGTAATAATCTAAATTCCGCTCAATACCAATGCAGCAAACACCAACAGCTTCCGCCGCTGCAACTGTCGAACCAGAACCCATAAAAGTATCAGCAATTATACCTTCACCTAAAGGCAGTGCGGCATAAACGACCTGACGTAAAAAAGACTGTGGTTTCAGACTTGGGTGATTTGCAATAGCTCGTTCCTTCTGAGGTGTCCTCTCACTGGCAATAACATCACCCAAAGGTGTACCATCTTTGTTGCGTCTTAACCCTCCAGTTTGAAATTCTCGCAAACATTCGCTGAGTTTCATTCCTACTGGTATTGGTTTTCGTAAAATACCCCACGGCTCATAACATCCTCTGAGCATGGAAGACACATGAGGAAATTCATCTTCGGCATTTTTTGGGCGATCGCCACCACGAAGTGTTCTCACCAGACGAATCAATTCCCCACGAAACTCCAAACCACCCTCAACTAAAGCAGAAAAAACTAACTGGGAAAGAAATGCATTACTTGCTATAAAAACATGACCACCAGGACGAAGTACACGTACTACTAGTTTTGCCCATTCTATAAAGAAATTTTTTAAAACTAAACGTTCTTTGGTAGTAAGTGCGGTAAATCGTGGTAAAGGTGCGCGTTGATGTCCATCAAATGATGGTGGTATTCTCCAAATCCCTCCGTTTCCATTTGCTCTTTTTAGCAACTGGTCAAAATCATATTCTTTCACCCCATAAGGTGGATCTGTAACTACTGCATGAATGCTGTTTTCTGGTATTCTACTCAGCCACTCGAAACAGTCTGCGTGCAAAATAACAGATTTACCTATATTTTCTACTTGGTATTCAAAAGCCCACTGATTCATTATTTTAAGTAGTTTTTTTTATATAAAAATTGTATTTTTATATTCTCATAAATCTGTTAGCTAAATCGCTAAAAACAAAGTTAAAAAGCTCAACTATACTATTATCTTTTAACTCTTAACTTTTTTGATACCGCATTCCTGGTAGTTGCGAAATTAAACCCATAAGTTCCAACTGTAACAAGACACCGGAAACTGAACCAGCAGCCATGCCGGTTTGTTGGACAATCAAATCGAAGGGTAAAGCTTCACTTGCCAACGCATCCATTACCGTTTGCAATTCTGGCAATAAAATTGGCATTAACTGTTCTGGTGCTATGGAAGCCTCGACTCCATCAATTTGTGGTATTGCTCCTAGCATTGTTAACAGTTCATCTAATTCTTTGAGGATGAAACTTGCTCCCTGATTCAGTAACTTTAAACACCCTTGGGATGGGTAATCATCTACTCTACCAGGCAGTGCATAGACATCTCTACCAAATTCATTTGCGTAGGTAGCAGTAATTAAAGCACCAGATTTTATCGGCGCTTCCATTACAAGGATAGCGCGGCTTAAGCCTGCAATAATTCGGTTGCGACGGGGAAAGTGTTTGCGATCGGGTGGGGTTTTTGTGGGGTACTCACTCACAACCAACCCAGCCGTCAAAATCTGCTTGTACAAATCCCGATTTTTATGTGGATAGATGACATCGACACCAGTTCCCAAAACTGCGATCGTGCGTCCACCTGCTTTCATAGCCGCAATGTGGCTTTCTGTATCAATTCCTTCTGCCATACCAGAAACAACTGTAAAGCCATTTTTAGCCAAAGCTGTACTAATTTGGCGAGTCCAACGGATACCATATTCTGAGGGTTGGCGTGTTCCGACAATTCCAACCATCGGTTTTTGTCCGAGATTTTCTTGGAGTTCGACTTCACCGCGATAATATAAAATCGGCGGTGGACTCGGAGTTTCCAACAGTAAGCGGGGATAATCTGCATCTGCTGGTGTCCAGAAATGAGAATTTTCCTGCTGGTGCTTGGAGAATAGCTGTTCTGGGTGCAAACGCGATCGCTGTTGTACTACTTTTTCTAATGTTTGAAAACCAAAACCTTCTACTTCTCCCAACTGTACCTTGGTAGCGTTCCAAGCTGTTGCCAACGTGCCAAAATGCTGTTGCAGCCGCCGCAGTAATACTGGGCCAATTCCCGAAATTTGCGCCCAAGCTAACCAATATGCGCCTTCTTCTACCACCGTTCCATCCTCACACCTACTGGATTGAGTATTCCCAATATTAGGGTTGGATGTTGATATTAAGGGGGAGTGGGGGGAAATCAATTCAAAATTCAAAATTCAAAATTCAAAATTAAAGAACTTCTGCCTCCTCTTTTCAATGCCCAATGCCCAATCCCCAATCCCCAATCCCCAATCCCCAATCC